>JAGVJQ010000008.1 GCA_020051015.1 Gammaproteobacteria bacterium
CCAGAGCCGGAATCGAACCGGCATGGGAGGATAAGTCCCGAGGGATTTTAAGTCCCTTGCGTCTACCAATTTCGCCACCTGGGCCTGCAAATAAATTAAAATATTACTCTATCAGGCACAAACTAATTTATCCAACTCACTAAAACGAACCTTAAAAAATCTTGGAGGCTGAGGCCGGAATCGAACCGGCGTTGACGGCTTTGCAGGCCGCTGCATAACCACTCTGCCACCCAGCCGGTGTCAATCTTTACCATCTACAAGAAACCATTAATTCGTTTTATCAGAAAATTGGAGCGGGAAACGAGACTCGAACTCGCGACCCTAACCTTGGCAAGGTTATGCTCTACCAACTGAGCTATTCCCGCTTTGAGTGGTGTATTTTATAGAAAGAACCACTAGTGTCAAGGCTTTTTTAAAAATTTAATTTCCAATTCTGCTCTAACTATTTGAAAAATATAGAGAAAACAGAAAAATAGCACCTTGACGAGGTGCATATTATGACAAATTCTTTTAACTTGTCAAGTCTTTCCATGCAGCTTTTAAATAAACTAACATTGACCAGATCGTCATGGCTGCTGCTACATAAAGTAAAATGTAACCAATTAAACCTAAGTGCGGGAAATATTGGTGCGCACTTGGGCGCCCAATTAATAATAATAAGATCGCTACCATCTGTAGAATAGTTTTAATTTTACCGAGTAATGAAACAGCTACACTTGCGCGTTTCCCTACTTCAGCCATCCATTCTCGCAACGCTGAAATCACAATTTCACGACCAACAATAACGGCAGCTGGAATCGCTAAATAAGGATAATGATCACCACCTACTAATAAAACTAACGCCGTTGCCACAATTAATTTATCGGCAACCGGGTCTAAAAAAGCACCCAAACGTGAGGTTTGCTGTAAACTGCGGGCTAGATAACCATCCAACCAATCAGTAATGGCGGCCAATCCAAAAATAGCAGCCGTAGTTAGCCGCGCCCATGGCCATGGAAGATAAAAAAGTAACACAAATACTGGAATTAAAATAATTCGCAGCCATGTTAAAAGATTTGGAATGCTCATGCATGTTTCCAACAATTTATTAGTTTGACATTAACAGGAATCGCTTATTGATGCAATGTGTTAAAAATACGCTCTGCAATCGAACGGCTAATTCCCTCTACTTTTGCAATTTCATCAATACTAACACGTTTTAACTCTTGAATGCCGCCAAAATGTTGTAATAACTGACGTCGTCGTTTTGGCCCCACCCCGGGAATAGTTTGTAACGGTGAGATTTGCCGACTCTTTCCACGTCGGTTTCGGTGCGCCGTAATGGCAAAACGATGAGCTTCATCACGAATGTGTTGCAATAAATGCAAAGCGGGTGAATCAGGCGCTATTTCAATAGCCTCATCCCGGCCATCTAAAAAGAGATGTTCTAACCCTGCTTTACGCGTCACCCCTTTCGCAATACCAAGTAATAAGACATCCGTAATGCCCAACTCAGCCAAAACTTGCTTAGCTTGTGTTAATTGCCCTTTCCCACCATCAATGATTAGAATATCAGGCAATTTACCTTCGCCTTTTTGCAATCGCGTATATCTGCGCTGTAACGCTTGGTGCATAGCCGCATAATCATCACCACCAGTAATATTTTCAATATTAAAACGACGATAATCACTTTTAAGTGGACCATGTTCATTAAATACTACACAAGAGGCAACGGTTGCCTCCCCTTGCGTATGACTAATATCAAAACATTCCAATCGTGTTGGAATTTGTGCCAAGTTTAATATTTCAGCTAAAGCGACAAAACGCTGATTGATATGTGTTTTGTCAGCAATATAAGTTTTTAACTCATGCTCAGCATTTTTTAATGCTAATTGTACCCAATGCCGTTTTTCTTCACGAACACGATAGAGTAATGTTACTTTATGACCAACATGTTCACTTAACGCATTAGCTAACCAATCCATATCTTCATTAGCATCACTCACAACAATTTGTTTTGGTATGGGGCGCGGTTCATTCATAACCAAATAATGTTGTGAGATAAATTCACTAATAATATCTTCATTAGAGGTTTCTACTGGAATTTGCGGGAAAAAAGCTTTATTCCCCATGACTTGACCATTACGAATCATTAGTAATTCAACAACGACCACACCCGACATTTGCATAGCAGCAATCACATCAACATCGCCTGTATCAGCATGCATATATTGTTGTTCTTGTACGCGCCGCAAAATAGTTATTTGATCTCGGAGTAGTGCAGCTTTTTCATAATCGAGTTGCTCGGCAGCTTTATCCATTGCTATTTTTAATTCATCAACAATCTTTTGATTTTTACCTTGCAAAAATAATTCTGCTAATCGCACATCTTGTTGATATGCTTCCGGGCTAATGAAATTTACGCAAGGTGCGCTACATCGTTGAATTTGATATTGCAAACAGGGACGAGTGCGATGTTGGAAAACAGTATCTTCGCAGTTACGTAATTTAAATATTTTTTGTAATAACTGTAGACTTTCACGCGCCGTACTCATTGTGGGATAAGGGCCAAAATATTTATTGCCCGCACGTCGCTCACCTCGATGTGAAATTAAGCGCGGATAAGTGCTTTGTGTTAGTAATAAATACGGATAACTTTTGTCATCCTTAAAAACAATATTATAACGCGGTTGTAATTCTTTAATTAATGTATTTTCTAGGATAAGCGCTTCATTTTCGCTATGCGTAATAGTAATTTCAATACTAGCAATTTGCGATACTAATGCTGTTGTTTTTGGACTATCATGCTGGCGCATGAAATAACTTGCTACACGTTTTTTCAAGCTACGTGCCTTACCAACATAAATGACTTCATGTTTATGGTTGAGCATGCGGTAAACACCCGGTTGATTAGGCAACGTCTTGATAAACGCTTTCGCATCAAATAACCAGGTTGTTTCATGTGGTATAGACATTATCGTCATCACCTATTCGTCAGCGGTATCAACTTTCGTATCGATAGTGATCAAATGATTTTTAATTGCTAATTTAGTTAATTCAACATCGGATTCTATATTTAACTTTTCAAAAATTCGATAACGATATCCATTGACCGTTTTTGGGCTTAGGCAAAGTTTATTCGCAATTTGCAAGGGTCTTTCGCCATTAACTATTAAGACAGCAATTTGCATTTCACGTTCAGATAACATTTCAAATGGTGATTTTGTCGGTGCATCAAATCGCTTAAATGCTAATCGTTGGGCAATATCAGGACTTAAGTAACGTTGCCCGGCATGAACTACACGAACAGCACGTAATGCTTCCTCAGCACTAGCGCGTTTTGTTAAAAAACCACTTGCCCCGGCTTGAAACACCATGGTTGGAATTGCATCGTCATCATTGCCAGTTACCGCAATAACTTTCAATTCATTATTGATACGTAACATTTTACGTAAAGCATCTAATCCTGCCAATGCTGGCATATGAATATCAAGCAAAACAACATGGGGAGATTGATTACGCAATAGCTTAATAGCTTCATCGTAAGAACGGGTTTCAGCAACTACTTTTATTCCTTGAGCATCATTCAGGATTTTTTCCAGGCCCAAACGAACAAAATCTTGCTCATCAACAAGCATGACTGTGATCAATATATTGGCTCTTTAAGTAGGGATCTGTTTACAATAGACCTCTTTCGAAACTCTACTTCTATGGTCAAACACTGCGTTGCTTCGGCGCTCGAATCCTCACAGACGGCCATGTATGCTCCGGTTCTCCGCTCCGATGCGCCTTGTGTTTGACTCATATAAGCGAGTTTCTAAAGAGGTCTATTCTACTATGCTGAACACAAAGTCTCAATTTTCTGTGTTGTGCCGCTCAAATACTAGGATGCTAGTTAGAATTGGCGGAGAGGCAGGGATTCGAACCCTGGGAGGGGGGTTGCCCCTCAACGGTTTTCAAGACCGCCGCTTTAAACCGCTCAGCCACCTCTCCGAAATGAGCGCATAGGATACATGAGAAGGGAAGAGATTTCAACTGCTTCCGCATGCTAATCCGGCCTTAGGACAAAAATGCCTTAACCTGTAATAAATCTTGATATGCCTTAGCTTTATCGCGCGGATTACGGAGCAAATACGCGGGATGATATGTCACAAATAAATCAGTTTCAGTATTAGCAAATTTAAGCCGTTGGCCACGAAGCTTCCCTAAAGCCGTATCAACACCCAATAAATAATGCGCAGCAATACGCCCTACCGCTAAAATAAGCTTGGGCTTAATATATCCAATCTGACGTTCGAGGTAAGGGGTACATTGGGCTACCTCTTCAGGCGCGGGATCGCGATTATTGGGGGGGCGGCATTTTAAAATATTACAGATATAAATATCTTTGCGTTGTAAATCAATAGCTTCCAGCATAGCATCCAGCAATTGCCCTGCCCTACCAACAAATGGCTCACCTAATCGATCTTCATTTGCGCCAGGCGCTTCACCAACAATAACCAACTCAGCATGTGGATTACCCACACCGAACACCACATTGGTACGTGTTCCACATAAATGGCATTTGGTACAGCTCATGGCCTCTTGTTTGAGCTTTTCCCAAACATCCATACTTGATGCTATCGCCTCAGTATTTGCTTCTGACGTAGCGATATTTGGCTTAATTCGTTCTTGCCAAACGGGAATACCCATTTCTTGTAATATATATTGCTGTTGTTTGGTTAACATAGTTTCATTATTTGTACATCTTGATGTCGCTAGTATACAATATCCATCAAATTATTGGGAATTTTATCTATGTTAGCGGAAATTACTTATTACGTTGTTATCTTAATTGCCATTGCATTATCTACTGTTATGATATGGCGGTTGTTATCAAATATTTCCCATCATATCCAGCCACAAGAAATGTTATTAAACCAATGCCAACAACAAATTCAACTATTACAACAACAATTAGCGCAATCGCAATCAGAGCAACAAAAACAACAAATGGCACAACAATTTGCCATGGAAAAATTATTTCAACAATTTAAAGAAATTATCATTAGTGAAAATACTCAATCACGCGAACAGCATAGTCAACAACAATTAAATAGTTTGTCGGTGATTCAAGAGGGATTGCAAAAAACCACAGCTTCTATTCAACAGCAATTGTTAGATAATGTCAGTCACCATACACGAACGTTAAATGAACGTATGCAAAATATCACGCAAGATATTCAACAACGTTTACAAGCGATCAGCCAGCAAGTAGATAAACGATTAAATGATGGCTTTGAAAAAACCACCGAAACATTCACACGCATTGTGGAACGTTTAGCCGTCATCGATGCCGCACAAAAGAAAATTACCGAGTTATCAACCAATGTCGTTAGCTTACAAGAATTATTATCCGATAAACGTTCACGTGGCGCATTTGGCGAAGTACAATTAAGCTCATTAATTCATAATGTTTTACCTGAAAGTAATTTTTCGTTGCAATACACATTATCCAATGGCAAGCGCGTTGATTGCATGTTGTTTTTACCTGCCCCAACAGGCAATGTGGCTATCGATGCCAAATTTCCATTAGAAAATTTTCAAATGATGATGGATCATGCCTCACCAGACGTTGATCGCAAAGCAGCAGAACAACGTTTTCGTTTAGATATTCGCAAACATATCCAAGATATTGCTGATAAATACATTATCGAAGGTGAAACAGCCGACGGTGCCATAATGTTTATTCCGGCTGAAGCTATTTTTGCTGAAATTCACGCGCATTATCCTGATCTTATTGAAATTGCTCAAAAAGCCCGCGTCTGGTTAGCATCACCCACCACGGTAATGGCCATTTTAACTACGGCACGCGCGGTATTAAAAGATGCAGCGACACGGAAGCAAGTGCATATTATTCAAGAACATTTACGCTATTTAGCTGCTGATTTTGGCCGTTTTGAAAAACGCATGGATGCCCTTGCAAAACATATTGAGCAAGCCCATACTGATGTGAATGACGTACAAACTTCAGCTAGCAAAATAACCAGTCGCTTTAATAAAATTGAGCAAGTTGAGTTAGGTGATGCTGAGGTAAAAATTGATTCGTTGATTGAGTGAGTTGTAATATTTACTTAAGAGGATAAGATCATGCCAAAATCAGACAAACTGTTTAAGCTTCCTGATCCAGCCCAAGAGCGTCTCAATATATTAATCCCTATTATTAATGCTATTAAAGTTAAGGGAGTAAAAGACGATGCCACTAAAGAAAAAAAAATAGATGACGTTAAATATAGTACTCTGCAGTGCCTCATTTATTATTATGACTTTTTGAGAAGACCTGAAAATGAAGAATCAAAACAAAAATTTCTGCAATATTGTCCTGAAGGCGCCGCTTTTTTAGAACAAGATCTGCAAACTTTAGCACAAGATGTACGGTTCTTATTAGAGTATTACAAAGAACATGGAAAACTTCAGAAGCGACTTACTTACCAAAATGTAGAAGATACTGATGAAAATATTCTTCATGTTGCCATGATGTTTCCTGAAATTTTCAAAATAATTATTGATATTGCCAATAACAATAAGTTAGATGGAAGTGAAAAAAGTATTTTACAAGATTTATTATTCAGACCAGATGTTAATGGCGATTATGTAGTACATCAATTAGTGGAGTTTGGACGTGTAGGGTCACTTCAGATACTTTGTGATCTTGCAGGAGAAGATAAATCTATCCGGGAAACACTACAACATTCAATGAACCTAACTAATCAATGGGGATTAACACCACGACAAGTGGCTGCATCAATAATAGATGAAAGCTCTCAAATTGTTAAAGACTTACAAGCTCGTGACAAGGTAACGCCTGCACAGAAAGAAGCTGAGTTGGAATTTGCAAAAACTCAATCAAAAGAAATAGTAAATTTATTTGATCAGTTAGAACTCGAGTTTCAAAAATATCCTCGCGCAGGGATGTAATACGACTGTACTAATCTACTCTCCATTGTCATTCCCGCGAAATCACCGATCTAACGTAGGGGCGTATTGCATACGCCCATCTTGCCAAATGACTGATCTGGCTAATCCATCGGTATAGTGATGTTTAAAATATTACACTGGATAGACGATTTTTGATGTTTGATAAATGGGCGTATGCAATACGCCCCTACGTTAGATCGGTTTGGTCGTCATTGCTCTTGGAGATGGTGGATTACGGGCCTCGCGGCCCTAATCCACCCTACGATATAAATACTTTAAATAACCAACATATCCATAAACTCATTGACCGGTGTAGCCGCTAAACGAGCTTTATCTTGACATAATTGCATAATTGCTTCGGCACGTTGACGTGGGAAACGAGTTTGCAAATTGTGTTTGAATTTCTCAACTAATACTGGAATGCCTTCAGCACGTCGACGACGATGGCCGATTGGATATTCCACGACTACTTGTTCAGTTGAAGTACCATCTTTGAAAAATACTTGAATCGCATTAGCAATCGAACGTTTTTCTGGATCATGGTAATCACTGCTAAATTCAGTTTTTTCCACTACTTTCATTTTCGCACGCAAACTATCTATACGTGGGTCAGCTGCTACTTTATCTTCATAATGATCAGCGTTCAATTCACCAAATATCAATCCTATTGCTGCCATATATTGTAAACAATGGTCACGATCTGCTGGATTATGCAATGGACCTTCTTTGCTGATAATTCGTACGGCAGATTCTTGTGTGACTAATTCAATGCGTTCAATATCATCAAGTCGATCTTTAACTTGTGGATATAATTTAATGGCACATTCAACCGCTGTTTGTGCATGAAACTCAGCTGGATATGAAATTTTGAATAACACATTTTCCATGACGTAACTACCATACGAACGTTGGAATTTAAAACGTTGGCCTTTAAAGCTAACATCATAAAAACCCCATCCTTTTGCTGATAAAACGCTTGGATAACCCATTTCACCACGCATTGCCATCATCGCTAAACGCACAGCACGGCTAGTAGCATCACCTGCTGCCCATGATTTGCGAGATCCGGTATTAGGTGCATGACGATAAGTACGTAAGCTTTGACCATCAACCCATGCTAATGATAATGCATTTAACACTTGTTGTTCTGTGCCGCCTAACATAGCAGTAATAACCGCTGTTGATGCAACTTTCACTAACACAACGTGATCTAATCCAACGCGATTAAAACTATTTTCCAAGGCTAACACACCTTGAATTTCATGTGCTTTAATCATTGCTGTTAACACATCTTGCATGTGTAAAGGTGACTTACCTTGTGCAATACGTTCACGGCTTAAATAATCAGCAACAGCTAAAATGCCACCTAAATTATCTGATGGATGTCCCCACTCAGCTGCTAACCAGGTATCGTTATAATCTAACCAGCGGATAATGGCACCGATATTAAATGCGGCTAAAATAGGATCTAATTCAAATTGTGTACCAGGCACGCGCGCACCATGTGGCACATGTGTGCCAGGTACAACAGGCCCTAATAATTTTGTACATTCTGGATAACGCAATGCCAATAAACCGCAGCCTAAAGTATCCATTAAACAATGACGTGCTGTATCATAAGCTTCATCACTGCGGACATTGTAACTCATAACATATTTTACAATATCCACTAATTCTTCATCGAAAGATGGTCTTTCATTGTTATCTGCTATATGGGACATGGGTTTTCCTTCTATTATTAATTCATGGTTTATATTCTGGAGAAAATGGGCGTATGCAATACGCCCCTACAAGTCGGTATTTCATGGGGGATGGGCGTATGCAATACGCCCCTACAGGTCGGTATTCCATTATTTATTTCTCTTTTGCAAACAACTCATCAAGTTTATTTTCAAAAGCTTGATAATCCAGAAAACTATATAATTCATTGCGAGTTTGCATTTTATCAATTAATGCTTTTTGTGTCCCTTCATTTCGAATCGTTTGATACACATTTAATGCAGCTGCATTCATTGCGCGAAATGCACTTAATGGATATAACACTAAACGAATACCGGCTTGATTTAATTCATCCACTGTAAATAATGGTGTCTTACCAAATTCAGTAATATTAGCCAAAACAGGAACTTTCACTGCTTCAGTAAAAGTTTTGTAATCTTCTAATGAAGTAATTGCTTCAGCAAAAATCATATCAGCGCCAGCATCAATATATGCAATCGCTCGTTCAATGCCTGCCGCTAAGCCTTCATTAGCAACAGCATCGGTACGCGCCATAATTACAAATGAATCATCCGTCCGCGCATCAACTGCTGCGACAATACGATCAACCATTTCTTGCTGTGTAACTATCGCTTTATTTGGACGATGTCCACAACGCTTAGCCTGTACTTGATCTTCCATATGAACTGCAGCGGCGCCGGCCTTAATCATTTGCTTGATTGTGCGTGCAATATTGAATGCACTCCCCCAGCCGGTATCAATATCGACTAACACTGGCAATGTCGTTGCATCAGTAATACGGCGCACATCTTCAAGCACATTATCTAAGGAAGTGATGCCAAGATCTGGCAATCCATATGAAGCATTAGCGACGCCAGCACCTGAAATATATAAGGCTTGGTAACCTGTTTTTTCAGCCATTATCGCTGTATAAGCATTAATCGTACCAACAATTTGTAATGGTCGTTCTTGATCGACCGCTTGACGAAAGCGCATACCGGGAGTTAAATCACGTGTCATATTTTTATCCATTCTTATGGGTTGTCAAAAAAAATGTTCTTATTGGGTATTCCCATTGTTATAGTTATTCCCAGTATTACTAACATTGCCATTATTACTGGTGTTATTTGTATTATTATTGCCATTTGTTGCCGGAGCTGGCTGATTTGCTAAAATTGCACCATTACCACTAGGTTGTTGTTTGGCTGATGCTGGTGTGGTAGTTGTGGTTGTCGTTGTAGTCTGTGCATTAGCTGGTGGTGCATTAGAAAATTCTTTTAAGGCCTGATTATAGGGCGAATTACTAAATGTCACTGGCGTTGCTACATTTTCAAAATTTGCATACGGATTTGTTGGTTTTACTGTGGTAGTACTTTGTGTTGTTTGCGCTGGCTCCAACGATTGGTATTGTTCTGACACCGGTGTGGCATTAGGCGTTGCTGGCATCATAGGTTGGTTTTGACTTGGTGTAGTTGTTGTCGTCGTTGTTGATGCAGGCATCCCGTTGGTTTGATTACTTGGCTTCATAGGATTGATGGCAGGTGCTGTCGTCGTTGCTGGCATCATTGATGGGGATTGATTATAGGTATCTGGGTTATACGTATCAGGCGAATTTGTGGGTGTAGTTACCGTTGTGGTAGTAGTGCTGGGCGTTACCATTTGACTTGGCGCAGGCGTTGGCAATGTCGGATTATTGACTGATGGAATAGTCGTTGCATTATTGTTTGCCGCACCAGGAGCTGGTTGCGTATTGATTGTTTGATCGGTCATTGCTGACAAGGTTGTGCCAGAACCATCATCATCAGAAAGTGTCGTTTGTGGCATGGCATTGGTCTGATCTGCTGCAGCATATTGTTGCGAGGCTGCCACATTAGCTATTTGCGGAAATTCTTGTTGTTGCTGAATAGCTGCCATTTGCGAAGGCGCTATGACTTGCACTTGGCTATTAGGCTGAAAATTATTATTCGTTTTATCCGATTTGTCGCCTGAGCCGCAACCAACCAGTGCAACTGAGCTAAATACACATGTCAATAATATTTTTCGCATATTCCCAACATCCCTTGTGCTGAATCAACTTAAGGCCTATTTACAATTTTATTATGCTGGGCAGAAAGCCTAGCGGGCCGTAAACAGACCCTAACAAGATTACCAGACTTTTAGCCTTTGGAGAATATCAATGCCATAAAGAAAAAAGGGCTTCAGGGAAATCTATGCCTGAAGCCCGTTTTCAGCGAGGAAAGCGGTTAATCTTAATGTTTTCGTGAGATAGGGGTAGCCGTTGTCGGCTTTAACTCTACGCGAGCACGAGCACTCTCACTTAATACACCTAAATCTGGAGTTTCCATATTTGCCCTGATATTAATTTTGCGGAGATCCCCTTTATCAAATTTTTTCTCTGTCTTGCTAGGAGCGTCAGGCTTAAACATGGTAAACGTTTGGTTCGCACGTTTTTCTAATGCAACCAAAGCCTCTTTCACTGTCGCTCTACTAGCTTTGCCAGCCGCTGCTTGTACTGCTGCAGCTTGTGCGTCTATAAAGGGATGATTGAAAGGTACTGCCAAATCTAATGCATTCAGTAACTGTGAACGATGTGCTAAGTTTTGTTTGCGTTGCGCTGCTACAAATTTTTCTTCTCCATTAAGATCAGCAGCCAATACTGTGCTTGTATCTACTTGTTGAGCAGCCTTGCTAACCATATCTGCTTGTTCAACCACATCTAGAGCAGTAAATTGAACTGTTTCTAAGCTTTGTTTCAATGTCTCTTTGTGTGCAAATTTTTCTTCTAAATTAGAATCCGCACGTAAGACAGCAGATATGTCAACCGCTTGCTTTGCTTCCCAAAGTACAGTGGCTTGATGTAATACTTCATCTGAATTTCGAGCCCCCTCAAATTGATTTGAGTTTAGTGGACTTGCCATAATTTTAACCTCGCTGGTTAAGAAATTAACCTTTATCTATAAGTTAATCTTAAGACATGCTACCTTAAGGAAAAATTAACCATAGAAAACTTTTTATACAGTATTGCCTAAATCTTCTTATCTTACTAGGATTGTATTGCATACGCCCATCTTGCCAATATCACAAATTCATCCTGTTAAAACATCACTGTTAATTAACCGATATCCACATTGGCTATGTCCTAACAGGCGTATGCAATACGACCCTATATATAGTTATATTGCCCGAATCGTTACACTAAAGAAAATACTTTTTCAATAGTACTAAATCTTTTTATCAACCTCTTGACAAATTAATTTTGACTGAGCACAATACGCGCTCTTTTGCATATCATGGCTATGTAGCTCAGCTGGTTAGAGCGCGGCACTCATAATGCTGAGGTCGGTGGTTCGAGTCCACCCATAGCCACCATCTTCTTTTTAATAATATCCAGGCTCTGGCTCTTTCTCAAAACATGGGGGCAGCGGCAAATACGTATTTGCCGGTATCCTCAGCAATACCCATCCAATGTCCGAAAATACCGTCAATACGGCACTAAGGCGCCTTGGTTATAGTAAAGAGATGAAATGACAGGTCATGGATTCCGTAGCATGGCTTCTACGCTGTTAAACGAGCAAGGATGGCACCGTGATGCCATAGAGCATCAACTCACCCATGCAGAGCGCAGCGCTATACGTACTGCGTATAATCATGCTGAACATTTGCCAGAACGGAGGAAGATGATGCAGCATTGGGCAGATTATTTGGGTGTATTGGCTAATAAAGAAAAAGTGGCAATTGCCGTCTAAAATGAGCCGAGGTTTTTCAGTCCACGACCATAATGTAAAAAAACAAATTAAATCAATAAATTAACAAGATTTTCTGTCTAATACTTTTTTGCAAGATATTAGAAATTTACGAGTTTTCCCGCCTCTTCTTTTTTCTTATTAGACAGGATTTTTATTAAGTTATTTTCTTATAAATGTTACACTTTATAGTGATTTCCCCTTATTCATTGCAGTTTTTAAAGATAAAAGCCCCACCAATTGCTTGATCATTTTTAAAACAAATCATATACTAACCACCTAAAACAAACATCCGTGTTTATATTGAGGAAAATCAGACACACGAATACGGCATAATTCATTAGAAATGGAACTTCAAATGCAAGACAATATACAAGAAGAGCTGTCCCCTGCAAATCAGTTAGACTTAATCAAAGAATGGTTTCATATTTTATTTACCGAACTTTTATCGGTGTTCTGCAGTAAAGAGCTGTATGTATTGGGAATATTTTTTGGCTGTTATGTTTATTTCGTATATCTGGATCACTTCCCAAACTTGATCCTTTCAAGTAATAATTTTGACATTTTACTCATACTAGGAATTTACGGTATTCTCTTTGTGTTAGCTTTAGCTTTTTCTTTGATTTTTCCCGCCATTACTTTTTTAAATGTCACGCCAAAAACTAAAACAAGAATAAGTTATGCGATTAAATCTCATTTTTCAAGAAAAAATAACATTGCAAATACTGAATCTCAAACCAATCAAATCTTCTTGCTGACATATATAATAACTTTAATGACAGATTTTCTTATATATTTACTATTGGCACATTTCCTTTCTTCATTAATCGATTTTTCATTTGTTTTTGTACTTTGGATATCAATTTCCTTATTAAAAAATATCTCTTTCTATTGGGTGATAGAAAAAAGACCTTCTCTTAACATTTTATTTGCTTTAATGTTTATTACATTGATGTCGATTGGGCTCTTATCTGCAACTTATTATCCTATGACTAAAGTGTGGTATCAACAACAAAATCTAATACTTTTTTATGTAATAACCGCTGCGTTAATTATATTTTCAGCAGTTTGTGCAAAGTTCATAACCGATATAAAGCAACATCAAATAAACAAAAACACCATAATTTTAATTATTTTTATTATGCTGAGCTGTACGATAGTAGCAAATAAATTAGCTCATACGAGTCTCCGATTTACTTCTGGCATTTTAAAAAGTTGTCACCTTGGCGGTTACTTTAATGCTAATATATATGTAACGGAAAACGGTACGAACTATTTTGGCCTAAATCAAATAGTCAAAACCGATAACCCAAAGAAATTTGAAATTAAGAATATCAACGTCGTTTTAACTTCACAAAACATTTATTATATTAATCTCCCCAATAGTACAGTGATAATGAATTTCCCAGAGCATGAGTTTATGGGTTTTTCATACGATAGTTAAGTATTATTAGTTCTTTTAGTAATATTTAATTGCTTTGATCATATTAATAACTACTTATGAGTATGATGTTATACCATTGATGTTAAATTGACAGATTTTCCTAATTTTTTAGCAACCCCACTGACGAATAACCATCTCTTTTTGAAAGTACATATTGATGCTTTTTATAGCCTATTTTAATTGCCTCTGTATCACCCAACTTAGTGAGAGGCTCAATGACTGTATATTCGTTTTCCATTAGTTTTCTGGCTTGGCATTTTTTTTCCAGTACATTAACTTGAGATGTAGGTTCTGAACCTGTTGGCTTAAATATCGGAAGAAAAGTTGATTTATCTAATCTCTCAGATTCACAAGGATTTTCATCCATCCAAACAATTTCTTTATCTTGCCCAGTTTGTATATCACTTAAAATCCAAATATTGAATTCCATAATTCACCCCTCAAGAGTTTATGTGGCCCACGCCATTTTTGGTGTAAAAAGCACAAAGGTTCAAGTCTTGACCCCATAATGTCCTAACATTTTTTTTACTATATTTATTAAATGGCCTTTCGCATCTCTAAAAGGTTGCAAAACTTGAGGCCAATTATGCGGGAAATTAGGTTTTCCATTTAAGTAATATGTGAAGTATTTTAGATTAGAAAGATTATCATTTTTAGACCGCCTAAATATAAATGCCCATGTAAGTTCATTAAAAGATAAAAAATCTTTCATCTCAAATTCAGACGATGAATAAAATATTTTATCTTGCTTAAAATTCTGTTCATACCATAAGTCAGACATACAGAATATTGTCAATCTGTGCGGATAATTAGGCATGTCTTTTAAATTAAAAATCAAATCATATTTATTAATTTTTTTTCGTGAAACATTTAAATAATCTTTAGTTGGTAAAAATATATCCATAATTAAAATAGGAGAATTTATTAACCAGTGTGGAGAAGAGCTTAACCCAAGCCTCCTTATCGCTTTGTTACTTTTTCGCTTGAGCGTGTTTTCTAATAAAATAGCTCCATCTGGATGAAAACTAATTTTTGACTTTTTAGTTGCAGTAACCTCATACTCAGGATGTTTAGGAAATTCAATATCATCATCAGATGATCCATTAAAAATTTTAATTGGTATAAGATTTCGTTTCTCATTTAAAAATAAAAAAACAGAATGATCATTTTGCGAGACCGTTAATGATATAATTTCAAATAACTGCTCATCTTGTAGGCAAATATGATTTGTTATTCGTTTCATGATAATGATCCAAACTATTTCTGGCATGGTTTAATTGACTAATATATGAAATGCAGTACATTAGATGGCAGGGCAATAACAGCGAGCACCGTTGCTAATGTAGTATAGCCTCGTTTCAAGATGTTACCTTGCACGTCTTTAATTTTAAGACAAAATTAAATCGTATTCATTCAATCGAGCCAATCCTTTATTTCATTCTTTTTCTAAAATTTTACAAATTAATCCTAGAAATGAAATTCATTTAGCGGTACTATAGCGATATCAAAGGGGAAAAAGATGTCAGACTTAGAAAACATAGCGGCACG
>JAGVJQ010000123.1 GCA_020051015.1 Gammaproteobacteria bacterium
AAGCCTCGATTTTCTGTGTTCCGCTGCTCAAATACTACTATGTATGCTGCGCTGCGGTACTCGAAAATCATGTCTTTCTGCCTCAGCCTAGCGAATTGTCAACAGCGCCTAACTTGTTCAAAATTATTTAGGATACTTTCATCTGGTTTTTTATCAATTAAACTCACCACAAAAATAGTAATTAATCCAGCAAAAAAAGCTGGGAATAACTCATACAATGAAAAAATGCCTCCTAAGTACGCCAACTGCTTCCAAATAATCACTGTAGCTCCACCAACAATAATACCTGCAATAGCACCATTGCGAGTTGTGCGTGACCAAAATAAGCTACATAATATCAAAGGCCCAAATGAAGCACCTAATCCTGCCCATGCATAACTGACCAAAGTCAAGACGCGGCTATTTGGATCATGAGCCAGATATAAAGCAGCTAAAGCGATTACTAAGACAGCAACCCTATTTAAAAATAAACCTTGTGATGATGTCTCTTCCTTTCTGAAAAAACGAAAATAAATATCTTCCGCCAAGGAGCTTGAAGATGCTAATAATTGCGCAGCAATAGTGCTCATTACTGCTGAAAGTACTGCTGCCAATAATGTTCCTGTTATTAAAGGATTAAAAAGTTCTTTAGCTAACATCAAAAAAACTGACTCAGGATTTGATAACGTACTACCCGCAAAATACCATTTGCCAAATAACCCTGTAAAAACAGCACCTACTAATGACATTGTCATCCAGATCATACAAATCCAAGTTGATTGTCGTATGTTATTTGGATTTTCTGCAGCCATAAATCTTACTAAAATATGCGGCTGTCCAAAATAACCCAACCCCCACGTAAGTAATGAAACAATGGCGATTATTCCTAATGGTTTTGCTGCCATAAATTGCTGCAATCGATCATGTAGCGGGATTAATGGAGCACTAGAATGACCATGATGCATAGCCCATAATGTCATGATAGGGACAACTAATAATGCTAGCCACATTAGACTACCTTGAAATAAATCAATCCAATTTACCGCTAAAAATCCGCCTATACAGGTATAAAGGATAATAACGCTAGCTCCAAGCAATAATGCTTCATGATAAGATAAATTAAAAGTAGATTGAAATAATATTGCGCCACTGACAAAACCAGATGATGCATATAATGTGAAAAAAACAATAACGGCGATGGAAGTTACTAAGCGCAAAATACCACTTTTATCATGAAATCGATTTTCAAAAAACTCGGGAATAGTCAGTGAATTATTAGCAAACTCTGTATAAACTCTTAATCTTTTTGCCACCACAGTCCAGTTGATTAGCGCACCAATGATTAAACCTAACGGCATCCAAATCTGACTAAAACCAAGTAAATAAACCGCCCCTGGCAAACCCAATAATAGCCATCCACTCATATCAGATGCACCCGCCCCTAAAGCTACAATCCAACTGCCTAATTTACGTCCACCCAACACAAAATCTTGTGTATTTTCAGTATAACGAGAGGCAATCATACCGACCGTCAAGACAATAATAAAATATATTGAAAAAACAATAATATAATCTAAGTCGACCTTCACAACATTACTCTCTTATTTATTTAATTTTTAGCATTGGAAGATGCCAATTTTTTCGAAAAACAATATCAACTGTTGGCATGTTGATAAACAGACCTTAATCTAACATAAAATTTTTACTTCTTACAGTAAAAGTCATATGATTTACAGGGCTCCCTCATATGATTTATCTTTTTTAAGAACTGAGAACTAACTATGACCGATCATTATGCTGTTATTGGCAATCCCATTGCTCACAGCCTGTCACCCACCATTCACACTTTATTTGCTACACAAACGCAGCAAGACTTAATCTATACCGCCGTGCTTGCAGATAATAATCAATTTGCTATGTGTATTCAGCATTTGCAAGATCAAGGATTTAAAGGTGCCAATGTAACCGTACCTTTTAAAGAAGAAGCTTTTCGCCTGGCAACGCAATGTACCGAGCGAGCAAATCAGGCAAAAGCCGTGAATACCTTATCTTTCCATGACGATGGAAGCATCACTGGCGATAATACTGATGGCATTGGCTTAGTACGCGATCTAACTCAAAATATTAAATTTAATATTACAAATAAATGTATTTTAATTATCGGTGCCGGCGGAGCTGCACGCGGCATTATTCCTGTTTTATTAAAAGAACAACCAGCAAAACTATATATTACTAATCGCACCAAACAACGCGCACTAGATTTGGTCAATGATTTTGCTAATTTAGGTGAAATTAATATTGTCGCTTGGGATGAAAATAATCAACAACCCTATGATTTGATCATCAATGCAACGTCCTTAAGTCTTCATAATGATGATACAAATTTCCCTATCTGTCGTATTACCACAGATAGTGGCTGTTATGATTTAGTATATGGTAAACAGCATAATGTATTTTTAGAATGGGGGAAATCATTAGGTGCAAAATGGTGTATTGATGGATTAGGTATGTTAGTTGAACAAGCGGCAGAAGCATTTTCCATTTGGCGTGGCATACATCCCCAAACACAACCTGTGTTACAATACTTGTTAAATCGAAAATAACTTTTCAAAAAATTCATTATAGGTGTAAAAGAAAATGCAAACCCAACCATTCTTTACTAATTTTGATATTAAAACTTATCAAACTGAATTTGCTCAACTATTACAAACTAATCGAGTAAAAATTAATACCCTGCTTCAAAGCGAAGAATTCACGTGGGACAATTTAATTCATCCCATGGATGAATTAAGTAATAATCTCCATATAAAATGGGCATTACTGTCTCATATGCATAATGTGGTTGATACTGAAGAAGTTCGTAATACCTATAATAACTGTTTACCATTGCTTACCGAGTATCAAAGTGACCTAGGTCAAAACAAAGCACTTTATTCTGCTTATCAAGCAATTTCAGAAAGTAATTTTTTTGCGGAATTCACTCCTGAAAAACGTAGAACCATTGCTAATAATTTACGAGATTTCCATTTGTGTGGTGTTGATTTACCTGAAGATAAGAAAATAACTTTCCGAGAGCTTGAAAAAAAATTAGCTGAATTAACCACTCGATTTGAAGAAAATGTACTCGATGCAACACATGCCTGGCAGAAACAAATTACGGATATACGTTTATTAGCAGGCCTACCTGAGCATGTCATCGCTTATGCAAAAAATCAAGCGGAACAACATGGTAAAGATGGATGGGTTCTGACATTAGAAATGCCATGCTATTTAGCAGTTATTTCTTATGCTGAAAACCGTGAATTACGTCAAGAGATTTATACTGCATTTGTTACCCGAGCATCAGATCTTAGCGATAAAAAATTTGATAACAGTAATATAATGCAAGCGATCTTAGCTACTCGACATGAGTTGGCTAACTTGCTCGACTTTAGTAATTATGCAGAACTTTCTCTTGCTACTAAAATGTTAACTCAACCATCACAAGTCATGAAGTTTCTCAATGAATTAGCAGCATTAGCAACGCCGCTTGCACAAAAAGAGTTTAATTCTTTACAAGATTTTGCTGTCGAAGTTGATGCTATTGATAAACTACAACCATGGGATGTTGCTTATTACAGCGAAAAACTACAGAAAAAATTATTTGATTTTAATAGTGAAGAGTTACGACCTTATTTTCCTGAAGCACACGTATTAAAAGGATTATTTAGCTTAGTCGAACAACTTTATAATATTCATATCGAGCCCATGCATGATATTGCTGCCTGGCACCCAGATGTAAAATGTTTTGTCATTTACAATGAGAAAAATCATGCCATTGGTTATTTTTATATTGATTTATATGCGCGGCCACAAAAACATGGTGGTGCATGGATGGATGATTTGTGCAGTCGATATCAAAAGCTTAATGGTGACTTACAATTGCCCGTTACTTTTTTAACTTGTAATTTTACACCGCCAAGTAAAGATCAACCATCACTATTAACGCATGACGATGTATTAACCTTATTCCACGAATTTGGCCATGGACTACATCACATGTTAACCAAAATGGATGTGCTAGATATTTCTGGTATCAGCGGCGTAGAATGGGATGCAGTTGAATTACCCAGCCAATTTATGGAAAATTTTTGCTGGGAAAAAAGTGTATTAGATAAAATTGCTTGCCATTATCAAACCGGTGAACATCTACCTGAACATTTATATAATCAGCTTCGTGCTTCAAAAAACTTTCAAGCAGCCATGCAATTAGTACGACAATTAGAATTTGCATTATTTGATTTCCGTATGCATCTTGAATTTAAGCAAGATGTAGAATCATCTTTTATTCAAACGATATTGAATAATGTGAGACAACAAGTATGTGTAGTACCCGTTATTGCCTCTAATCGTTTTCAGCATAGTTTTTCGCATATTTTTGCTGGAGGCTATGCGGCTGGTTATTATAGTTATAAATGGGCTGAAGTTTTGTCATCTGATGTATATGAATTATTTGCTGAAAATGGCGTCATTTCTAATGAAATTGGTCAACGCTTTTTAGATACGATTCTTAGTCGTGGCGGTAGTGACAATGCAATGAATTTATTTAAAGCATTTCGCGGTCGCGAACCAGCTGTTGAGGCATTATTGAAGAATAGTGGGTTGCTCTAAAATGAGATAGTTTAGTAATTAAAAATGCTCGTAGGCTGTGTCAGTGGCTAATTTACAATTTCGTATACAGTAAAAAACCCGCCTCGTTATATTTTTTTCTCATTCTTCTTCGCGTACCAAAAAAACAATAACACAGGTAAGACAAACAATAAAATACCAATGGCAAATACTGTTTCATAATGCCAAAAACTACCCACATTAATATTGCCTGGCGGCTTGAATCCAACAGCAATTGCAATTCCACAACCAATTAAGCCTAATGTACCAACTATCAATGTACCAATGCGGCCACCGATAATGCTAAAGCCTTTACCGCCAATATTATTTTGCCATTTTAATTTAATACCGGCTAACAACATAATAACGTACATGAATAAATAAAGTTGTGTACTTAAATCTGTTAACAACCAATATGATCCGTTGACACTCGGCATTAATAAAAATGCCAAACAAACGAGTGAAACTAAAACTGCCTGGATTACCAATAGGTTTGCGGCAACACCATGCTTGTTTTCTTTTCTGACCCAAGCCGGTAAAAAACCATCTTGTCCTGATTGCAATAATCCTTTTGCTGGTGAAATTACCCAACTAATCATGCTACCCGTGCTGCCTAGTATGATCATGACAACTAATATTGGTAATAGAAATTGTAAATGATATGCCAACAGAAAATTATTAAAGGCTTGTACCACACCATTCACTAAGTTAATTTGTCCAGCCGGTAAAATAATGGCAATCGTTAACGAGCCAAAAATCATAGTAATTAAAATAATTGCTACTGAAATCATCAACGCTTTGGGATAATCATGGCCAGGTTCACGCAAATGATTAGCATGTACCGCCGCTAATTCAATGCCAAGAAATGAAGCCGTAATGGCTGTTAATGATGACCAACTATCAAATGATTTAAATGATGGCATCATTGCCGTCCAATGTAGACTAACTTGGCTTGTTTTGCCGGTTAACAACCAAACAATGCCACTAATTAGAATAAAAGCCATTGGCGCAATCATACCCACTAAGGCACAAAAGCTAGCAAATTTTGCTGAAATATGAATGCCATGCAAACTAAGAAAGGTTAATCCCCAAAATACAACTAGAATGACACTAATTAAATATATTTTATTTTGTGCTAATGCCGGATCAATAAAATAAATGGCTGTACCTGCGATAAAAGATAAAATTGTCGGATACCAAACCATGGTATTAATCCATTGCAGCCAGATGGCTAAAAAACCAGTATATTTTCCAAAAGCCGCCACACTCCATTTATATACTCCACCACCATGTTTACTCCCCGCTAATTCAGCTGAAATTAACGCATTAGGTAACAAGAAAGTGATTGCAGCAAGAATAAAATAAAATACTAATGAGCTACCAAATAATGCGGTGGCAGGTAAATTGCGAATACTATCAATCGCGCCAGTGATGAGCATCGCTAGTGAAAATAAACCGATATTATAATGGATGGTTGTTTTCTGCATTGTTAGTCCTTATGAACGAGGTCCGGATTATAGCAGAAATTAAAATGATTGGGTGTTTTTTTTGACCAACAGCCGCCATGAATATATGCAGCACAAAATGAGGTATAACTAAATCAGTAAATGCAGCCCGCGACGATGGAAAAGGCAAAGCAAACCGTCTGAGCCATGGATGGCGATGCGAGCCTACAGGGGTTCGCAGGGAAAAGAAAAAACGCAGTTTTTTCCCTGCGAACGGCCACGCCAGGGATGGCGTGGACAGGTCTTGCTGTGCGTTGCAGGGATAGCAATAGCGCAGCAAGTATTCACGGCGTGTTTGCATGCATTTTCCACCGGCGCGGGCGGTTTCATCGAGAAGATGCCCACGCTCCTAAATCAATATATCAAAATCGCATGTTACTTTCGTTTTGCCCATCTAGATTGGGCAAACAGCACAATAATAGCAAGGAAAATAGCCGCAGGAATTACATACATGGC
This sequence comes from Gammaproteobacteria bacterium, assembly GCA_020051015.1. Classification (GTDB taxonomy): domain Bacteria; phylum Pseudomonadota; class Gammaproteobacteria; order UBA1113; family UBA1113; genus JABEVJ01. The sequence continues at coordinate 6,588 of JAGVJQ010000123.1, forward strand.
GTGAATATAACCGTTAACGACCCCCGCCGAATTAGCATTATTTATCAGCGCTGCGGAATGAGATTTAATTAATTCGCCAATCAACGGCTGAAAGACCATACCACCCGCCATGATAATCATATTAGTAACCGCCATCCCTGTTGCTAATAAATGATGAGGACAAACATCACGTACAATGACCATCATTAAAATTTGTCCAGAACACAACACACCAAATACTAACATTGCTGTAAATAAGCCTAAATTACTAGCAAAATGGGTATGTAAGATATAAAGAATAAATAATAACGATAAGATACTACCGACCAATAACACACGATAACGGCTACCGGTTCTATCTGCTAACCAACCCGCCAATGGCGCGCCAATTGCCCACCCCCACATTAGCCAAGACACAGCCAATGCCGCCTCTACACGAGTGAGGCTCTGTACTGTTTGCAAATAAGATACGCCCCACAGCTCCCCAAATGCAGATAATGGCACATATAATAAACTACCAGCTAAACCATTTAGCCAAATCACCGGCATTCGTAAAATAGCCAATGTTTGTTGTCTTAATTGCTGCCATTGTTGCCCACGTTCGCTTGCAGTAAAACTATGATGGCGCATTTCAGGAATAAGAAAAAATACGACCATTAATACCACACCCATCCAGGCCGATATCATGACAGCAGTATGCCAACCTGCGGTAACAACAAGATGACTTAAGCCTACATCCCCTAATACACCACCCATCATACCTAAGGTTGTCACCAACCCCGTAGCCAAAGCAAAACGCCGTGGCGGTAACCACAAAGATGCTAAACGTAACACCCCCACAAAACCGAAGGCAGAACCAAACCCTATTAAAAAGCGGCCAATACCAGCCAGAATTAGTGAAGAAGCCGAAGCAAATAAAAATGAACCCACTGCACAAATTGCACTTGCCAATAACAATAAGCGCCTTGGCCCATACCAATCAATCAATAATCCGACTGGCAATTGCATAGCAGTGTAAACAACGTAATAAATAGCAGCAAGATATCCAAGACCCGCCGTAGTAATATGATGCACTTGCATCAAATCAGTCGTCATCACACTCGGCAAGATGCGTAATAAAAATTCGTAACTATAAAAAATAGCACCGATACCAAAAATCACCCAACCTAATGTACCGTGTTTAGCGATAGCTTGTGATTGAAATAAAGAATTTTCTGTAGCAATACTTTTGTCTACTACCGATTTAATGTCGCTAACATTATAATCTTGCAAATTAAACATCCTTGTTTACGAAAAAGATAACAATATAGGGTCTGGTTACAGTTCGCTAGGCTTTATGTCCAGCATAGTAGACAAATTGGCGCTAGCCAATTTGGACGGCTGAAAGCCGCCCCAAAGGGGTGAGGGCCGAAGGCCCGAATCAATTGTAAACAGACACCCTAATCTTTCAGCACGCGATGTCTCATCCAAACACATAACCATAATGTCACAGCGATACTGGCAATCCCAGTCCACGTTTCGTATTTATCAGAAATAATACTTAACACATTAGACGAACCAGCAATGACAAATGGTATGGCTAATACCACACCCATAACGGCAGAACCAGCAACAAGTCCCGATGCGAGCAACAATCCTTTTTGATGCGAACGTGTATTAGCATCAATATCATTATTAAATTTACGTTTCAATGCTCGATCAACAAACCAAGACAACACCCCACCGATGACTAAAGGCATCGTGGTATCAATAGGCAAATAAATACCAATACCCACTGCCAATACCGGTACACGCCAACCAATGCGACGAGTATAACGATCTAAAATTAACGCTGCGACGGCAATAATAGCGCCGGTTAACATCATTCCCCATTGTACATCATGCGTAAAAATGCCCTGTACCACTGCAGCCATTAAGCCTGCCTGTGGAGCAGCCAACATTTGTGATGGATCCATATTAGGATGTGGCATCACACCACTTAAGCCATAAGCATCAAACAACAATTGTAAAATTAATGGAATAACTAGTGCAGCGACAATCACCCCAAGAATTAACATAACTTGCTGTTTCCATGGTGTCGCACCCACCATTTGACCCGCTTTCAAATCTTGCATGGTGTCATTACTGATGGACGCAATACTGGCAATCACTGCCGTAATAATAATAGCGACACCAGCAGCAGAAATGGCCTGCTGACTACCTGAGCTTAAATGTATTTCACTGCCTAATAACAATGATAAAATAAATGAACCAATAATTAATGAAATCAGCGACATACTCGATAATGGATTTGCTGAAGAACCAACCAATCCTGCAAAGTAAGCGCAGATAGAGGCTAAGATAAAACCCAAAATCAAAACTAATAAAACACTGATCCAACTAACGGTCTGTTGCAACATTAACCCCAGCCCTAATATCGGCAACGAAGTAAAATGATGGAAGATAAAATAAATGGGACACAACAAAACCAAAATACACCAAATCACGCTAGTAATTTTCATATCGCGTTCGGTACGTGGAATATTGGCCATGCCATGCATGCGCATACTGCTTACTGATTCAAATGAAGCGGTAATACCTTTTATCATAGGTCGCACTAAAGAAGAAACGGCCCATAAACCACCCACAATCATCGTACCAATACCGATATATCGAACATGGTTTTTCCAGATATAATTAGCAACATCTGATGCTGCTGATACGCCTGCTGGTAAGCCATAAATATGAGTAATGATCGGCACCCCGACTAACCAACCGAGCACCACACCGAGAAAAATACTACCGGCAACACCAACTCCGATGATATATCCAGCACCCAACATCGCCGGTGCAAAACCTAATCCGGCACCAACCACAGTTGAACCATAACTTACCCAAACTTGCATACTATCAGCTAATACTTTCAAACCCGTTTGGCATAAACTAATAACTGCGCCCACACTGCTACCAGCAATTAATTCTTTTAAACCCATGGTTTTATCACTGCTGGCAGATAACACTTTACCAATTGCCGTGCCTTCCGGAAAACGTAAGGTTTTATCTGCTAATAATACGCGACGTAGTGGGACAGAAAACAATACCCCAAGAATACCGCCAGTAACGGCAATAGACATCGACGCAAAATAATCAAAGTGCGTCCAATAATGAATAACAATTAATGCTGGTAATGTAAAAGCAACACCGGCAGTTAACGCTTCGCCAGCTGATGCAGCTGTCTGGACAATGTTATTCTCTAATATATTGGAGTTTTTAAAAAACCGAAGGACGCCCATCGAAATGACCGCCGCTGGAATCGAGGCTGACACAGTCAAGCCCACTTTTAATCCCAAATACGCATTGGCTGCTGCCAAAACAACGGTTAAAACAATTGCTAAAATCACCCCTTTTACGGTAATTTCTGGCAAACTTTGTGATGCAGGGATGAAAGCTTCATCCTTGACTAAGCTTGGTTGTTCTACAGAATGCATAAATTCCTCTTTTATTCTTAAGTTCTTATTTATGGGCTCAAGTTTTGAGGAAAAAGATAACTAATCGATAGTTTTTAACGATTATTTCATGATGCGGAATTTTACTTACCTATTAAACGGGCCGCTACCCTAGCATCAAGAAACAACAAAAATATCAATTTAAACAATAAGTTATATTTTTCAGATAATGAGCTCAGCCATTTCGGCGCATTTAGCATGACACCCTAACATACAATGATGCTTGGGTAAAGAGCACAAATCTTGCTGATATATTATACTCATCACACCTCAAGGTGCAAAGTTTGGCGCCCGAGTGAACGATGGGACTTGGACGTTCGGATTGAGTAAAACCGCAAGAATACTAGACCGTCTTTCGAGGTTTTCGATTGAAAAATTTGTGGAACAAATTTCGACGCGCTTTAGTGCGCCCCGAAGGGATGAAAGCCAGAGATAGCTTTTATCCCCAACGTTCAAAGATCGCGTTCACTCGAGATGATAAACTCGCATCTTGAGGTGTGATGGGTATAGAGATAATTGGGCTTAATAATTCAATAAGCTTGTCTCGATATGCTTACTATATAGAATAGTTTTAAAAGTCAAGCCTTTATGTCTAATACGCTAATTTTTTGGGATATAGTGGCATAATGTGTTAGATTTAAACAAAGTTACTAATATTTTTAGTTTGTAAAATTAAAAAACTTCATTGATCGGAAAAGGGTTTTGCTATGCCAATAACATTAAAACAAATTTTTGAAAAACATCTTTATGAGCTGGAACAGCAAAAAATTGTCATTGCAGAATCTGATCAAATCTCATCGCAAGATATTGAAGCCTTACGTGCACAAGTTGCCGCCGTCAGTCCAAAAACAAAAAAATCAATAATGCGTGGTGCATCTGAGATGGAATTAATCGGTGACGACGATGCCGCTGAGGTTGATTTAGTTACCACGCTAAGACTTAATCCAACTCAAGTTAACGCTCTCCTTAAATTAAAAGAAAATCGTCCTCATAATGTTTCCTCTTACGAGGATTTGCTGCAAGCTAGAGCGCGAGCAATACTTAAGCACGGTGTTCCTGGTCATCAGGCCCATAGCGATTTTGTCCTGCAAAAAGTTAATTTTGATTTTGCAGAAGATGGCTTATTTGTATCCGACTCACTTTCTTGGTGCGTACATCAATTAAAGACGTCTAAAGACAAAAATTTATTCACTTTTACTAACAATAAACTAAGTTTTAACTTAAACGATACTAAAAAAATTGAACATATTTTGCCTGGCCTGACTGATGAAATAAAAGAGCAAGCCCAACGCATCGTTCGACCCCATCTAGCCAATAGCGCGAATATAACCGATCTTGGCCTGAAGAAGGGCTTTCGTTTATCTTTTACCAATAATGGCGACTTAGTCAAATTTGTTAATGCCTCACGTTTTCTAGGTGTTAAACTTGAGATAAACAAAAAAAACGCAACCCAACTCACTCTATCTAATTCGCAATTTAAAGAGATAAATAAAATTTGCGATTTAGTGCCAGATATTAACCTTACACATAACTTTTATGCGGCAAGGTACTTAGTCGCTAGCATTAGCGGTGATGAGACTATCACTTTTGAAAATGGCAAACTTCAACTTGCTCTTGCTCCCGGCGTTGATGCCAAGAAATTTGCAGAATATCTAAAAGATGAATTTCATCTGAAAAATACACCCAAAATAATTAGTAACAAATTGTCTTTTAGTGTTAAGAATTTCGATACGCTAATTTCATTACTCACCGATCGTTTTGTAAACACAAACCCAGATCTAACCAGACTCTTAGATACTGCAACTGTCCAAAAAGATACTTATCTGGGGCAAAAGCGACAATCCGTATACGATGAATTTTTTGACGGACCCACAGTAATTAAAGAATCAGCTCGTGAAAAAATTGCTTTAGTTACACATAAAAATGTTGATTATATCGCCATAACACTTGATTCAGCTGTTAATACGGCGCCTGAGTTACGGCAATTATTTGACATTGATGATGGTCATACGAATAGTCCTATTTTACGCCTTAATGCAACTGATTTTAACAAAGTTTTTCCTGAAATAAGTTTTACCACAATTACACAGGCATTTAAAGATAACGCGGATGAGTTAGCCATAGCAAAAAGAGATCGAGCAATTGCGACAGTAAAGTCTATTTTTACCGATGATAATTTACATGATCTCGGGTTCGGTAATGGCTTTGTATTGCAGTCTGAGCAATTACCGCAATTTGTTGCAGCCATGCATGAGCTAGGCGTTGATAACCTAAAGGTATCATCTTCGCACCCGAGTCAAATGGTAATAAGCGACTCAAAATTTCTAACCATCACAAAAGCATTAGATGAAGAGCGATTTGTTGAACTTCAACATAATCTTCTGGCTGAAAAATATTTAGTGGCCAGCATTAACAGTGATGAAGCTATTGCGCTTGATAATGGTAAATTTGAAATTGCACTTAACGCTGATGTTGATAACGAAGCATTGGCTAAATATTTAAAAAATGAGTTTAGTTTAAAAAGCGTTTCTACTATAAAAGTAGAGGAAGAAACCAAACTATCTTTAAGCATTGATGATTTTGAAGCACTAACACACTTAAGTGCCGCTAAACGTTTCAAAAATGCTTATATGAACTTAAGAACATTATGTAGCGATTTACACGCTAGTAAGAAAGAGCTTTGTGACCAAACGATCCCAACATATTTGCACAGCCAATTCTTCAATGCCGATCATACTATAAAAAATTCCAGCTCTACCTCTCTTTCTACTAACACAAAAAATGGCGTTGATTATATTAATGTCACCTTGACGGGTGAAAATGCGAATAGTGATTTTGCAAAAGCACTGCGCCAATTATATAAGATCGATGATGGGCATAAAACCAGTGTGACCCTCTCTCTCAATCAAGCCGACTTCGAGAAACTTTTTCGCTCTCCTGCTTTAAATTTTGACGACGTCTTACATCAAGTGCGTGTAAAAGCCGCGCAGCGTGCTGAGGCTATTTTTATCCCTAAAAACCTGTCTGATAAAGGCTATAACAAAGGGTTTGTACTTCATTCTGAGGATCCTAACCAATTAAAAATCTTTGTTCGTGCCATGCACGAATTAGGTATTGAGTTTGAATCATCTTCTGCTAGCGCTACTAAATTAACCATCACTGATGCTCAATATGAGCAAATTACAAAAAAATTACATGAACTTGTAGAGTTTAAGGCATATCGAGCAAGCGCAACTCATAATGTCGCGACTGCAGCGTATTTGCGTCGACAAATCGTGTCAAAACCGACTATAAAGCTCACTTCCGATGCTTTAATTTGCATTCCCTTAACTAATGACACCGATAAAAAAACATTTGTTACTTTTCTAAAAAATGAGCTTCATTTAAACAGCGTATCTGTGCTAGAAGAAGACCCGGCTGGAAATAATTTTTATTTAAGCATTGCTGATTTTAATACATTAATATCATTAAAAGATAGCGCACGCTTTGTATCTCTTCATTATCCTAACTTATACTTAGTACATGAAGATTTAACTGAAAGCAAAAAGCGATTACTCACAGACGAGCAATCAAATTTACAAGATGAAGTCTTCAATACAGATGGTGCAATTAATCAAGATATCGTACCAGATATTGCTGTGACTTCGCATAAAGGTGTTAATTATATCGAGTTTACATGCAGCTCAAGTCATTACGCTACTGCATTACGACAATTATTTGACATTAATGATGGCCATAAAACGAGTGTCACTTTACATCTTGATGAAACTGCTTTCAATAAGCTCTTTCCAGACGTAGCTTTTGCGCAAGCAGTAACTGCAATACAGGCCGCGACCGATCAACATCAGCAAAATGTTGTTACTACAGTAAACCGTACATTAGTTCCAAAAAATTTACTTGACCTCGGTCGAGGTCAAGGGTTTTTACTGCATCAAGAAACTGCCGAACAATTTAATGACTTCATCAAAGCGCTGCAAGTATTAGGCATTGAATTGGGAATAGCCACCATTACCAATGATGGCATTCAAATAAAAATCACTGATTCAAAATATACTCAGATTGCTAAAAAGTTAAAAGATTTGGGTATTGAAAGAGTTGATGTGAAAGAATTTCATAATTTGTGTGCGGAAAAACACTTAATTAGCAGTATAATTCCCCCTGTCGCGCTTGTGAATGGTGTAATGCAAATTCAACTTGTCGCCAATATCGATAAAAATGCTTTTATAAAATATTTAAAAAATGAATTTCACTTACATCACCCGTCGATTGCCAATGACAAGCTCAACTTAAGTATTGCTGATTTTAATAAATTTATCTCTTTAAGTAGTAATGACCGTTTCCAGAATAATTATTCACAACTAACCGCCTTATGCCAACAATTGGAAACAACTAAAGAGCAACTATGTCAACAAATAAAAACTGACTTAATAAATCGTTACTTTGATGATACGAAAAACATTAGAAATGCAGTATTGCCATTTACGCAAGCCACCGCTAAAGATGGTGTTGACTATATTGAAATAACCTTTGTCGATCCCAATAACGACCCTAGTTATGTCAATGCCTTGCGACAATTATTCAACATCGATGATGGCCATAAAAACAAGCTTACCTTAACGCTCACGCGGGATCACTTTGAGCAACTCTTTCCCAATATATCTTTTGAAGACACGTTAACAGCAGTACATGACATCATTGCGACTAATGCAAGTAATTATTTTGACCTCGATCATGCTGTCAGTAATAAAACGGGCGATAAGGTCTTTATACCGCTTACCGAGAATTATGAGGAAACAGAATTACGCACTGCCTTACAACGATGTAATATCCCTACCAATCATTATGAATTTACCACTGTTAACTATAAGAACTATCAAAATGGTAAGCCTATCAAGCGTATTAGCATCAAGCGAGATGATATTCAAAAATTAAAATTCTTGGCTCCAGATGAGATCCGGAACTTAATGACTATCACCCTCCCATCCGGTCAACGACAAGCTCGCGACGCTAACCAATCTGCCGATGCTGCCAGTCGAAGACAATCAGGCAACCCAGCACAACCTGGACAAACTCTTTTTGGCCATAGCCCACGAAATGCAAGAGCATCCGCCAACACTACTGCTTCAACCGGGACAAGTGGAACGGCAGCTCAAACTCAACAACGACCAATACCGACGAGCAAAGTTGTGCCCGATATTTCAGCCCAAGACTTCCATGCTCAAAATTTCAGTCAGCAATGTGAAAATTATTTAGCGCAAAATAACAATGTTTCAAGCGTAGCATTTTTTTGTGGTAGTAAAGTCGATTACGCTATTGCACCTGATGACGATATCGAGCTATTGCACTTAATTCACAACCCAGACGGCACCTGGCAGTGCTTTTCTGTTGATGGAGCAGATCTCCTCCAACAAAAAAGTAATACCCGATATTTGAACCCACCAGCTGACCAAAACACTAGCGAATACCTTATTCTATGTAATAGCAGTGCTGGTGATCAAATTAACAAGTTAAGTCAACAAAATACAGAATTAACCAACATTTATAATTCCTGTGGAAATAAACAAGCATTTGCCGACACTTTATTCGGCCGATTAAGTTTACCTACTAATGGCGCACAAACCCCACACGGTATGGCTGTGACAATAAATCGCCAAGACACTACCGTGCGATTTATGTCATTACCGAAAAGACCAGCCGCAATAGTTAATGCACCAGAAAGAATCAATCTTGGTGCAGGATCAATAAGCAGGAATGGCAGTCCGGCACCGCAACCTGGTGCGAGCCGAGTTGTCACATACGCAGCACCAGATCAATCAGCACCCATTATCCAACAGTCACCAGCCAATCAATCCGCTGCTGCCGCCGAAGACTTACAAATAATTCAAAATCGTAAAGACAATTTTGATCGATGGGCAGCAAACCAGCCAACTTATCAAGTTTCTAATGATTGGGGGATAGGCGGTAATCCTGATGCCAAAAACGTTATGGTTCCTAATATTGGTTCATTTACTTATAACGCCATGTGTCATACTGCCAAGGCGATAAATGAAAGCTGTAGACCCGAATTATATAAAGTCATGTTAGATGTACTTAACTTACAAGGCATTGTCGAAGTCACAGCAAGTGGTTTGCGTCTTTCTATAGATGATATAGCAGAAGCATTTAAATCAGCATTAGCTAAAAATCTGGTGCCATATGTATCAGCTCATTGCAGCTTCCCCCAAAGAATCATCTTTGAGAGATTGCGACAGCTTGATCCTGCAGCTGCTAAAAAATACGCGAACTTAAAAAGAGAAGCTGCTTTTATTGCCGCCCCACAATGGCAAAAAGATAACTTGGCTGCAGCCGAAGCACGCCCTGTTCCACCCGAACAGCAACAACTCGCGGCAGCGGCACAACAGCAACCAGCAAGCGCACAATCACCTGCAAACTCATCAGCACCAATCAATTTTAACAATTGCAAGATACAAGGGATTATTGGTCTAGCAACAGACACAGGTCATGATCCCACAAAAATTAAACAATTTACAGTTGATAAAAGTATACAACCTAGTAACGCTGTTTATGTGTTCCCAGGTAATTTATCTAGCACAAGCGGGCATGTTTTTAAGTCATCTCAATCTTATGAAGATTATCTTGGCGCACAGAAAACTGGGGATGGGCTTGCTGATGTAGCCGATAAACTACATGGCACCATCCGTACCCTTAGTCTACCAATCATGGAAGGTACTAACCCAAGATTAGACGATACGAATGGGGGTCTTGCTCAATTGAGAGCCTTAATGTATGCGGCAGGTCGTGGTTATAATATTATTATTCCGACTCGCCAACCAACTAATCAATATGGTGATTTGTCTCTTGTACATGTTGGGGCTTACCACATCAGCGAGAGAGATGCTCAAGGTAAACCTAAATATGTCAGTGATCGCAATGAATTAGCCTTTTTTGGCAATATTAATCAGGATCCAAGTGCAGTCGAAAAAAAATGGAGTGAGCTCTACACTAAATTGATTGATCTCATTGCAGAGTTACAAGTCGATTGGCAAAATGCAACTGCCGTAGATAATCCAAAAGAAGCACGAGAAAGAGCGCTAACTAAATTTACAACAGAAGCAAAAAATATCCTTGGTAATGAGGCTGCAGCTAGTGAATTGAAAAATGCATTTATAGATGGTTTAGATGCGCAATTAGCACCACAATCACAAGCTGCAAATGTTGGGCAAGATGCTTCCCTGCAGAACATGAATCGAGGTATTGGATCCCCATAGTTCGCCTTGTAGAATGGACCTAAACACCACATCCGCACCAAACTTTACATCGACTCGGTAATGATGTGGTGTGTGCCCACCATTCATGCTCTCAACCAATACAGACCTTCATACCCCCCCCCCAATCAACCCATCTTTCACATCCGATTGGTGGGCACAAATGCCAGGCAACTTCATCACATTTACCCAACACCTCACGCGGCATTTTTAGCCCACCTCACACGAAAAGTACACGTTATTTTTTAAATTTGAAAAAATGAACTTCAACCCGATGCAAATGATATAATCTCGCGCTTTGATTTACATATTACTAAAGCAATAAGAATGTATATAAAAAGAATATTACCTTTTATCCCTGATGAAATTACACTCACACCAGAAGAATTCGCGACAATTCAGCGATTACATTTTCTTAATCTTGCTGATAATGAAAATTATCATATTTATTACATTCCAAACACCGAGGTCATTCCCCTTGCAGTTGAAATAGCTGAAACATCTGAGCAATTAGCTGAGTCTTTAGTTGAAGAAGCTGAAGAATCCTCGTTTCTCATCGAATTACTATCAAATTCTTTTTACTCTGATAGTTCAACAGTCAATCCGGCTTTTTTTAATGCTGAATATTATTTTGTTGATAAAGAACTGTGTTGCCTTGGTAGTGGTGCTTATGGCAAAGTCTTTGTGGCATTTCCAATTTTGCTTAGTAATTGGATTGGTAAAATTGATACAACTCATCCCATCGCAATA
>JAGVJQ010000076.1 GCA_020051015.1 Gammaproteobacteria bacterium
AGCTGCGGGGCGAGGGGAGCTTTTTGAAATCAACGTGTTACGGTGCACTGTGCAAAATAAATCAGAGGATTACTCAGTATGCAATACGCCCCTACGTTAAATCTATGCGGAAGGTGAGATGGGCGTATGCAATACGTCCTTACAATTACTTCCGCTTATATTTTAAATATTTCGGTTCCCACATCATTTTTTCTATATGCGATTCAAGATCGCCTTCAGGTTCTATTAGTGCATTACCTTCTTTTATTACTTGTTTAGCAACCGCAACTGCCATGAATTTTGCTACTTCACGTGCTTGATCCAGTGAGGGTAATAGTGGAGCTGTAGGATTTTTCTTAATCGGCGCGTATTCTGTCAATGCATTACATGCGGCCCATAACGTTTCATCAGTCATGCGTTTTGCTTTTGTTGCAATTAAACCAAGGCCTAAGCCAGGGAATACAAATGCATTATTACATTGTGCGATACGAATTTCAGAATTATTAAAAGTAATATTATTAAATGGACTACCTGTTGCGACCATCGCTTTACCGTTTGTCCAGGCAAAAATATCTTGTGGTGTTGCTTCACAACGTTCGGTTGGATTTGATAACGCCAATATAATAGGGCGCTCAACATTTGAGGCCATATCTTCGATAATTTCTTTAGTAAATGCTCCCGCTACAGCTGAACAACCAACTAATACCGTAGGTTGTATATTACGTACAACATCAGCTAGGGTAATAACATTATTATTTTCCAACCGCCAATCAGTGATTTCTTGTACGGGTCTGGCATAAACACGTTGGAATTTATTCAATGTGGTCATGTCATCGGTCAATAAACCGGGGCGATCTAGCATCCAGAAACGCGCTCTGGCTTCTGCTTCAGTTAAACCTTCGTGCTTGAGTGCATCAACAATTTGATCAGAAATGCCTGTACCTGCCGTACCGCCACCAAATACAACAATACGTTGATCTTTTAATTGTTCACCTTTGGCATGTACAGCTGCTAATAATGCCGCTAATGTAACGACCCCAGTACCTTGCATATCATCATTGAAAGTACACATTTTATCTTGATAGCGTTCGAGATTATGGCGCGCATTGTCACGACCAAAGTCTTCCCAATGTAGAAAAACATTAGGAAAACGTTTACGAATTGCGCTGACAAAGCTATCGATAAAATCATCGTATTCTTTACCTTGCAAGCGTTCATGACGCCAACCTAAATAAAATGGGTCATTCAATAATTTTTCATTATTAGTACCGACATCTAATTGGATGGGTAATGTACGATTGGGATCAATCCCACCGCATAAGGTATAAACCATTAATTTTGCGATAGGAATATCCATCGCACCAATACCCTGATCACCAATCCCCAGAACTGCTTCGCCGTCAGTGACAACAATGACATCAATTTCAGGATTAGAACGATTATCTAAAATTTCTTCCATTTTATCTCGTTCAAGATAAGATAAATATAAGCCGCGAGGGCGACGAAATTCGGTACTAAACTCTTTTACCGCCGTCCCAACAATCGGTGTATAAATATAAGGAATCATTTCAGCCAGGTGTTGACTGACTAATTTATAAAATAAAACTTGATTAGTATCATGCAAGTCATTTAAATAAATATTACGTTTTAAATCGCCAGTATAAGCTTCAAATTGTCTATAACTACGTTTAATTTGTTCTTCTAGTGTCTCAATTCGTGCTGGTAATTTACCCGATAAATTAAATTCGTGTCGTTCTTCTTGACTAAATGCAGTTCCTTTATTAAGTTGGTGAATACCAAGTAATAATTTGCCGGCAATGGATGTTAATATAAATTCTTCGCCATTTTCATCCCGGCATTTTTTGAAATCGAGCATATTGCATTTACCCCATTTTAGTTTAATCTTTTGGGGTGCATTATATCCTATACCCATCATATTATTAAAGGGAAACTCATGAGTTCAACTGCAATTGTCTTAACCCCAGAAGTTTATCAATATTATCAAATGCATACTTTACGGCCTCATCTGATCTTAGATGATTTACGACAAGAAACACTTAAAATGTACGATGCCCAGATGCAAATCTGCCCTGAACAAGGGGCTTTTATGCAAATGATGATTAAAATGCTCGGAGCAAAGAAAACGATTGAAATTGGGACATTTACTGGGTATAGCGCATTATGTGTAGCATTAGCGCTTCCCAATGATGGTAAGTTAATTGCTTGCGATACGAGCGAAGAGTGGACAAATATTGCACAAAAATATTGGCAAGAGGCCGGTGTGGCTCATAAAATTGAATTAAAACTGGCCCCAGCCATACAAACATTGCAGGCCTTACTTGATGCCGGTCAGGCTGGAACATTTGATTTTATTTTTATTGATGCTGACAAGGAAAATTATTTGAATTATTATGAAGCAGCATTAAAGCTGATTCGTGTCGGTGGAATAGTTGCGATTGACAATGTGCTCTGGTATGGCAGAGTCGCTGATAGCAATAATAATGCCCCCTCGACTATAGCAATTCGTCAATTAAATGATCATATATTGAATGATTCACGTGTTGATATATCAATGTTACCAATTGGCGACGGCTTAACTTTAGCAATGAAAAGGAAATAATTTATGACAATAACAACCGATAATCCGATGGGTACTGATGGTTTTAGTTTTGTAGAATATGCAACGCCCAATCCACAAGTATTGGATCAGCAGTTTAGACAGTTAGGTTTTACCCCGGTCGCTTCGCATCGACACAAAAATATAATTTGTTATGTTCAGAATGACATTCGTTTTTTAGTTAATACACAGCCAGGTAGTAAAGCTGAAAAATTCGGGAAACAACATGGGCCATCCGCTTGTGGTATGGGGTTTCGTGTGGCTGATGCGAACTATGCTTATGAGCGTGCCATTAAATTAGGCGCAAAACCATTTGAAGGTGCTGATTTAGCATTACCAGCGATCGAAGGTATTGGCGGTTCCGCACTCTATTTTGTCGATGAAAAACTGGATGATAAATTATTTAAGCATGATTTTCATCCTCATGAAGGTAAATTAAATAATTCACACGGTGTTGGTTTAGCTTATATTGATCATTTAACTCATAATGTTAATCGTGGTCGCATGGATCATTGGGCTGATTTTTACACCAAATTATTTAATTTCTCACAAATTCGTTATTTTGATATTAAAGGTCAGCAAACAGGTTTAGTGAGTCGTGCAATGGGTAGCCCATGCGGCAAGATTAAAATTCCATTAAATGAATCAACCGATGATAAATCACAAATTGAAGAATTTATCGAACAATTTAATGGTGAAGGAATTCAACATATTGCTCTTGCAACGGATAATATTTTTACCTCAGTTGAATCTTTACGCGAGCGTGGAATTAGCTTTATGGACGTGCCCGATACTTATTATGAAATGATCGAGGATCGTTTGCCCGCGCATGGCGAAGATTTAGCGCGTATGCACAAGAATTTTATTTTGATTGACGGCGATACCAAGCAAAAACCTAAAAAACTTTTATTACAGATTTTTACCAATACCATGTTGGGACCTGTATTTTATGAAATTATTCAACGAAAGGGTGATGAAGGTTTCGGCGAAGGTAATTTCCAAGCATTATTTGAGTCAATCGAACGTGATCAAATCCGCCGCGGTGTGATTCAAGGTAAGCTGTAAAATTACAAGTTATTCATGTAGCCCGTATTAGCGCGACGGGAACCTATAAAAGAGGCATTGCTTGCTATATTTAAGATATAAAAAAATGCTATCGCGCGTAATACGGGATCGTGCTATGGGTAACCACTGATCCCGTATTACGCTTTTATAGTGAATGATTTTGTTACTTTCATTTTTTAGTATTAATGAAAATTCAAAACTTAACATTTCTTTCGCTAATACGGGCTACATTTCTAATCCACCCTGCATTAAAAGGAATCAACCATGAAACTTTACAGTTATTTTCGTTCCAGTGCGGCTTTTCGAGTTAGAATTGCATTGAACTTAAAAAAACTTGATTATGAAATTATTCCTATTCATTTAGTAAAAGAGGGTGGCCAACAACACTCACAAACATATCGCGCACTTAATCCACAGGGTTTAGTTCCTGCTTTGGAAGATGAAGGGCATTTAATTACACAATCCCTTGCAATCATGGAATATTTAGAGGAGCAATTTCCAACTCCTTCAATTTTGCCTTCTGATCCTGTATTAAAAGCACAATCAAGAGCGGTTGCTTTATCGATTGCTTGTGATATACATCCGATAGATAATTTACGTGTCTTACAATATTTAACGCATGAGTTAAAGGTTAGCGAAGATCAAAAAAATACATGGTATGCACATTGGATTAGAATTGGATTTGATGCGTTAGAAAAACAATTATCTGCTGTGGCCCATTTAGGAAAGTACTGTTTTGGTGATATACCAACTTTTGCTGATATTTGTTTAATCCCGCAAATGGCCAACGCGCATCGATTTAAAATTGATGTGACGCCATATCCACGCTTAGTTGCGATTGAACAAGAATGCTTAAAGTTGCCAGCGTTTATTAATGCATTGCCGGCCAATCAGCCTGATGCTGAATAATAAAAATGTAGCCCGTATTAAAGCGGGAAAAATGATTGGAAGTTTGGATTTCAATAAAGGTGTAAAATGATAATAACAAGATGATTCATCATAAAAGCGTAATACGGGATCGTGCTAGATACAACCACTGATCCCGTATTACGCTCTTATCGTGAATACTAGAGTTCGTGCGATTTTATAATATTCGCTAATCTCCAATATTCAAACATTTTTTCTGCTTTAATACGGGTTACGCGGATAGATAGTCCTCAAAACAACCACTTCAATATCTGATTGGCTACTAATTCGGTAGCATATTTTACTACACGAATGGGGCGATAAGGAATTTCAAGCTTAACTTGCTGTTCATGGCCATCACGACGCATCACAATAGCGATTCCTGTTTTTGTTGCTTGTTCCAATCCCAGCCAATGTTCAAGTAAGCCAGTCACTTCAATCACAGCCAGAAACTCACTTTCATCTAATCCCGTTTTTTGGGTATAGAATATTTTTTGATAGTTATTTCGATCACTAATTACTGCATGCAAATGACCGCCAGTAGCTTGATCAATAATTAAAATAGGGGCAGCTAATGTGGCCAATTTTTGTCTTAGCAAATTGGACGCTGGTTCATATGAGTCAGCTAATAAATAGGGTTTAATCATTGTTTCTAATTTTTCTAACCAAATTTCAGAACCGGTACTGTCAGGCGCAATAATTTTAAACTCAAGGTAGGGATAATCAATGCGATATCCAGTGGTGACGCCAGTATTTAGTAATACATGTTCTAATTTAGCTGCAATTTCACTTTCACTAACACTAAATAAACGCCATTTACGTTTAAAATGATGTTGCTGTTGAATGTGTTGTTTAATGTCAGCTAGAACAAAATCACTAAACATGGGTAAACATTCATTTGGAGGTCCAGGCAACATATAAATAATATGATTATCGTAAATAACTTTACAACCATTAGCAGTGCCATTTTTATTGTGGATTACTGTTGCTGTTCCAGGAAATAGGGTTTGTTGTCGATTATTTTCTGAAATAGTTAAGCCAAAATGGGTTAAACGTTCGACAATATGATTCCAGCTTGGCTCATGTTGTACGAGTGGTTGTTGAATTACTTCGGCCAAAGCAAAACGCGTTCTATCGTCACTCGTTGGCCCCAAGCCACCGGTAATGACAACAACTTTATGTTCTTTTAAGAGATAAGACAGTGCTTCGCGAATTTCAACTTGTTCATCACTAGCCATAATATGCATGCCAACAATATAGCCATTATCAGTTAATTCATGAGCAATGTGTTGGCCATTGGTGTTTAATATATCACCGGTGACCAATTCTGTACCCGTTGCTAATAATCCTATACGCATCGTATTCAACCTATGTTTTTGCTTTTTCGCGTGGCGCGGACATCACTAAGACATTACCTGCTAAAATCATTACGATACCAATAACAGTCGTAATTTGCCAATGAAATCCTTCAAAAAAGGAAGATAGCACTAATGCCACAATAGGTGTGACGATAAATAAATACGCCGCACGATCGGGGCCAATGGAACCAAGTAACTTAAGGTATAACCCAAATGCAAATACCGAACCAAATAAGCTTAAATATAATAATGCAAATAGATATGACATTGAAAAATCAATATGCATAGGTAAACGAAAAGCGAGGGCAATAATACTGGTAATAATTGTACCGTATAACATTCCCCAGGCATTAGTTTGAACAATAGGGAGGTTTAAATCTTGGTTGCGTTTAGAAACGATATTGCCAAGTGATGCGCAATATGTTCCGAGTAAACAATAAACAACAGCTAATGCCAGTGTTTGAATGACAATTTCACCCGCTCGAATGGATGCAAATTCTTGCCAAAATACAATGACCAAGCCCGTTATTCCAATAATTGCGCCAAGTAGTGCTTTTTGATTTAAAGGTGTTTTCAAGAAAATGGTACAGTTGAAGATATTAATAATGGCAATACTGGCACCTAAAATTGCGACATAACCACTAATCAAATGGGCGGAGCCCAAATAATAAAGAATGTAATTAATTGAAAACATTAAAAAACTTTGTAACAAAATAGCCAAATGTTGTTGACGGTTAAATTGCATAGGTAATTTTTTTATCAAGCAATAACAAAATAAAATGGCGGTTGCTATGGCAAATCGATAGGCAACTGACCAAACAGGATTAACACTATCTACTTGATATTGTATCGCCAACCAGGTTGAACCCCAGATAAGAATAGTGCCTATATATAGTGCGGTATTGAGCATAAGAGTGTTTCGTTTTTTTAATTGCCCATATTGTACATTAAAATTTACACATTTGAGAAATATTTATGGTTTACCGACGACTTGATTCAATGTATAATCCCGCACTTGCTGTCTAAATATAGATAAGTAACCAATGCGAAAGTGGCGAAATTGGTAGACGCACTGGATTTAGGTTCCAGCGGGGCAACCCGTGAGAGTTCGAGTCTCTCCTTTCGCACCATTATAATATGTTATGCAAACTCAACACATTCTATGAGGAATAATTGAAATGCAAGTTTCTGTTGAAGTAACAGGCGGTTTAGAACGTCGTTTAACCGTTGAATTACCTTGGACCGCTTTTGAAGAGCGTGAAACGAAAGAATTAAAAAACTTACAAAAACGCGCTAAGATTCCTGGATTTCGTCCCGGTAAAGCACCATTAGACGTTGTTCGTCGTAATTCGCAAGATTTACGTCATAGCGTTGTGTTTGAGTTAATGCGCGAAAATATGTGGCCTGCAATTGAAAAAATTAATAACGACACTAACCAATCTAAATTGAATTTGGCAAGTGCACCACGTTATGAAATGCCAATGATTGAAAGTGGCCAACCAATTAAATTAATCTATGTTTTTGAAGTATTTCCTACTATTGAAGTGAAAGACCTAAATGGCATGGAAGTAACACAATTAACAGCAACATTAAATGATGCTGATATCGATCAAACCATTGAAAAATTACGTCAACAATTACGTGAATGGCAAGATGTTACTCGTGCAGCCCAAAATGATGATCGTGTTATCATCGATTTCGAAGGCTTCATTGATGATCAACCATTCAATGGCAATGCCGCAAAACACTTCTCCTTAGAGTTAGGCAGTAAACGCATGATTCCAGGTTTTGAAGATGCTTTAATTGGTGTTAAACCTGGTGATGAACGTACTATCGACGTAACTTTCCCAGCTGATTACCATGCTACTGATTTAGCAGGCAAAGCAGCTAAATTCAAAATCCATGTTCACAATGTGCAAGAAGCAAAATTACCAGAAATTGATGCAAAATTTGCTTCAAACTTTGGTATCACCGATGGCACCGTCGAAGGGTTGCGTAAAGAGTTACATGAAGGCATGGCTCGTGAGCTTGATATCGCCTTACGTAATAAATTAAAACAAGCAACTTTTGATAAATTATTAGAGTTAAATCAATTTGATGTACCTAATGCATTGTTAGCGCAAGAAATTGAACAAATGCGCCAACAAATGGAATCAAATTTCCGTACCAAAATTGATAAATCAAAGGCACCTGCGCTATTTGCTGCCAATGCTAAACGTCGAGTCATGCTTGGTTTATTGCTCAATGAAATTGTCAAACAACACGATATTAAGGCAAATGCCGATCGCGTTAAGACACTAATTGAACAACGTGCTTCAGCATTTGAAAAACCAGAAGAAATGGTTAAAATGTACTTTAGCAACAAACACTTGATGGAAGAAATGGAGTCTTTATCTATTGAAGAACAAGTGGTTGAGAAATTGCTAGCAAATGCGAAAGTAGTTGAAAAAGCTTCAACCTTCAGCGAAGTAATGCAAGGTCAATAAGACTAAGTATTAAGCGTGCAATGTTATACCGTACATTGCACGTGTGCTTTAAACAGGGAACAATAAAATTAATCACGAGGTATGCATGAATAGAAATGAATTGCTCGAAAGAATGGTTGAAACAACCAATTCAACCTTGGTTCCAATGGTGGTCGAACAAAGCTCCCGTGGTGAACGCGCTTACGATATTTATTCCCGTTTATTAAAAGAACGTATTATTTTTATGGTAGGTGAAGTAGAAGATAATATGGCAAATTTAATTGTTGCTCAGCTTTTATTTCTTGAATCTGAAAATCCGGATAAAGATATTTCTTTATATATCAATTCACCAGGTGGTGTCGTGACATCAGGTTTGGCTATTTACGATACCATGCAATTCATTAAGCCTAATGTTAGTACCTTATGTATTGGTCAGGCATGTAGTATTGCTGCAGTTATGTTGGCAGCAGGTGAAAAAGGTAAACGTCTATGTTTGCCAAATGCACGAGTTATGATTCACCAAGTTATTGGCGGTTTTCGTGGGCAAGGTACTGATATCCAAATTCATGCCAAAGAAACCCTGCTTGTTCGTTCAAAAATCGACCAAATCTTGGCGGCACATACTGGCAAAACGCAAGAACAGATCAACGTGGATACTGAGCGCGATAAATTCATGAGCCCAGAAGAAGCCATGCAATATGGCTTAATCGATGCAGTAATGCATAAACGAGGCAGTGAACCTGATCGTGCCGATCGATGATTTTTCTTCTATACCTATCGTATCTTAAGGTGTGATGGGTAGATATAACCTGGCCGTTACAGATTAGGGGTTGTTAACAGCACCTAATTTGAGCCCAGGTTTTTTTTTGCCTTAATCGTGTTAATATTAACCATATAATCAAGAAAGTTGAAAATAAAAATAATACAAGCCATTGAAATCTTGCATTATATCTCCATCTTTGATTAATATGCATATATAGCGAATGTAGTTTAGGAATAAGAATGACAGACGAAAGTAACAGCGAAAGCACAAATGGTAAAGTTTTAGTATGTTCATTTTGCGGTAAGTCCCAACATGAAGTAAAAAAACTTATTGCGGGACCATCCGTACATATTTGCGACGAATGTGTCGATTTATGTAATGACATTATTAAAGAAGAAATTCAGCAAGACGCATTACATACCGGCAGTGATGCATTACCTGTCCCAAGTCATATAAATGAGATTTTAAATCAATATGTTATTGGCCAAGAACAAGCTAAGAAAGTATTGTCAGTGGCTGTTTATAATCACTATAAACGTTTACGTTATGGCGAATCCAAATCTGACGATGTTGAATTAGGCAAGAGTAATATTTTATTAATTGGCCCAACCGGTAGTGGTAAAACATTATTGGCCGAAACATTAGCCCGAATTCTCAATGTGCCTTTTGCTATCGCTGATGCAACAACATTAACTGAAGCCGGTTATGTAGGCGAAGATGTTGAAAACATTATTCAAAAGTTATTACAAAAATGTGATTACGATGTTGAAAAAGCACAGCAAGGTATTGTTTATATTGATGAAATTGATAAGATTTCACGTAAGTCAGAAAATCCCTCTATTACACGCGATGTTTCTGGTGAAGGCGTGCAGCAAGCCTTATTAAAATTAATTGAAGGTACGGTTGCTTCTGTGCCACCACAAGGTGGTCGAAAACACCCACAACAAGAGTTTCTACAAGTTGATACGGCCAATATCCTATTTATCTGTGGTGGTGCATTTGCAGGATTGGAACGAGTCATTCGTGAGCGCTCTGAAAGCACGGGTATTGGTTTCTCAGCCGAAGTTCGTAGTAAAGATAATCGCCGTGACGTTAGTAAAATTATTAAAGGTGTTGAACCAGAAGATTTAATCAAATTTGGTTTGATTCCAGAATTTGTTGGCCGTTTACCAGTAGTCGCTTGTCTTGATGAACTAGATATTGCGACCTTGACCAAAATTCTCTACGAACCTAAAAATGCATTGGTCAAGCAATATAAAAAATTGTTTGAAATGGAAGGCGTTGAGTTAGAATTTCGTACTGAATCACTCGATGCGGTAGCAAAAAAGGCGATGGAACGTAAAACAGGTGCTCGTGGCTTGCGTTCAATCTTGGAAACAGTGTTGTTAGATGTTATGTTCCAGTTGCCTGGATTAAAAGGTGTAACCAAAGTCGTGATTGACGAAGCTTGCATCATAGGGCATTCTGAACCTTTACTGATTTATGAGCAACCTGAACAATCAGCAAGTGGTTCTAACTAATAAACTATTTGCTAAATAAATAACGATGGGATGAGAAAACTATCATGTCAGAAGCGCCATTAGAGACAACTTTTCCTGCATTACCGTTACGGGATGTCGTTGTATTCCCCAATATGGTTATTCCGCTGTTCGTTGGTCGCAAAAAGTCAATTCTCGCGCTAGATGAATCGAATAACAATTTTGATAAAAAGATTTTTTTGGCTGCTCAAAAAAATCCGAATACTGACGATCCTGCTTCAGCTGATTTATTTGAGATCGGCTGTGTGGCAAATATTTTACAGATGTTAAAATTGCCCGACGGTACTGTTAAAGTATTAGTTGAAGGGTTAAAGCGCGCTAAAGTTATTCAAGTAATTGATGAAGCACCTCATATTTCAGTAAAAATAGAGTATTTAGAACCTGAAACTATTAGTGCTCGTGATTCGGAGGTTTTAACCAAAGCGGTTTTATCTGAGTTTGAACAATATTTAAAACTCAATAAAAAAATTCCACCTGAAGCAATGGCAACATTATCTGGCATCAGCGAAGCAGGGCGTTTAGCTGATAGTGTGACAGCTCATATGCCACTAAAAGTTGCAGATAAGCAAAAAATTCTTGAAACAACTGATATTGTTAAGCGAGTTGAAGAATTAATTGGTCTTGTTCAAAATGAAATTGATTTGATTAATGTTGAAAATCGAATTAAAGGTCGTGTTAAACGACAAATGGAAAAGAAACAACGCGAATATTATTTAAACGAACAGATCGAAGCGATTAAAAAAGAATTAGGTGAGTTAGAGGACACGCCTAATGAACAAGAAGACTTTTTAAAACGCATTGAAACCTCGGGTATGTCGCAAGAAGCGATGGTGAAAGCCAAAACAGAGTTAAATAAACTTAAATTGATGCCTCCCATGTCAGCTGAAGCAACCGTATCACGCAATTATCTTGATACGTTGTTAGGCGTGCCATGGAAAAAAGCAACTAAAATCAGCCATAACTTAGAAAAGGCCGAAGAAATTCTGGAGCACGATCATTATGGCTTGAAAGAAGTAAAAGAACGTATTGTTGAATATCTAGCTGTTCAAAAACGTGTTCGTAAGTTAAAAGGTCCTGTATTATGTTTAGTGGGGCCACCAGGTGTTGGTAAAACCTCCTTGGGTGAGTCAATTGCTCGTGCAACTGGACGTAAATTTACGAGAGTATCACTGGGCGGCGTACGTGATGAAGCAGAAATTCGTGGACATCGACGTACCTATATTGGTGCATTGCCAGGTAAAATTGTTCAAAAACTAAGTAAAGTTGGTGTTAAAAATCCATTATTTTTATTAGACGAAGTCGATAAAATGGCGATGGATTTTCGTGGTGATCCTGCATCAGCCTTATTAGAGGTACTCGATCCAGAGCAAAATTATACGTTTAATGATCATTACCTTGAAGTCGATTATGATTTATCAAGTGTGATGTTTGTTTGTACCGCAAATACATTAAATATTCCGCCACCATTATTAGATCGCATGGAAGTTATTCGTATTCCTGGTTATACCGAAGATGAAAAAGTCCATATTGCAGAACAACATCTAATACCAAAACAGCTCAAACAAACAGGGTTGAAAGCATCAGAAATTGTGCTATCTGAAACGGTATTAAGAGATATTATTCGACATTATACCCGTGAAGCTGGTGTTCGTAGTCTTGAACGAGAACTCGCTAAGATTTGCCGAAAAGTGGTGAAAAGATTAATTGCAAAACCTGATTCTGTCAGCATTGAAATAACGAGCCATAATTTAGAAGACTTTTTGGGCGTGCGTAAATTACGTTATGGAATGGCAGAAGAACGTGATCAAGTCGGACAAGTAACAGGTTTGGCATGGACAGAAGTAGGTGGTGAATTACTTACTATTGAAACAGCAGCGGTACCTGGTAAAGGTAAAACAACCTCCACCGGGCATCTTGGCGATGTGATGCAAGAATCAATTCAGGCCGCGATGACAGTTGTGCGTAGTCGCGCAAGACAATTGGGAATTCAACCTGATTTTTATGATAAGCACGATATCCATGTGCATGTTCCAGAAGGCGCAACCCCTAAAGATGGTCCAAGTGCGGGTATTGCAATGTGTACTTCATTGGTATCTGCTTTAACAGGGATCCCCGTTAAAGCCAGTGTTGCGATGACGGGTGAAATTACTTTGCGTGGTGAAGTATTACCTATTGGTGGTTTAAAAGAAAAATTACTGGCTGCGCATCGTGGCGGCATTAAAACAGTGATTATTCCAATTGAAAATCGCAAAGATCTAAAAGAAATTCCAGAAAATATCACTGGCATTCTTGATATCCGACCAGTGCGCTGGATTGATGAAGTATTTGCAATTGCATTGCAACATTTACCAGAACCATTACCTGAAACTAAAGTTACCGATGATGGCAAATCAACAGCGATACCATCAACACTCGCTACTAAAAAAGGCCGCGGTAAAAAATCCGATGAAAGCCAAAAGGCGCATTAGACTAAAGGGCGTATCTTATACGCCCTTTTTCGCATAAATATTGATAAACTCCATCTATAAATATAATTTCGAAAAGGAATGGATGAGGTGCGATTACAAGAACAATTTAAAAAACTCCAATCTCAGTATCAACTTGACCCCACTGATCCAATAAATATTTATTACCTGGCGCTGGCTTATGAGGTAGGGCTAGGTACTTCGATTAATAAAGTCGAAGCCAATAAATTATATGACGATTTTTTTGCTAACAATGGTTTTAAAAAAATAAAAGACTTAGCTACCACAGAAAACAATGGTGATGCTCAATTTTTCTTGGGGCATATATACGAATTAGGTAAAAACAATATTACGGAAGATAAAAACGCAGCCGTTGCATATTACTTACAAGCTGCAACAAATGGTCATCCTTTTGCTATGTATCAACTTGCAGCAATGCACCTTGGATTATTCAATTCACAACAAGCTTTATATTGGTACTCGCAAGCTGCTGAATGTGAATTTGCTCCAGCACAAACTATGATGGGTTATTTTTATGCGTACGGTTTTTGGGTACCTCAAGATAGAGATAGAGCCATTCAATATTTTGGATATGCAGTTGAACAAGGTTATGCCTATGCGTATTACGAAATGGAAAGGTTAAATGAAGCAAATAAACAACAATTAGCTGCGATTAATTTTGAATTAGGATGCTCATTTGAGCAAAATAAAAGACAATTCGCTATCTACTATTTTTATCAAGCGGCAGTGCTAGGTAACGAGTTAGCACAAAACAAGTTACATAGCCTGGTAACCACACAGAAAATAACAACGCAGAGTTTTCAAAATACGCTAACAGAATTATTAGAAGTAAATAATAGTCAACTTTTTGATGAAAGGGGTATTACAAATAAATCTAGGCTTGCAGCAGGTTCCTTTAGTAATATTCAGCATGGCACTTTGAATGATAAATCGGTTGCAGTAAAAGAACCAAAAAAAATTTCTGATTCCACCTTAACCATGCTTATTAAGGAAGCCACCATACATTTTCTCGTTCAGCATCCACACATAGTGACATTGTATGGTGCAATGTTAGGACAAACAATATGTGGACTCGTCATGGAGTATATGGATCAAGGTACTCTTGAGAGTAATTTAAAAACAAAAAAACTTCCTGATTGGCGTGCTAAGTTGCGAGTTGCTAGAGATATCGCCACTGCTATGCAACATATGCATAGCAAATTTATTCTCAATCTTGATTTAAAAAGTGAAAATATATTATTGTGGAAGAAAAATGAAAAATTACGCGCTAAAATTGCTGATTTTGGTTTTTCTTTATTTGAATGGCTTGCAACCTTGCCGCGCGATTATGCCAAAGGTACGCCTTGTTGGATGGCTCCTGAGTTATTTGCACATAGTGTTGATGAATATAATAAAGCAATGGATGTTTATGCTTTTGGCGTAATTTTATGGGAACTGGTAACGGGTTTATCCCCAGACACGCAATGTAATAGATTAGAGATTTATACAGAAGAGCAACTCATGGTTTTTATCCTGAGTGGTAAACGATTTCCCATTCCTCCAGAAACTCCAGCTGAATTAACGGCACTCATAACACAGTGCTGGAATCAAGATCCAGCATTACGACCTACTTTCGATGAGATTGTAAAAGAATTAAAAACAATACATAACGGATATAAACCAGTCTCTGTAGCTCCGGATATATCAAGTAGTCAAGTAGGGAGTTGTATGTTTACA
>JAGVJQ010000012.1 GCA_020051015.1 Gammaproteobacteria bacterium
AAATGCAATGGGCGTAGATATAAAAATTCAGCGCATATAGGAATTTGAATTAATAAAATTGTAACTGTAATTGTACTGACAGTGATAATACGAGCAACCCATGTCCGCAAATTACTTAATGCGGCAGTTAACATGGCGCTGGTAAATCCCAATGCAGCTAATGCCAATGCGCGGGCATGTTCGACATTTTGACTATAGCGTAATACAAAAATAAAACTAAATAAGACTAATCCTGTGGTAAACATGCTCGTTACGATAATGTTCATCCAATCGCTAAAAGGGAAAAATTGAATTTTAGTCATTCTTTTTGTTGTAGCGAGAGTTTTTGATGCTGGTAAGTCTTGAAAAACAAGAAGACAAGTTGGGTGAATAAATAACTCAATCAAAACAATATCAATGGGGTAATACAGTAATGGGTAGCCTAATAATGGAATAACTGCAGCAGATAAAATAAATGGAATGTGAATCATCAACAAATATTTAAAACTTAGCTGCAAGTTCTTAAACAATTGCCGTCCTTCTGCAATGGCATTTACAATGCTATCAAAATTATCATCAAGCAAAATAATATCAGCGGCTTCTCTTGCGCTTTGCGTACCGCGTTCACCCATAGCAATACCAATATCCGCCGCTTTTAAAGCGGGTACATCATTCACACCGTCACCTGTAACAGCAACTATCTCATTAGCAGATTGCAGGGATTTTACTACATCAAGTTTTTGCGATGGAATTGCACGTGCAATAACATCTACGCCACGAAAAAAATCATTATTATTTTGTAAATGTTCTTTTATTGATTCTCCAAGAATAATTTTAGGCTCTTTCTCACCTAAGCCAATTTCTCGCGCAATTGCTGCTGCTGTTTCAGGGTGATCACCTGTAATCATCAAAACATGAATTCCACTATCACGACATAACTTGACTGCTTCTGCAACACCATCACGAGGGGGATCGGCAAAGGCTAAGAGACCGACAAATTGGTAACCTTTTTGTGGTTCGATATCGTATACTGATTTATCCATTATGATTTGCGCACAAGCAATTACTTTATAACCAGACGATGCTAGTTGCGAAATTTGGTTTAACCATATTTCTTTATCAACTTCAGAATATTCACATAACGCTAAGATGGTTTCAGGTGCGCCCTTAGTTGCAATAAGTACTTGTGAAGAATTAAGTTGGACAATATTTGTTTCTCGTTTTCTAGCTTCGGTAAAAGGAAAGGTAGCAATGTAGGGGAAAGATTTCATTTGAAATTTTTCAATCTCGTCAAAAATAGCTTTGTCCAGAGGATCTCCACTTTCATTTCGTGATGCTGATATTGCCAATAATAGTAAGTTTTCTTTATCGAAATTAGCAGCAGGGTAGTAGTCGATTAATTGAAACTGACCTTCTGTAATCGTGCCAGTTTTGTCAGAACAAATACAAGTAACACGTCCAATATTTTCAACAGAAACTGCGCGTTTAACTAATGCTTTTTTTCTTGCTAATCGGTAAACGCCAACACCCAGAAAAAAAGTAAATACAATAGGAAACTCATCAGGCAAGGCAGCAACAGCTAATATTGCTGCACTTAACATTGCATCAATTATGCCAAAACCTTGTAAATAACGCACTGCAGCCAGCATTATACAAATGATATTTGCTGCAATAATTAATATAAAGATGAGTTTGGCAATGGCCTTTTGTAAAGGAGTACGTGATTCCGAAGATTGTAAAGCAGACGTAACGATTTCACCATAAATAGTTTCTTGTCCGGTATAAACCACGCGCATTAATGCACGGCCTGTCAGTAATCGTGTTCCAGCAAACCCCCAATGAATACTATCAATAATTGGTTCTTGCGTGGTGGTTGATAAATTGTTAAGTGTTTGCTTTTGTGCAGGAAAAGATTCGCCAGTCAATGTGGCTTCATCAGCTTGTAAATTATTGCCGGCAACAATGATACCATCAGCTGGAAAAGGTTCCCCCGTTGCAATAACAGCTAAATCACCTGGTACAATTTCATAAACTGGAATTGTATTTTCAACTCCATTACGGATAATAATTGCACTTGTGGCTAAGCGATCACTTAAACTACGAGTTGAAACTTGTGTTCGCCAATGTAAGAATGCATCCATTCCAATTAATGGGATAGTAGCTAAAAATAAAATAATCGCTTGATTATAATTTTTAAGAATAGTAAATAAAATACTTGTTATTATTAAAAACCATATCATTGGATCTTTGACTGTATTGAGCATTAATTCTAACCAGCGGTTAACTGGTGTTTCAATAATATCATTACTACCATATTGAATTCTGCGATTCTCAACTTCAGCTGCATCAAGGCTCCAGTCTGACGTGAGAGAAGATTTAATCCGAGATAATGGTAGCGCGCGACGCATGAATAGATTTTTCCTGGGTTAACTAAGAATATCCTTGTATTATGATTGTATCTTATCCTGATTCGATGCTAAAGTCGTTTAAAGTGTGATATATCTAAGAATAGGGCGTCAAGTACACAAAATTGATAAGTTTCTTGTTGGCATTATCAAGGAAAAAAAATGCACAATAGTGAAAAATTATTAAGAGTAAATAGTGCCTTAATGGCTTTAAGTCGTACAAATAAAGCACTATTGACCGCCAAAGATGAAAAGCAATTTATGCAAGATGTTTGTGACATTATTGTTCAAACACGAGGTTATTTACTGGCGTGGGTAGGATATGCGCAACACGACAAAACTAAATTTGTTACTCCCGTTGCCAATGCAGGCTTTGAAAAACCTTATTTAGATCAAATTAAAATTTCGTGGGCCGAAAATAAGTGGGGAATGGGGCCGACAGGAATTGCTATTCGTACCGGTAAAATGCAAATTGTTCAAGATACCTTGACCGATCCTAAATATAAACCATGGCGTAAAGTAGGTATTACACATGGGTTTCGAGGCTCGATCACGCTTCCACTTAACGTTGATAATGAGATTCTTGGCGCATTGATGATTTATACTCAAGAACCTAATGCATTTCATAAAGAAGAAGTTAAATTGCTTGGAGAATTAGCTTCTGATATCGCGTTTGGTATTAGTCATTTGCGCATGCAACAAAGGCTAGAAAAAAATAAAATAGAGTTAGCCAATCTCCTCAAGCAAACATTAGAAGTCGCAATGTATGCCGTCGAAAAACGAGATCCCTATACAGCAGGACATCAAAATCGAACGGCTGTTCTTGCAAAAGCTATTGCACTTGAAATGAAATTACCTCAAGAACAAATAGAAGGCATCACCTATGGTGCTATGGTGCACGATATTGGGAAAATTTATGTGCCAGCGGAATTTTTAAGTCGGCCTGGAAAATTAAATAACTTAGAAATGCAGGTTATTCATACTCACCCAGAATCTGGATATGACTTGGTTAAGAATATTGCGTATCCTTGGCCAATTGGACAGATTATTTTACAACACCATGAGCGATTGGATGGTACGGGCTATCCAGCTGGATTAAAAGGAAGTGAAATTTTACTTGAGGCACGTATCGTGTCGGTTGCAGATGTTGTAGAAGCCATGATGAGTCATAGACCATATAGACCAGCGCTTAGCTTAAATGAAGCACTCAAAGAAATTAAAAGATACAAAGGAACTCGTTTTGATCCAGACGTTGTTAATGCGTGTATAAGATTGTTTACTAAAAGAGGATTTAAACTTAAGTAAGCTTAAAAATGTGCTATAAATAATGCTTATCCAACTTTAACCATAGGGAAGTCGAGAAATGTCAGAATACTGTGTTTCAAAGATAACAGGACAACATGATGTTGTTGAAAATCGAAAATTTGATAGCAAAGAAGATGCTGAACATTATGCAAAAAATCAGTCTACTGCAGATAGTAAGCATAGCTATGAAGTTCAACAAAATCATCATGGTGAATTTAAAGTTATTAAAACATATCTACAAGGACAAGTAATCGTAAAATAGAATGTTGATATGCATGCTGCATTTTCTGCGATAAGAACTTTATTGCGAATGTAGGGTGGGCTAAAAATAGTTGCTCTCGAAGAGGTATCGCATAACTATTTGTGCCCACCATTTCAGCATGTTGGAGCGCATAATGGTGGGCACACATCGCTTAATTATCGTGCTAATTTGTTATTTTTGCACGTGATGCGATGTTTAAGCCCACCCTACGAATAAGATTTACGTTTGTAGATATTAACTCCCAGCAACCCACAAACTCTTTGGCATCATACAATGAACCACTTTGTCACCGGAAAGATAAGGGGCAAAGCGACAATCCATCGTAAGACTGGAAAGAACATATACCTGGGTGAGTGGCATATTTTTGGCAGTAGCTACTTTTTGAAGCATTGCCATTGATGCTTTGCTCATAGCCTGGAGTGCATCGGGATCACTTCCTACCGTGACAAACATTTTTGCATTATCACTAGAAGGTAAAGCAGGGGCTACTGAGCTGAAGTTTTTTGGAATCATGCAGTAAACGCCTTTCACGCCATTTACTACTTCAGAAATAGGACAATTCCACGTTTTGTACATAATCTTAGTCGCATCAGCTTCTGATACATTATGTTCTTGCATAATAAATTGGACGGTTTGAGCTTTAGTGATATCTAATGCTTTATTTAAATCCGTATCATAACCCACGGTGACCCAACTGGTTGCTGTTTCAGCACGTGGCCACTCAAGATTTTTATTTTTAAGGAGGTCAACCGTAACGTTGATTTCAGAATAAGCGGTTTCAATAGCGGTTAAGTCAATTTCACCATTACCTTGTCCCGCATGTGAATCACCTGTCCAGAGCATACCACCCTTCATAAAAACAGGTAAATATAAGGTTGAGCCTTGCGTCAAGATGCGTAAATCCATATTGCCGCCATATGGTCCAGGAGGATCACTATCATAAGAGCCTGGTTTTGCTTGACCAACCGCAACCACACCTGGAAAGGGTTCTAGCGGAATGACAATTCCTGGTGCAAATTGAATTTGTTTTTTCTGAAGGTCAATATGGAAATAGGTTACCTGACCATTAGGGAATAAATCAGGGAAAAGACCTTTACCCGGTACACTATCATTAGAAGCATAGGGCATTGGTGTAATGGAATTAATATGAACTTTTAATACATCGCCAGGTTCAGCGCCTACAACATAAATAGGGCCGGTTAAGGTATGAGGGCCGCGATTAGGAACTGCATTGTTCATTTGTATAATTTTATCGGCCGTGACCCCGGGAACAACTTGATTATCTGCGGCGGCTAAGGTTTGAATAGAAACCGTATCACCAGGATTAATGCTTAAAACAGGCTTTAATCTGTTATCAAATACACCCCACTGACTGGTGGCGGGTGTTGCTGGCAGAATATAAGTCACATTAGGTTGATTAGCTGTTTTTGCTGGTGCAACCATTAATGTCTGCTCAAGCGGACCAGCATAAAAGGGTAAGGAAGTAGGGTTGCCGACATTGGGATTTGCGTGTGCAGAACTCGCAAACAACATACTTAAAAAAGCTGCACTTGCGAGCTTTTTAACCTGATATTTCTTAGCCATCCGTAGCTCCTTGCATAGTTAATTCGGAAATATGGGAATATAAGGTATAGCAGGAGTTTTTTAATTCAGCAAATTCATATTAATTACCTATGTCCAAATAGCTACAATAGCCATTATTATAAATCCCAATAACATAATAAAAAATTCTCGCATATTACAGCAATTTTTAATTAAGCTAGCTCTATCCAAACCATGAAGCGTACCAATATAGAGAAAGGTTCCCGCTGCAAGTGAGCTAAATATAGGCGTTAATAAAATATTCTGGTGGCTACCCAATGAAATCCAATCACCCGCAAAAATACCCAGCGGCGTCATCAATGCGAAAAATGCAAAAGCGAGAAAACGTCCCTGAAAATTTAAATTGCTTTTATTAAGATTGATTGATAAGGCAAAGCTTGCTGCACCTTTATGCGCAATAATCGCCACGAAAATGATCAAAGTAGTGACAAAATCAGCGGATATGCCAACAGCAGTTCCCTCTAAAAGAGCATGAATAGACAACATCACCGTCGTGAGTAAAACAAGGCTTGAAACTAAAGAATTGGTATGATGTTGCAATGAAACGCTGATATGTTCTAATAATAACAATAGTAAGAAAATACTAGCTGCAATGAGAAAAGAGAGGGGATAGTGATAACCTGCTTTAATAAAAGCATTTGTTGCATCAGGCAGCATATGCAATAACCCAGCACCTAAAAAAACGCCACTAGCAAATGATTCACCAATAGTGAAATCACCTGCATTAGCCGTACTTGATAAGTTGCTATTTTTCTTTTTTATAAAGGGCCATAATCCACTAATAATAGTTATCAGTAGTATTATAAAAGCGGCAATCATTTTAAACATAAATAGCGACATAATGGCTCCTAAACATAATAAACTTGTTACTAGGCGCTATTCGTTGTTCTTGCTCAAATTCTTAAGAAGCCTTATAATTGACCAATAATAAAAACAACAAGATGGAAGCAACAGCGCTTGCCTCATTACATATTCATTTGAGATAGGATTAAAACAATGGTCAATTTACCAAAATGTCCCCAGTGTAATTCAGAATATACTTACGAGCAAGATGCATTTTTTGTTTGCCCTGAATGCGCGCATGAGTGGTTGAAGGATTCGGCTGAAGAAGTTGTTGATGCTGGTAAAACTTTTAAAGATGCCAACGGAAATGTACTCCAAGATGGAGATACAGTCACCGTAATAAAAGATTTAAAAGTAAAAGGTTCTTCACTGGTAGTAAAAGTTGGAACCAAAGTTAAGAATATTAAATTGGTTGAAGGCGATCATGATATTGATTGTAAAATCGATGGTATTGGTGCTATGAAATTAAAATCGCAGTTTGTGAAGAAAATATAGAAAAATCAAATAAAGAGGTTGTATCACGATCTAACGTAGGGGCGTATTGCATACGCTCCTTTTTCAAACATTACAAATCAATCCTTCATAAGTGATCTCTCCGATATCAATGAACATCTGCTGAGTCAATAGTTGTGCCATATGTTCCAACAGAATTGTCTAACTCTTTTAGTACTTGCAACTTACCAATGACAATAGCAATGACCGATACAAAAACACCGGATATAACAAACATTAATCCTATGCCTCGGCCTGCGCCTGTACCAATGAGAGTGCCTATGGATGATGCTAATGCGCCGCCCGATGTTAATAACGGATTAAATATATTATCTGCTAAATAACCACCAATACCGAAAGCAACAGCCATCCCTAATTGAGAAATTAATGAAATGATAGACCAAACTCGTCCTTGCATAGCATTCTCAACATTACTTCGCACCAGAACATCTAAGCTGGTATTAATGCCAGGAAGTACTAGGAAAAATAAGAACCCAAATAGTGTTATTATCATAATGTTTTCTGATATGCCAATCAAAGAAAAGAATATACCGCATAAAACTAAACTGACTGATAACACCGGAATTCTTTTAGTTGATTTACCAAAAATACCCATAAATGAGCTGCCTACTAACATACCGCTGGTTGCAATAGTGAGGGAAGTGCCTAATGTTTGCGAATTAGAAAAAGATAAAATCATGGGCCCAAGAAGTGCTTGCAACATACCAATAAAAAAAGTAACGAATGATATTATTGATATTAACCACAAGATTCCTTTATTTTTACATAGATAATTAAAGCCATCCATTAGATCATGAAAGAATTTTTTCTGTTCATTATTTTTTCTTTTCTCAGAGACGCTTATCTTTACCCAAAATACTGTCAAAATAGCGAATAAAAAAGTAAGTGCATCAATCATCAATACGGTTTGAATATTCATTATTTTTAATAAAAATCCAGCAATAATAGGGGAGAACAGGTATCTGGATGATTCAGCTAATTGCATTAAACCACTTGCTTTAGAATAGAACTCCTTATCAACTAGATCTGTTACCGATGCTTTATAGGCAGGATTTTGGAAGGCAACAAAAATCGAGCTGATAATGGTACCTAGATAAATTACCCATAAGTTTTTTACCCCGATAAGCATCATGGTAATAATAAACAACAATCCCAACATCGAGCCAAGGTCACCAATGATCATTAAAAATTTTCTATTTATTCTATCTGACAGTGTTCCACCGATGGGCTTTAACAGCAGTGAAGGCAAAAAAGCAGCAAGTAAAATTAATGAATAATGTGTTGCTGAGCCCGTTAATTGAAAAACATAAATACCCAACGCAAAAGCGGATAATCCACTACCAATATTTGATATGAGTTGACCCGCCCAAACAATGATAAAATGTGATGATAAATTGTTTTTCTTGCTCATAAGAAATTGCTCTCCGAATAAATTACATTTTATGTAGGGTGGGCTAAACATCGCGTCACGAACAAAGAGAACAAATTAGCATGATAATTAAGCGATGTGTGCCCACCCTACATTCTCAATAACTTTTTTTTACTTTTTAGAAATAAAACTCAACGAACCTGATTTAGCACCAACTTCGTTTTCAAACATGGTTTGCAATGCTTTTAAATAGGCCATTCGTTTTTGCGATGATAACTCAAAAAGTCCTGATTCCAATATGAATTGCGAACCAGCAAGGATAAGCTGAATACTTTCAAGCGAGGCTATTTTATTAAAAACACCTTCTTTATAGCCTTGTTCTAAAACTTGAACGAGTAGGGGAGCTATCACTTCAAGGCTATAAATATTTAGCTTTTCCTGTAATTCTCTATTTTCCGGTTTATGTATAATTTCCATAACGGTAGATTGTACGATTGCTTCCTTTTCTGTCCCTCTTATCATCATTTTTAACTTTTTGAGGGCAGTTAAATTCTCATTAGCGACAATGCTGCTAAAATGCGCCTCCATCTCAGCGCCTATATTTTCTACCAAAGTCGTTAAAACATCTTTCTTCGTTTTGAAGTAGTAATAGAAGGTGCCTTTAGCAATATCAGCTGCTTTAATAATTGCTTCAACGGGCGTATTTTCATATCCTTTTTCTTCAAATAGCTTCTGTGCAGCATTCAATATCTCTTTTTGCCGTACTTCTGGATTTTTAACAATTCTTTTTCGCATTTGCCTTACCCTGTAATAGACCGACCGTCAGTCTATAATATGCAAAATAATTAGTCAAGAGGAAGATAAGAAAAATCTCTTACAAGACGTAGCCCGTATTAAAGCGGAAAAGAGACGCTGATACTCGATATTCATTATTATTAAAAAGTGTTAATGGTTGTGATATTCATTGGAGCAGCGTAATACGGGATCATGCTAGATACAACCACGGATCTCGTATTACGCATAAGAAGCAATCTTAATAAGTAGTTAAGATTTTTACTTTATAATCCCCATCAGAAATTAAGTAAAATTAAATATATCCCTGATTTTTCATATACCTTAGCAAAGGCGATATCTTATGCGCAAAAGAACTCATTCCCAGACCTTTCCTGCATCCACCTCAGATAATCCCAGTAAACGACAAAAAACGTCTCCTTTAGTGATTGATGAGGAATCCAATACGCCTGAAGAATTTATGACCCAGCAGCTGACTAATATGAGAAATTCAGGTGGAATTAGAGTTAGTGGAACAATAATGAGTGCTCCTGTAAGCCCGCAATCCGATAATTCTCAGTTAGAGAGTTTATCACTCATAGCCAGTACATCTTTTGATAATCAATTCCTTTTAGAAGAAAAAGAAGAAGAAATAAGTAATTTGAAGCATCAAATTGAAGTACTTAATGCTTCATTAGTCGCGATAAATAAAACAGCGGCTGAACAGAAAGAACAGTTGGATACGTTAAAAGAAAAATATAATTATTCCTTAATGAATTATAAGAACACCATACTTGTTGGAGTTCAGCGTAAACTAATTGAGGATACTTCTTCATCTGAAGCCCCAAGCATAAATACTCGGGGAAAACAGGAAGAATTGGAAAAATTAGTGCGCACATGTATGGATAACATTAAATCTTTAACAAAAAATAACGAATTAACCCAAGCTTTAGAAAATTTGAAAACACAATTCAATGAGCAAAAGGAAAAATTCGAACAGCAGGCCATTGCATTGCAACAACTTCAAGCTGAAATGAGCACGGTTAAAAGAGATAATAGAAAGCTTAAAATGGCCTCTGTGAAAGACAAAGCAGAATTGCAGCGAGTCGATCAACAGTTTAGACAAACATTAAGAGAGATTGCTATTGAAAATGCAAGAAAGCTTAATGAAGGTCAAGCTCTAGTAGAGTCATCACGTCAAGAACGTGAATTGTCTAAACAAAAATTAGAAGCTCTTGAGTTACAAGTAGAAAAGCTTCTTGCCGCGCAGGATGGGTTGACCCAAGAAAAACAACAATTGTCAGAAAAATTACATCAAGAAGAGAGTAAACATCAACAACAAGTAAAAGATCTTCAAGACCAACTAAAATCCAAAATTGAAGAAAAAGATAAAGTCATATCCGAACTAGAGGAAAAAAATAAATCAAATAGTCAAGAGCATGAGCTAAAGTTGCAAGAGCAAGGTGATTTAATTAAACAGTTACAAAACGAAACAAAAGAACTTGAATCAAAACATAGTGATCTTTTATTTGATTCCCAGTGGAAATACCATGCATTTTTAAATTCAGAAAAAGAAATTCAAAATGTCCGGAAAGAATATGAAGAAAAAATGGAATTACTTAATCTGGAGCATCAAAAAGAGATTGAACGATTAACTAACACATTTTCTTCTGAAGCGAGTAGCAAAGGAAAGGAATATGAAGGAAAAATTCAATCACTACAAGAAGAGTTGAATGTTGAAAAGAAACGAAATGAAGCATGGGGCAAAACCTTTACTGAGCAAGAAGGTGCAAAAAGTGAGCTGCGTGCGCAACAACAAGTAATTATCAATAATTTAAAACGTCAGCTAGAAGCTAAGCAGCAAGATGATATAAATTTTGACCCAAATGCCTTTTTCTTAGATGACCCGGAGAAAGAAGGGCAAGCTACAACTGAACAAATAAACGAAGTCAATATACAGCAAGAAGAAGAAAATATAATCCGCCTACAGCAAGAAAAAGAAGTTGAGCAACTAAGAAATCAATTAAACGATGCGAATAAAAAAATAGATGAACTTGAAGGTTTAACTAAAAATGCGCAAGGTGATCTAATAAAAAAATTAGACGAAATGCAAGAGATTGAAAATATCAATAAGGAGCTCATTGAGAAAATAAATGATCTTGAGTTGGCGAATCAAAGAAAGCTTGATCAGTTGAACGCTCAGTTGGAAGCCGTTAAAAGTGACCATGCTCAGCAACTTAATCAGCTGTCTATCGAACATGAGCAGCAAATACAGCAGTTACATGAAAGTGGAATAGAGACGTTAGAAGAAACACGCCGTGAGTTTGAAATAAAAGAGGCTAAGTTAAAAGAAAAACACAAAGAAAGAATAAATAAATTCAGGTCGGCGTTAAGTGAGATGTTAAGTAAAGAAAAAGAGAAATTCGCGGCTCAACTTAATCAGAAAGCAGATGAATACGCATTTCAACTGCAAATTGTAAATAACAAAAATGAAGATGCACTTAATAAAGTTAACCTAGATTATGAAGCCCAATTAAGAGCTCTTGATTTGCAACATCAAGAAATGGTTGCTCGATTAAAACAAGAGCATATTGAGCAAGTTGGTCAACAAACAACTAATTATAATCAACAAAGAAAAAATATGGAATCCGAGCATGAAAGTGCAATGACGTCGCTTAAGGAAAAATTTTCTATTTTAGAAAATGAAAATGCCAAATTAAAACCATATGAACAAAAAGCGGAAACTCTCCGCGCTAAAATTGATGCGATGGAAAGTGAACGTGCTGAACGGTTACGCAGTCTGGCATCTAATCATGAACGAGAAATAAATCGTTTATATGAAGAACATGACAGTGCAATGAGTGCCATTGAGGAGAGTTATACTGATTTAAATGCTGAAAAATTAAAACTAATAAAACAGCACGAAAAAGAAACGGAAGAATTTAAAATTCAGCTATCCGCCATGGAAAGAAAAATGGCTGAACAATCTCATCAAGAAATGGAAGATCTACAAAAAACACATGTAGAGTTAATTGGCCAAATTAAAAATGAACATGAGATGCGATTAGATGCACTTCGTTCACAGCAAGAACAAGAAAGTACTTCTCTGCAAGAACAATTAAACCAAGCTAAAGCAGAGAAGCTTGCCATTGCAGACGCATATATGGAAAGTCTTGCTCCGCAAGAAAAAATAAAAAATCTAAATGTGAAAATTGACGATGTAAAATCTATTATATCAAGCATTAAAGGCCTGAAAGATTCTTCTGGTCATTTCCAAGAAAAAAACATAAGTGAGATCAAAAAAATATGGCTTAATGGTAATGATCAATTTAAAGAAATAAAAAATCAGTATAAACACATTAAAGAAGCATTTGAGTCTCAACGAGAATTAATAGAAAATCTAGGGAGTTCATTTTTCGAAATAGTGACCGAAAAAAGTGAGTGCTTGAAAAATTTAAGCGTAAAAATTAATACATACAAAACTGAAATCAATGAGTTATATTATAAAATTGATTCCGATGCAAAGGGATACGCAACCCCATCACAAAGAGCTTCAACACATTCTCCATCTGCGCATTTTCATAATAAGCCGCATCGATCATCTGGTCATTATAACCAACATGATAATTCAGTGGGACAAAAATTTCATCGTTATAATCAGGGGAACAGATAAAATTTATTAAATACATGATGGGGTCAAGACTTGACCCCTGAATTTCTGAATTTAAAAACCTAATCAACATCTGTGTAAATGTTGTACATAAAAAAATGATCAGGTCAATACCCTCACATCTCCATTAAGATGTGAGGGGAGATAGTATATAACCCATTGCGTAATATAGAGTATGGTAGCCCGGGTTAACACGTTATGATATTGAGATAAGCACAAATTATGATGATGCTTAAATATTAAATAACGTTAGTTCACGTGTGTAACCCAGCGAAAAGAAATAAAATTATTGTCCTGCTTTTTCAAAAAAATCCTTAGCGGTTTGGGAAGAAATAAATTTGAAACGCGGTACTTGCTTTCCTTCAATTTCGAGATGTTCTAAAAACATACTTGCTGGTCTTACCCATAAACCAAAATCATCTGCCAACATTCGATAAACGACCATATATTCTAATGTTTCCGAATGGCGCGCTACATCAAGCACTTCATAATATTTCTTTTTATAATGCTCATAAATTCCTTTTTCAACTTTAACATGCTGGTCATGCATTTGATTTACCTCCAATCAATGTATTTTAATAACGGCCATAAAGGCCAATATTATGATTATTATACCATGGCATTCGTATTGATAAGGTATAGTGCTTGCAACTGTTTACGTAAAGACGCTCGAATCAATATTCGAATATCTGAAATTGATCTCGAGCATATAAAGAAAAGGGCGGCTATTTCACAAGTAATCGTGGCTGAAAAATGCATACCACGGCATCTGTAGTTTCTAGGTTGGAATCACTTGGTACGATAAATAGCCCTTCACCATAATTCTGTACGTCAGTCATCAGGTAATCTATAAATAAAAAAATTTGATTAGTTTGATTAGATCGCTTTTTGCTTTTTCCCCGCTGGATATTAGCTCAACGAGCTCTCGGGGTGTCAGCATAAAATACTCAGAAAAATCATTTTTATTGAAGTCGGGGAGCTTATCTGTTTGAATTTCATAAACATTCATAAAAGAGGAAACACCATCTTTGGGTCGTAAATGTCCTAATAGATATGTTGCAAGTTCATCAATGTTAATATTTAATTCTTCGTGGGCTTCCCGGATGAGAGCATCAGCATAGTCCTCACCGCTTTCCACATGTCCGCCTATACTCACATCTAACGACAATGGATAGAGTGTCTTATTAGCAGAACGACGTGGTATCCAAATTTTTCCGTGAGAATTCACAACAAATGCATTAACCACTCGAAAATTTGAAAGATTTTCAGCATAAACCAATGATCGCTTTTTCTTGCCTATGACATTGTCGTTTTCGTCAACAATATCTAAATATTCATCAACTGAATGAGATAAAACCATAAAAATGACCTACGTAACCTTTTTTGACAATTACAGGGATGATTGGCTGTCATTATCCCTATTGCCAAGTTGTCTTGTCAATGAAATACCAGCTAACATCCATCTATAACCTGACGGATTGTTGACAAAAGTCGCACATTGTGCAAATATTGGTTTATGGAGAAGAATAAACCACAATATGAGTTTTCGGCTGATAAAAACCAGCTTTTAATAGCGGAGCGGGGTATTAGTTTCGAAGAAGTTATAGCAGCTTTAGATAATGATTGCTTGCTAGAAATTGTGGCGCATCCTAATTCTAAAAAGTATCCAAATCAAGAAATATATTTGATTGATATTGATGGATATGT
The DNA here is from genome assembly GCA_020051015.1 of Gammaproteobacteria bacterium. Lineage (GTDB taxonomy): Bacteria > Pseudomonadota > Gammaproteobacteria > UBA1113 > UBA1113 > JABEVJ01. The sequence continues at coordinate 14,427 of JAGVJQ010000012.1, forward strand.
GTATTTAGTTCCTTTCGTAAAGAAGGACGAAAATACAGTGTTTCTTAAAACTATTTTCCCAAGCCGAAAGCTTACAAAATAGTATTTAGGCAAGGCAGGTGCAGTATGAAAACGAAACGAAAAGTATATGATGTAAAACTTGATGCTGAAGAGCAAGAGCTTCTAGAATCCGTTGAGCGTGGCGAGTGGAAATCTGTTAAAGATTTCAAGGAGCAAGCTGCTTTTGCTAAAGAAGCTGCGAAAAATTTTCTGCGCAAAGATGAGAGGGTGACCTTTCGTATTTCTAGCGCTGACTTAGCTCGTTTAAAACAAAAAGCTGCATATGAAGGTCTTCCTTATCAAACATTGATAGCTAGCATCCTACATAAATACGCAGCAGGGCATTTATAGAAGAAGCTTCCAATGCATTTTATTATTATCGGACGAGATGAGCAGGATACAAAAACTTTTGACAGGCGTTTAGCAGTTCGTCAAAGTCATATTGATTATAGTGCGCCTTTTTTTACAGCGGGTAATATTTTATATGCTTGTGCTTTGCTAGAAAATGAAAAAATAGTTGGCTCAGTTATGATGTTTGATTTTGAAAGCAGAGACAAGCTAGATCAGTATTTAGAAAATGAACCATATGTTAAAGCAAATGTGTGGGCCCACATTGAAATTAAAGAAATTTGGATTCCTGACGTTTTACTTAGCCGCTGTGCTGGATAAATAAAAGATATAAATAGGTATTGAAATCCATATGTCGCTCACCACCGATAATAAAGATTATCGGCTGTGCGGTATTACCGCTAAACGAATTTTATTAATATTTCTTATATCAACTTTCATATTGATTTCACCTCGTTTTGGCAAACAATACGGTGGCCGCTCCCAGTGTGACCAATTCGCACCACGTCTATATTGACTTGGGCTAAATCCACATGCTTTTTTAAAAGCACGGGAAAAGGCTTCATGAGATTCAAAGCCAGCATTGATTGCAATGTTTATGATGGATTGATCTTTATCAATAATAAGTTGATGAGCGGCGCGTTTTAATCGCAACCATCGAATGTATTGTTGTAAAGATAAACCCGTAAATGCTGTAAATAAGCGATGAAAGTGAAACTTCGATACACAACAAATATCACTTAAACGTTCAAGCGAAAGTTCATCATCGAGATGTTGCCCGATAAAGACGATAACTTTTTCTAGTTGTTGGTGATAATTCATGTTTAATTCACTCTCAAGTTACTTAAATTACGAGGGTAAGAATATCTATTTAAGTTAGACAATATTTGACCATTTTTGCTTTTTTGCATGAATTATTTTAACGATAGTGAAAGCAATGCTGATACGCGCCCTGCTTTCACAGTTGAACTATTTTTAATTCTCACTATTAATACACTTATCACTTTGCGCAAATTCATTCACTACGATGCGAGTCGCGGCAGCAATCACATCATCGCGAGGTGCAGCATCTTGTTTATTCTGTGTGAAATAAATTGCGATCACAATGGGTGAACATTTTGGTGGCCAAATGATGCCAATATCATTAGTGGTACCATAATCACCCGTTCCTGTTTTATCACCAATGATCCAATTTTCTGGTACACCAGCGCGGATTCGCGCATCGCCGGTAGTATTACTTTTCAGCCAAATTTGTAATTGTTCGCGTTGGGGTAACGATAACGCATTGCCGAGTGTCAATTTTTGCAAACTGTTAGCCATGGCTTTAGGTGTTGAGGTATCACGCAAATCGCCAGGAATTGCAGTATTTAATTCAGGCTCTTCGCGATCTAGTCTGAAAGTTGTATCGCCGATTGAACGAGCAAAATTAGTTACTGCTTGTGGTCCACCTAATTGTGCTAATAAAAGATTCATTGCGGTATTATCACTGTGCGTAATTGCAGCAGCACATAGTTCAGAAATTGTCATGCCATCAGTAAGATGCTGTTCTGTAATCGGGGAATAACTAGCTAGATCTTGCTTTTTATACATCACTTTTTGTTGTAAATACTGATTGTCTGTCATGCTCTTTTTCAAAATTGCCGATACAGCCATTACTTTAGAAGTGCTGCAAAATGGAAATCGTTCTTCAGCATGATATTGTATAGATGAATTATTGGCGGTATTAATTGCATAAACACCCAGTCTTCCGCCAGAAGATGCTTCAAGTGCTGCCAATTTCTCTTGTGCTGAGCTGGGTTTAATTGGCTGGGTATTTGCCAACAGTGAAGTGCTAATAAAACAACTTGCAATCGTGATTAATAATAACGAATATTTACGTTTCCAAAAATACATATTGTTTATCTCATCATGGTTATTTATAGGTGCTATTTTCTTATTTTCCATTATACCTGGCAATGTGATAAAATGTGAAAACATTATTTTATTATAATCAATAAATTTATAACGCATCATTAAAAATGATATTAAAAAAGCGAATTAAGTATGACAAATGAATTGAAAACCGGTGACTTTGGCGGCGACAACTATCAAAAACGATCTACTTTGCAGCAAAGTTATAATAGTGAAAACAATGAAAAATTAATAAAAATAATTCAGCAAAGCTTTCCCCATTACCATAATATTCAACCATTAAGTATTGCTGATTTAGGTTGTGGTCATGGCCTTGCAACTATTGAATTATTAAAAAGTCTTAAAATGCTTGGCATACCCGTGCATGAAATGATCGGTTATGATATATCCGAAAGCCAAATAAAATTAGCGAATGAATTAAAGCAAAACGAATTTGATTCTTTGATTGAGCTTTCATTTCAACAAAAAAACATTACTGAATTAGATGAACAGGAAAAATTTGATCTTATATTTAGCTGGTTTGCCCTGCATTGGGTAAATGAAGAAAATATGAGTTCTGCTCGAGATAAAATATTTAATGCATTAAAACCTGGTGGAACATTAATATTTTTAGCCATAATAGAAAAACCAAAACTTTTTTCTTTACGCCAAGCACTTTTAGCAAACTCAGCGTGGACTGAAAAATTTCATGATTACCAATTAACGCCTTTTCTGCAATGTAATAAAAGTAATCATGCCCATCATAAAGGTTATGAAGATATATTTAATAAAAAATTTAATATCGATAATGCACGCTCATCTCGCGGCTCAGATATAAAGAAGTTTCAGCCCAATGATTTTGCTAATTTTTTAAAAAGCTGGCTGCCGGAACTTAGAGCTGAAAAAGATGGCCGCCCTCTTCTTTCGGCGCTCGAACAAGAACAATATTTAAGTGACTTAATTAATTTAATTAAAAAAAGTCCTTATGATGCCGCTGATGATATAAATTGTTTGTCAGATGGAACCATTGAATTTACCGAATCGTATAGTTTTCAGGTTTGTCACAAACCCTTATTTCCAAAGAGCGATATTACCATCAAACAAATCCCTGCTCTTACTTTTTGGCAGAAATCTGCTGCGGAGGGATTAGTTGGATTTGACTCATCTGACGAAAAGAATGAGGCTCATAATTATAGAATCGTGAATAGACGAATGAGATGTCCGTAACTAGATAGTCGAAGATTACACCAGCTATTTTTTTGCATGAAACTGTCGATTTGTGACAGTTTCATGCAAAAATTAATAAAATTAATAAATTAAACTATAATTATGTTCGAAACTGTCGTTTTTTGACAGTATCAGGTAAAAAAATGCCACAATTATATAATACTTCTCTTCCTAATTCGTTAGTTACTGACACCGAGTTGGCTTTCTTGCTAGGCGGGAGTCCTGATAGTCGTTATGGAAAAGTTAAACGCTTACTAGCGCAAGGTAAATTACTACATATTCGACGAGGATTGTATGGTTTGGTAGATGAATCTAAACCACATCCATTTGAATTGGCGCAACATATCTATGCGCCCTCTTATGTTAGCTTGGAATCCGCACTTGCTTACCATCAACTTATCCCGGAAGCTGTTTATACTGTTACTAGTGTTTCGACTAAACGATCAAAAGTATTTGATACTCCTTTAGGTAAATTTAATTATTCAAAATTACCGACTCAAAATTTTTACTTAAATGTAGAATTAATCACAACAAATAATCATCGATTTTTTATTGCAAAACCATGGAAGGCAATTTGTGATTATGTATATTGTTATAAGAAAGAATGGCATACTCTTGATCCATTATTAAATAGTTTACGAATGGATATTGAAGAATTGCCATTGTTCAGCGATTCAGAAATTGAGCTGTTCGATGATTATTATCATAGTCGACGCGTTACACGTTTTTTAAATGGGATCAAACGAGAGTTAAAATAATGAGTGTGGAAATTATTCAATCCAGATTGCTAACTTATAAGAGCCAATCACTTTTAGAACAAGAAAATGCATTAAAAGAAATAATTCAAGAAATCGCTTTATCCGCCCTTTCTCGCGTGGATTTTTTTCGTATAGCAGCTTTTCAAGATGGAACCTGCTTACGAATTTTATATGGACTAGAGCGTTTTTCTGAAGATCTAGATTTTGTTTTAGAAAAACCGGATAATCAATTCGTTTGGGATAATTACGTTAAAAATATGCGTGAAGAATTTAATGCCTATGGATTTGATTTAGAGATTAAACAACGTCCTCAAAATAATAATACAGTGAAAACAGCATTTCTAAAAACTGACTCAAAAGGTGGTTTTCTGATTATAAAAGATTTAAGAACGAATAATCCTCAATTACGTATTAAACTTGAGATTGATACCAATCCACCAGCTGGCTCAACATATGAGTTAAAATATCTAGATTTCCCCTTGCCATTTAGCGTTAAAACGCAAGACATGCCCAGTCTATTTGCGGGGAAATGTCATGCCTTACTTTGTCGAGAGTATGTTAAAGGACGAGATTGGTATGATTTTAGTTGGTATGTCGCGAGAAAGACACCGATTAATTTGACCTTATTAAGCAATGCTATCAATCAAGCAGGTAGCTGGAAAAATCAAGAAATTGATGTAAAAAAAGAATGGCTGATAGTGCAACTAGGGAAAAAAATTCGCGCCATTGATTGGGATGAGGCTAAAAAAGATGTAGCAAGATTTTTAAAACCTCGAGAGTTAGAAACGCTTGACTTATGGTCGCAAGATTTTTTCCTATCACGATTGCAAAAATTAGATGGATATTTATAGCATAAACATATAATGAGAATTATACTTAATTATCAAACCAGTTAGCAATTTCTATAAAATCATCCGCAACAAACGTTGCTTCACTTAAATGACTTTTAGCATTAGAGCTGGTAATTGCAGCTACATCCATGCCGGCACTTTTTGCCGCATGGATACCTTTTGGTGTATCTTCGATTGCCAAACAAAATTGTGGAGGAATATTTAATCGTTTAGCGGCAAGTAAATAACCTTCAGGCGAAGGTTTACCTGATTGCACATCCTCAACGGCAATTATGGATGTAAAATATTTTTGAAGCCTACCGCTTTCTAATTTATTTATCGTCGTATCAATTTCTTCGCGCGTAGCACCGCTACAAATGGCAAAATGATTAATGGTGCGTCTCGCTTTTTCAATAAATGCTACCAAGTTAGGTAATCCACTTAAGGATTCATTGCGATTAATAATTTCTTTATAGGCGTTAACTTTGTGTTGTCTAAGCGATTTAATTTTACTAGAGTCAACTATAATTGCTTTTTCATTTAATATAAGTGGAAACATTTCGTTATCGGATAGGCCAACATAATGTTGAAAATACTCTTCTTCTGAAATAGTAAAGCCAAAATCAGAAAAGACGTGATTACATGCTTGCAGATGAATTTTTTCACTATCAAACAAAACGCCATCGAAATCAAAAATAATAGCCTTATATTTCATTTTGCCACCCCACTTCGCGTCCTGTTTTAGATTAAATTAACGCATAAAAAATTCAATCATTACAGTTTTAATTAGCATAATATTGGAAAAACATTTTTGCTTACCAGAGGAAAACCCTGGATAATAGCAGTAATTATTTCTAAAAGGCAATATTATGAAGAAGTTTATACCTGTATCTTTATGTGGCGCAATGATTTTTGGGGCATCATGGAGTTATGCAGGCAACGCTAATCAAAACGAGATAGCATCTAATGCTGCAGTTAATAATATTATGGCGATTGCGCCTGAAATGTTTACCACTTTAAAAGAGCAACAGGATTTTTATCAACAAGCTCTTTTAGCTAAGCATCCAATTATCGTTGCCTTGTTTAATCCAGAAGGTGGACAATTTATTTTATATCAACCTAACCAAGCGCCACAGGTTGCAGCGCCCTTCCCTGAAGGACAAAATTTTGCAATCGCAGCGGCTATTCAACATACGGTGATGGGGGTTTATGAAGTTGGGATGCAAGGGTTAATCGATAAAAATATTGATTGGCAAAATAAATTGCGCTCGGTACAAGCCAAAATTGAAACTGCTAATAATGGTATTGCAAGTTTACCGATTTCCCCTGCCGAAAAGCAATTATGTCAGACTATTTTAAATCAATCCGATGCATTTATTACTAAGACTTTAAAAGAAAATACATTATCACAATCTAGCTTAGATAATTATGCGCAATCACTTAAACCTAGTTTTGAGAAGCTAACCAAGATTGTTGCAACTTATCAAGTCACGCACTGGATGCAAGTGGTTGCACAATGGAAAAAGGAATTGGGAAGTAATTGGCAAAACACTTATGCCGTGGTGATGTATATCCAAGTCCCGCCATCTAGCAACACATTTTTAAATGTCTTAACTTCTTACATGAATAAAGACGCACTAAACCAACACTTATTTTCTTTTAGTTCTGACTCATATACCCCAACTGCTGAACAAGCGCTTAGTTTACTAGCGAAAGCAAAACCCGATAAAACACTTGCTAAAACAGTATATGGGCAATATTACTGGTCATACACTGGTATTCAAGGCGCTACTGCCCGAGGTATTGTGAATGAGCAGTCAAAATAAAAGATCTAATCTCGGGATGTATTGAGTTGTCGAGTCCATCACCAATCTAACGTAGGGGCGTATTGCATACGCCCTTCTTGCCAAATCACTAATCTAGCCAAGATACATGTGATGTCGGAAACATTATATAGTGGGAATTATTCGTGATGTTTGATAAATGGGCGTATGCAATACGCCCCTACGAAAGATTCTTCTAACCTGATCGTGATTAAAAATACTTATTTGGCTACAATGGTTTTTTAGTTCCAGATATTTTCTCAAAATACTCATTGCGCGTTAATCGATATATAACATGCTTTCGCAATGGACTATGTTCAACAATTTTAGGATGCTCAAAGTCATCTGCTTTATCATGCTGCAATCCAATTTTCTCCATTACATTACGTGATTTTTTATTTTCAATGGTGGTGAATGAAATAATCTCATCAAGATTTAATTCATTAAAAGCATAAGCTAATACGGCTTTAGCTGCTTCGGTTGCATATCCCCTTCCCCAATGTTTTGACGATAATCGCCATCCAATTTCAACAATGGGTAATCCTTGCGGTTTAAAATTGGGAATATCAAATGAAGGATGGGCTAAACCAACAAAACCAATAAATTCACCTGTATTTTTAATTTCAACTGCATATAATGAATAGCCATATTTATCATGTTGTTCGTTTATATAGTGTATTAATTGTTGTGTTGCTTTTAAATCTTGCGTGCTTGGGAAATATTCCATCACTTTCGGATCAGAACTGATCGCAGTCATTAAAGGAATATCATCGGCAATCCAGGTACGTAAATTTAAACGCTCGGTGGTAATGATAATTTTAGGTTCTTGCATACTCATCTTTAAATCACCGTTGGTCGCATGACCATCAAATAAAATACAAATATCAAGCTGATAAAAGCAGGCCAACCTAATAAAAACCAATATCGATAATAGCGATAATATTTCAGTGGCAGCTTAGTATTATTTTGTGCAGCAATGCTAGCTATTTCCCCCAGTTTTATCTGTAAGTAAACGACTGGCAGCCAACATATCCCAGCAATGATGTAACCAAGCAGCCCCGCCCATATCCAAAATTGTGACCAAGAATAGCCTGCTAAATATATCATAGCAGCACCGGTAATAGGTTGAAGAAGACCACTAACTCCAGTAAAGATCCAATCAGCTACAACAACTAAATGAGTTGCTGCTGCAATTTCTTTTATATTGCCTTTTATATTTACCCACCACATATAGCTGGCTGTTGTCAAACCTAAACCAAATAAAATAGCGGCGCTGATAACATGTAAAATTTTTATAAAATTAAATAACATTTTAGATCCATCATATTTTTATCGTTCAATTTCTAAAGCAAGCAACATGAGGGTTGCAACAAATAGAGGTAATATTTTTGATAATGCTGCAAAAGGGTCTAACCATAGTTGCGGGAAAAATAGGCTACCTCCCATCAAATAACCTAACATAACGATTAATTGTGTTTGCAAAACTCTTGCCAATTTTATTTTGAATAAAGTCATGGTACCTAATATTGAATCAATGAGCCCACCTATTATAATGATTGCGTTTTGAAATGATGGTGATACCTGATGCGCACTTAAAAATTGATGAACAGCGCCGGGTGCAAAGAATAAGCATACTAACCCAGACCATAACCAAAATAAGCCTAAAGCAATTCGCAATAATGGTTTCAGAAAATATAATTTAGCATGCCATTGATCTTGCACATGACTAGGAATTCGTTGTAAGGCAGCTGACATCGTTAGTGGTATTAGCGGTGTATTTACTAGGAAAAATGCGCTTTCCTTCGATGTGGTAATGTTATTTTGCATTAACATTGAGTAGGATGTGCTATTCATCACTTTATTACCAATGAAATCCCCTATTTTACAACAAAATTTAGCGATACATGAAGGAATAGAAATAATCTTGGCTGGTGGCAAGCCTAACCATGCTCGTATGCGTTGCACTATATCGGCTAATGATAATTGTTCGGGTCCTACTACATCTAATTGCAATTTAGGTACAGAAGTCTTATCAACCAATGCAGCGGCTATGCCTGCTAAATCATCAAGGAAAACGGGTTGGAATAATTGTTTCCCACCATCAGGTAATGGAATGAATTTAGGTAATCCAGCTAAGCCTCGGAAATAAGAGGTTCCGCCGTATGAACCTTCACCATAAATGAGCGAGGGTCGCAAAGTGACACTGGTGATAGGTTGTTCTTTAAGATAATCATCATATGCTTTTTTACTGGAGGCATAAGAAATGATATTGGTTTCAATTCCCAGCGCAGAAATATGAATGATTTTTTTTGTACCAAGTTGTACTGCCGCTGCAGTTAATGCTTTAGGGGTATGATAATGAATTTTCCACGCATCGTCGTCAGTTTTAGGTTGTAAAACACCGACACAATTAATTATTACATCAATATCTATCAATCGTGATGCCCAGAGAGAAATATCAGTATCATGTAAATAATCGCAACCAATGACTTTAAGGTTGGGATAACGACGAGTAAATGTAAAGGTATCACGCACAGCACATGTTATTTGATGTTGCGGCATGGTGAGTAATTTAGCTAAAATTGCACCACCAATAAAACCATTGGCACCTGTCAGTAATATACGCATTAGATAATCCTGATTCAATGAAACAATTTTACAGCACCATTCCAATTAAATAATGTTTTTTGCAAAACGGCATCGTGAATAATAACAAACAATAACAGTAACATTAAACAATTTAATATATGCCATAATTTTATGCATTGATTAAAGTAACGTTTCAATAGATAAGTGGCGATTGATATAATAAGTAGTAAATGCACTCCAAGAATAGCAGTCGCAATCCATGGTACTTGCGTGGTTAGATGTTCATTTTTGGCAACTATCGCGCCGGTAGCGCTAGTGATTAATAACAAAGGGAATAATACCATCCAATAAAACAGCCATGCACTTTTTTGTGTATAATTGGCAATATCCGCATATTGTTTTTTCATTGCCATCGTTTGGTAAAAATAGCTACCGGCAATCCCGCCAGCGAGCGTTACAGCACAAAGCACATGGAATGATTGTATAAGTCCAGATAACATGAGCAATCCTCATCTTTTTGAGTTTATAATGCCAGGTATATTGGTGCGAGTAAATGTATATAAATGCGATTGGCATAGCGTATTTTTGTGAAATTTCCGCACAGAACTATCGTAGGGGCGTATTGCATACGCCCTTCTTGCCAAATCACTAATCTGGCTAAGATACATGTGATGTCGGAAACATTATACAGTGGGAATTATTTTTGATATTTGATAGATGGGCGTATGCAATACGCCCCTACGATAGTTCGGTTATGGAATCTGATTAATCACTGCATAATCACATGGATTCTCATAATACTTGTAGTGTGATTGCGATGGAAAATTATAAGCAAGTTGATATTTTTTATTGGCAACTGCAGTAAACTGCACTATTTTATCAAATGTGGGAGTATAAGTGTCATCTGGATCAAGACCTGGATCAATTTCAACACAGACGAGATCAAGGGTATGTTTTCCCGGTGAAATTAAGTGCGTGCTATTTAAGCCATGTGATAATTTAACACCATCAATTGTGTAGATATCGATATCATAAGTTGGTTGCAATTTCAAACCTGTAGTTATCATTTTGCCAACATGTGTATCTTTTTCTGTTATAGTCGCATAATTTGCAGTATCTGCCGTGCGTGGTGGTGGCGCGTCAGTCATACAACCCGCTAATGAAGCTGTAATAGCAAGAAAACTTAGTCCTTTTAAACCACGTTTCAATAATAAATACTGCATTTTAATCTTCTCTTTAATTATTCAATTGTCAAAGAATAACAATAAATACTTAAGGAAAAGTTATGGGTGTATAATTTATATGCTATTTATTAACTGCCCACTAAATAATCCACCATCAATCACTAACTCACTGGCAGTCATAAATTTGGACTCATCTGAGGCTAGATATAAAATAGCATAAGCAACATCTTCAGGTTGTCCCATATGACCGAGTGGTTGAATTTTATTGTGATGAGCGCGAAACTCGTCATAACCCATGGCTGATTTGCGTGCAACTTCTTCAAGTAATGGCGACCAAATATAACCGGGGTGGATTGAGTTAACACGAATTTTATCTTTTGCATAAAGCATGGCATCTGTCTTTGTCATTAAACGAACAGCTGCTTTTGAAGCATGATTGGCGGGATAATCTGGCGTGCCAAGTAATCCATGCAATGAAGAAATATTAACAATACAACCGCCGCCTGCTTTTTTAAAATGCGGTATCGTGTGTTTCGTGCAAAATAATACGCTTTTTACATTCACATTCATTACACGATCCCATTCTGATTCAGTAATTTCATGTGTGGGTTTATTGTCACCAATAATGCCAACATTATTGATCAACACATCAATGCGGCCATATTCTTGTGCAATTGCATTGATAGTGTCTGAAACTTGATGTTCAATACTGGCATTCATTTGCCAAAATTTAGCGCGCCCACCTTGCGAACAAATTATATCAACAATACGTTTACCACTATCGATATTGATATCGAGTAATGCCACTATGGCACCCTCTTTCGCCAACAATTGACAAGCTGCTTCGCCAATGCCTGATGCACCGCCTGTCACGATAATTACTTTATCAAGGACTCGACTCATAATTACTCTCCGTTTCAACTTGCCAGCTTTAGCTTTGACGAGGTATATTTACCCTCGATTATATCATCAATAAAGGTTGAACCCATATGCATCCTAAAATTAAAAAAACACTTTTGCTGCGCATTATGGCTGCGTCCTCGATTGGTACGATCCTTGAATGGTATGACTTTTCATTATTTGCATTTTTGACCCCCATCTTAGCGGTCAAATTTTTTCCGCAGGGAGATAGTTTTATTGGCTTGATGTTGACGTACACCGTATTTGCGATTGGCTTTTTAGTTCGCCCTCTTGGTGCGGCTATATTTGGTCATATTGGTGATCGTGTGGGACGCAAAAAAACATTAATTTTTTCTATTTTATTAATGTCGATCCCAACTTTTTTAATTGGATTACTACCTACTTATAACCATGTCGGTATTTTGGCGCCCATTTTATTAATATTATTGCGAATTTGTCAGGGTTTATCGGCTGGAGGAGAATCCACTGGCGCAACATTATTTGTGTTAGAAAATAATCATTATAAATATCGTGGTTTTATTGGTGGATTATTATGGGCCATTGTCGGGGTTGGATTGTTATTAGGATCATTCGCCGCGATGTTTGTGATTCAAAACTCACACTATCCATGGTTATGGCGTGTACCATTTATTCTTGGTTTACTAACAGGAATTGTCGGTTATTTTGTTCGTAAAAGAACGCCCGAACCTGCTCTTTTTCAAGAGTTAATCGATCAAGATACCATCGTAAAATTTCCATTGTGGGATGGAGTTAGAGCTTACAAAAAAGAAATGTTGCGAGTTATGGGATTTTTTGCTTTGAGTGCCATGATTACGTATTTAGTTTTTGTATTTATGCCAACGTATGCCACTAGTGTATTGCATATGCCACTTGCTGATGCATCATTAATAAGTACGTTAGGATTAACTGGCTCCACTTTGTTGGTACCTGTTGGTGGGTTTTTATCGGATATTATTGGACGTAAAACTTGTTTTCGCTTAGGTGCAATTGGATTTTTACTATTGAGCTATCCATTATATTTAATTATCTCACATGGTACATTACAGTCATTGGTAATTGGTGAAATGATTTTCGTATTATTAGCCGCTATTTTTCAAGGCACAATCAATGCCGGTGTGATTGAGCAAGTTCCTACTGCAGTGCGTTTTAGTGTAGTCGCGGTGGGATATAATATCAGCTATTCCATTTTTGGCGGCACGGCACCGATTGTGGCAAGTTATGCGGTAAAACTAACCGGTAATTTAGCTGCGCCAGGTTTATATTTGATGGTGGGTGCGGCAATTGCATTAATTGCTACCTTTGGCATGCGCGAAACATCACGGGTACCGTTGCAATAAGTTATTCAGAAGGCGCAGCACGACGAAGTAATTTATCTAACCTCATACACGTCGAGCTAGGGCCTACTAATCTTAAACAACCCCTCTCCCCAACCCTCTCCCGCACAGCTTCTACATATGTGATACGGTAATTATGAACGTGTAGCTGCGGGGCGAGGGAGCTTTTCGTGCAAATTTTAGGCTCTTTCCGCTTGGCGAGTATGCTCATCAATCCTCTCCCGCAAGGGGAGAGGGAGCAATTCTTGTTAATTAGTGTTGCGATTTTTTATAAAACGGTTTTAATTTCACTAGAAAATCATAGGCCATTAAGACGGCTCCTATGGCAAAAACCACATCACCCGGGAAACGTAACCATTGCCAAACTAACGTTTTATTATAGAAATCAAGACTTCTGGCATAAGCAAATCCATGCTCGTAAACAGCTTCAAGTTGCATCCAACCAATGGGGAAGAAGTTCAATACTACCCACAATACTACGCCTAAGTTATAAAGCCAGAAGGCCCATATCCCTAGACGATCACTCCACTCTGTCGTTCCTGCTGCATAACGTAAGCAAAAGTAAATCATACCTAAGGCTAGCAAGCCAAATGCTCCAAAAAGAGCAGTATGTGCGTGATTTAATGTCAAAAAAGTGGCGTGTTCATAGTAATTGATGAGTGGTGCATTGATGGTTCCACCACCAAATACACCGGCACCAACAAAATTCCAAAATGCGGCACCCAATATGTAAAGATAGGCTAAGCGATAAGGAAAATTTTCCTGCTTCTTAATATGACTATGTTGAGTAATTGCCTCGATAATCAGTAATACCAATGGTAAGACTTCGACAAATGAGAAGACGCTACCAAGTGCCAGCCACATGGCTGGTTCACCAACCCAATACCAGTGATGCCCTGTTCCTACTACGCCACCCAGAAAAATAAGGATAGTTTCAAAGAAAACGGTTCGTTCAGCTAAACGACGTGAGACTAATCCTACGCCCATCAATAAATAAGCGGTAACCACAACTGCAAAAAATTCAAATGATTGTTCAACCCATAAATGCACAACCCACCAACGCCAAAAGTCAGTAATAGTGAAAGACTTTTCAATACCGGTTAAAGGAATCATGCCAAACCAATATAAAACAGCAATATTAATGGTACTGGCCCAAAATAAATGCTCGAGATGAATACGACCAGTCCAGAATTCTTTTGTGGCGATAACTAATTTCTGGCGGTTTGGCCATAAGCCACGAAAAACCATAACACTCCAAATGATTAGCCCTGCAGCAAAACCAATTTGCCATGCGCGACCTAATTGAATATATGACAAACCTTGGTTACCAATCCAAAACCATCCTTTATTAACTAATCCCATAATACCTAAGTAATCACCCACTATAGCGCCAGCCACAATCAGTAACGTTACCCAAAATAATAATGTTACTAATATACTCTGCCCTTTTGCTTCGGCATTACTAATAATGGGTGACAAAAACAAGGCAGAGCTTATCCATGCCAATCCAATCCATACAATGGGGGTTTGAATATGAATATCACGTAAAAAATTGAAAGGTAAATACGGGGCAATATTAATGCCATAAAAGCTAGCCCGATCAGAATAGTAATGAGCCAATATTGCACCAACACCAATTTGTAATAGAAGTACTAACGCTACCACAATAAAGTATTGGCCTATTTTTCTTTGGCTGGCGGTTAATGGATTAAATTTATCAAAAATAAGCGTTCTATGTGCTATATCAGGCTCGTTCAGCCAACGATGATAAATAAAAAGAATGAGGCCAAACCCAAGAAAAACAAAGCAAAAAGATGCCCATGTCCAAGTAAATGTTGCAGTTGTTGGTACATTTCCTACTGTCGGTTGATACGGCCAATTATTTGTGTAGGAATAGTTCTCCCCTGGTCGGTTGGCGACAGTGGTTAATGAAGAGTAAATTAAAAAATCAGCTACTTGCAGTGCTGATACAGGATTTAAACTGTATGCTTTAGTCCAACCCGTGGTAAAATTATTATTCAAAAGTGAATTTGAAATTTGCGTTTGCAATTCAAGAATTGCCGTCGCTACGGCTTGTGGAATTTGCGATTCAGATTGAGCTAGATTAATATTTTTAAGTAGATGTTGAGTGTCTTTTTGGAGAATATAACGATCACCTTCTGACAATTGAGACAATGATTGATTATGCTGTTGTTGTGCTAAGGCGTTCTCAGTTAAATTGGCTAGTTGTAACAAATATTGTGCGGTGTAATCTTCACCAAAATACGATCCCATTCCGTAAAGACTACCATAATCCATTAAATCAGCGCGTTGAAACCCCGCCTTTCCTGCAATAATATCATCACTGGTCATGAGATGCTGGCCAGAAGCTGATACGAATACATCGGGCAAAGGCGGCGCTTGTCGATATGTTTCAACTGTTCCCCAAATAATGATGGCAAAACAGGCTAAGGCAACATAGAGTAAAATCCATTTTAATATATTAGAAACTTTATCTACTTCGTGCGGCGTATGGGACAATGTATCTAAAGAAAGATTATTATTATTCGGCATCATATATTTCCCTATAAGATTAGAATAGCCATCATGGCAAGCATGCCTCTATATTAAAGGAATCGAACTAATATGCAAGTTGTGCAAAAATAAATCTGGTCAATAAATGTAAATTGAGACTATTTTTCTTGTAGATTATTGAACATCAATGGATAAATATCTTTTTCAGGTAATGGTTTACTAAATAAAAAGCCTTGATATTGATCACAATCATTCTCTCTTAAGAAATCTAATTGCTCTTTTGTTTCTACACCTTCCGCAATAGTAATAATATTTAAAGCATGTGCCATGGTAATAATGGCGCGAGTGATAGCACAGGCATTGGAATCGTATGGAATTCCAGTAATAAAGCTACGATCAATTTTAATGCTATCAACTTTAAAATTTCTTAAATATGCAAAAGAAGAAAAGCCGGTACCAAAATCATCAATGGATAATTTTACCCCTAAGTCATGAAGGTTAAATAGCAAAGCGATATTTTTTTCAGTTATTTGCATCAATGCGCTTTCAGTAATTTCTAGTTCAACATATTTTGGCTCTAATGAAGTTTCATTTAATATTCTTTTTACGGTACTAATTATATTCTTATCAAGTTGCTGTGTTGATAAATTAATAGCGACAGTGATGGGCGGTAATCCTCTATCAAGCCATGTTTGCGCTTGCATGCATGCAGCATGTAATACTCCTTCGCCAATCGGAATAATCAAGCCATTTTCTTCGGCTAACGGGATGAATTCAATGGGCATCATTGTTTTACCATCAGATCGTTGCCATCGAATAAGTGCCTCAACACCTACTATTTTTCCAGTTTTAATATTTATTTTTGGTTGATAAAATAAAGCAAATTCTTGTTGTTTTAGCGCTTGATGTAATTCGCTTTCTAAGATGACTTTATGTTGTGCTAAGATGGCGGCACTTGGTAAACAAAATTGATAAATATTTCGTCCTTGCGATTTAGCATTATAAAGGGCAATATCTGCCGACTTTAATATGATTTGCACATCTTGACCATCATCTGGATAAAGTCCAATACCAATACTGGTAGTAATATAAAATTCTTGATTATTTAACGTAAACGGTTGGGCAATTTCATGCAAAATTTTCTTGGCAATGACAATGACATTTTCGGGCGTTAAAATTTCGGGTAAAAGGATCACAAATTCATCACCGCCAAAACGAGCAACAGTATCTGTTTCTCTCACGCATGACAGTAATCGTGTTCCAGCTTTCTGCAACAATAGATCACCTACCGCATGCCCCATAGAATCATTAATTTTTTTAAAATGATCTAAATCAAGATAAAGTACTGCCA
>JAGVJQ010000105.1 GCA_020051015.1 Gammaproteobacteria bacterium
ATCCGAATAGTGGGGAACCAACAATAATACCAGCAAATAACATAGAAGATATAAACGTTGCCAAGACATGATTTAATTTATGTGTTTCTGCTAGATATAAACTACCCCATAATGTACCGATCAAAAATGCTGCCAAATTTAATAATCCAATATACAAACCAATTAATATAGTTTGGATGTTTCTCAAGCCATAGCGCAATGTTAATAGAAAATGCTTTATAGTTTCCGGTGTATTTACAGTGGTATGTGAATCTTTGACATTCAGCATAATAACAAAAAAGAAGAAGACCCCGACTAACGTAAGAACTTTAAGTGAAAAGCGCCAACTGATTTCATCAGCTAACCACGCAAAAGGCACTTGTGCAATGAAGCCGCCAAATACCGCCATGGTAATAAGTAGTCCAGTAATAAGTGATAATTTGTTACCAGGAAACCATTGTGATGCAAGTTTGATGCAACTTAAAAAAGCAAAAGAACCACTGATCCCTGAGATAAAACGAGCAATCATAGCGGTGGAGTAGCTATGAGCATAAGAGAAAATTAATGTGCCAATAATAGACAATGTCATGCTTGCAAGTATGAGCTTTTTAATTGAAAAACGATCTAACATTAAACCAGCAGGAAACATAAAAATGACTTGAGCAATAAAATAACAAGCGGATAGTGTTCCTAGTTGCGCCGCATTGATGTGGAAGCCTTCTAATAATTGGGTTGGCATGGTATTGAATATGGTCATTTGAATATATTCATAGAAAAAATATAAGCCACCAGAAAAAACGATAATCCATGGTCTAAGAGAGGATTCTTTTAAAAACATTATCTCAACCCTATGCATTACTTCAATTATTATAATGATAATTACATACTAGCCAGCAGGACTCAAATATTTCTTCAGCATAGTTGAATTGACAACAGCCTCTATACCCATCACACCTCAAGATGCGAAGTTTGGCACCCGAGCGAACGTTCAAAGATCACGTTCAGTCGGAATGATAAATTCGCATCTTGAGGTGTGATGGGTATAGTGTTCATTTTTTACAGTATGTTTCCGGCGTTCAAATTATGGGGTAAACTCATTATGTTTTGGAAAAATAAGTTTTATATCCATTATATCATGAGCTGATAAACTCACATTTGGGATGTGATGGATATATCCGTTTAGACTACGCAAAAGGACTTTGTCATGATTGTTATCATTTTTTTGATCTGTGCTTTATGCACCTTACTCGCTTGGCGTGGTTATCGAAAGCCGGCATTTGGATTTTTTGGCATTTCATTAATGCTAGGAGTCATCTGGTTTGCTCATCATATTACTTCACATTTAGCCATTAATCTTTAAGGTGACAATATTATGAATTTAATAACCATTAAAAAAGTTGAATATATATTTAATATGCTTGCAGTGCTTGGTATCAGTATTGTATTAATGATGGGGTTTATTTTTCAATTTTTTCTTCATGAATTACCTTGTCCATTGTGTCTGTTACAACGAGTTGGTTTTACCTTAATTGCGATGGGTTTTTTATTTAATTTACGTTTTGGATTACGGCCAAGTCATTATGCAATAGTTTTATTAAGTGCTGTTTACACAGGATTTGTGGCACTAAGACAAGTTTCTTTACATGTTATCCCAGGTACGGGAAATTATGGTTCTGCTATTTTTGGTTTACACATGTACACGTGGTCATTTATTTTTTCAGTGTTAGCTATAATTGTTACGACTATTATGCTAGGTATTGATCGTCAATATGAACCCGCCCATATCAATAATACGCAATATAAAAAATACGTACATGCTCTTTTTGCACTATTTTTTATAATTACCTTAGCCAATGCTATTTCCGTTTGGGCTGAGTGTGGATGGCAAGAATGTCCCGATAATCCAACAGGATATATACATTCTATTTCATAATGCTTAACAAAATACATGGTTAATTTAGCAAATTATTGATTAAAACCTTAACCTTTGTGAGGTAAGAGATGTTGCCAGAAAAACAGAATGAGCTTTCTTTATTTGCAGTATATCTTGGTGGTCGTATGCCGGGGTGTAATATAGAATTACACGATGTCGTATTTGTTGTCGCTCATACTATTGAGAATGCATATCCAACATTAGCAAAAAAATGGTTTGGTGATAGAAAATCGCTTCACATAGACTCATATATAACATTGAAATGTGTTGATGGTTATGAAATTAAATTATATAAAGATATTCCACCTAAGAATGACAATAAGCTATTTCTAGTCAATTATGGTGGTTATCATTCAAATCAATTTGGTGAAGCACATGAAATATCATTTTATGTTGGTGCGCACAAAAAAGAAGTTAGAGAAAAAGCTATGCGGCACTTGGGCGTTAATTTTATTCAACGACATGTTGATGATAATCGAGTGGTTACAGATAAAAAAAATAAAACAACGGGTTATGTAATTGATGATATTTTTGATGTCGCTGAAGTTGATGGGTATTACATATCACTTGAACCGACTGATACGAATGAATCATTACAGATTAGCTCGGGATATGTAATGATTACCGAATAATTCTCGTTATAATATGATTTGAACCCGTAAAAAATACGGAGGGGGTAGATTTTTTTTTATGCTATGATGGCTAATACTAAATTTTGAACAAAAATATAGCAGGCCATAGTATGCAAGCAAGTGAAATAACATCATTATTTGGCGTAAGAGCCATCGCAGCTTTTTGGGTTGCTTTATTTCATTTTTACTTTTTTACTGGAATTGGTAATTCAATCATTATTAAAGGTGCTGATATCGCACCGGACATCTTCTTTATCTTAAGTGGCTTTGTGCTAGCCTATAATTACACTTCATTTAATAAGCGTATTACACAAACATCATATCTAAATTATATTTATAAACGATTCTCTCGAATTTGGCCCTCGCTTATTGTTGTAAATCTACTTGGTAATTTAACCTATATTTTAATAGCGTTTTATACCGGGAAAAGTATTAATCATCAAGAATTACTATCGCAATTATTAATTAGTACGGCTTTAGTTGCGAGTATGACACATGTATGGTTTTCATTTAATCGATACAGTATGCGAAATTTATTATGGGACAAAATTAATGTTCCGCTCTGGTCAGTCAGTGCTGAATGGTTTGGTTATTTGATTTTTCCATTTATGATCTTACTTACACAACGGCTAAGTTTATATTTGCAGCTAGGCATGTTAATGCTATTAGGAAGCCTGATGACATACTTTATATATACAGAGCCCAATGGATTAATGCATTGCTTATATGGATATAAAGCATTAACAAGAGCTATTGTTGGTTTTTTTACAGGAATATTTTTTTATAGAATACAAACAGTAATTAATCTAAATAATAAGCAAGCAGGAATATTATCAGTTATCAGCATTGTTACCATCTTATTATTAATTGCCTATACACCAGATTGGATGCGAGTGTTAGCTATATTACTGGCTGGATTATTTATTTTATCTTTAACAAAAAAACATTTTATTAGCAATTTTTTGGGCAGCACAGTTTTAGCATATTTAGGTAAATTATCATACGGGTTTTATTTAGTACATTGGTTAGTACTTAATATGCTTTTTTATGCAATAAGTAAACAACCATCATTTAAAACAAATACTATCAATGATTTATTTGGATTACCTCATCCTTTA
Organism: Gammaproteobacteria bacterium; assembly: GCA_020051015.1. GTDB lineage: Bacteria > Pseudomonadota > Gammaproteobacteria > UBA1113 > UBA1113 > JABEVJ01. The sequence continues at coordinate 3,663 of JAGVJQ010000105.1, forward strand.
TTATATTTATCATTTTTTATTATCAATTTAATGCTGGCTGCATTTATATATCACTTTATTGAGACACCATTGCGTATAAAACTATTACAATTTTACACGCGAATAACACAAAAATTAGATCCTCTGAAGGAGCGTAACGATAATGAGTACGTTATTAGATAAAATATGGGCATCACATGTTATCCATCAATTTGAGGATGGTTTTGACTTAATCCACGTTGATAGACATCTTATTCATGAAGTATCAAGTCCTCAAGCATTTTCAGGGCTAAAAGATAGAGGAATAAAAGTCAAATCACCTGCGTTAACGTTTGCAGTAGAGGATCATATTGTTTCAACGTTGCCAAATCGCACAGTTCACACCGAGCCGAGTGGTGTTGAATTAATTAATACATTAAGACAATACACAGAAGATAATAATATTAAATTATTTGACTTAGATCACCGCAATCAAGGTATTGTTCATGTTGTTGCGCCAGAATTAGGGTTAATTTTACCGGGTCAGGTGATAGTTTGTGGAGATAGTCATACTTGCTCACTTGGTGCCTTAGGTGCTTTGGCCTGGGGTATTGGCACGAGTGAAGTCGAGCATGTATTGGCAACACAAACGATTCGTCAAAGAAAACCAAAAGCCATGCGAGTTATTTTTAATGGAAAAATGAATTCATATGTAACAGCAAAAGATCTAATTTTATATTTAATTGGTCAACTTGGTGTTAATGGTGGTGCTGGTTACGCTGTTGAATATGCTGGCGAAGCAATTGACGCCATGAGTATTGAAGAAAGATTAACAATTTGTAATTTATCAATTGAGTTAGGGGCTAAGTATGGATTTATGGCGCCGGATATAAAAACTATCGAATATTTATATGACAGAGAATACAGCCCAAAACAAAAACAGTGGCAGCAAGCAATAATGTATTGGCAAACATTATTTTCAGACAGTGATGCTGTTTTTGATAAAGAGATTGTTATTGATGTGACAAAAATTGATCCCCAAATAACGTGGGGTACGACACCACAAGATGTGATTTCAATAACCCAAACTGTACCAGATTCAACGCTTTATCGAAACAATAATACGCAACAAGCTGAAAAAGCACTTAGCTATATGGACGTCAAACCAAATCAATCATTAATGGGATTAAAAATTGATAACGTCTTTATTGGTTCATGTACCAATAGTCGTATTAATGATTTACGACAAGCCGCAAAATTTATTAAAGGACGAAAAGTTGCATCACATGTTAAGGCCATCGTAGTTCCCGGATCAAAACAGGTTAAAAAACAAGCAGAACAAGAAAATTTACATGAAATTTTTCTCGCTGCAGGCTTTGAATGGCGTGAACCTGGCTGTTCCATGTGTATTGGTTTAAATTCGGATAAGGTAAAACCTTATCAACGTTGTATTTCAACATCTAATCGCAATTTTGAAGGTCGCCAAGGACCTTATGCGCGAACCCATTTGGCAAGCCCAATCATGGCTGCTGCATGTGCAATTGCTGGATGTATTACCGATCCTCGACAAATGACGGAGGTTTAAATGATGAATACAAGAACTAAAATTATTGGTCAAGCCGTACCGTTATTGGATAAAAATATTGATACCGATGTTATTATTCCACAAACTGAGTTAATTACTGTATCAAAAAAAGGATTGGGGAAAGGACTTTTTGCACGTTGGCGATATCATGATGATTATCAATTAAATGAAAATTTCATTTTAAATAATGGCTGCTATAAATCAGCATCAATTATTTTAGCAGGCGAAAATTTTGGTTGCGGTAGCTCACGCGAGCATGCAGTTTGGGCATTGTTAGATTACGGGATTAAATGCGTAATTGCGCCAAGTTTTGGAGAAATTTTTTATAACAATAGCTATAAAAATGGGCTGATTTTAATTAAATGTCAAGAGCGAATTATTAACCAGATCGCTACTTTAGCATGTAGTAATGAAAATAATTTATTAAACATAACTATTGATCTGGAAAAGAGTTGCATTTTCCTTTTTCTCGATCACCAATTTCCATTTGATATGGAATCTAGAGTCCGTGATTATTTGATTAATGATCTAGATGAGATAAAAGAATCATTATTATTGAATGAAAAAATCGAATCTTTTCAAAAAGTCGATAGAAAAAAACGAGAGTGGTCATATTTTAGTTTTTAAAAGAGTACTAAATGAATAATATACAAATTGCACAAGATGCGTATAATGTTATTAAAAATGGCGGTTTAGCTTTAGTTAAAGCTGATATTGGATATGGGTTTTTAGGACATTCTGAAAATTCAATAAAAAGAATGTATGAATTAAAAGGACGTCCTTATTCTAACCCATGTATTACTGCTGGCAATATCGATATTATGATGAATATCTCATGTCTACATGAACCGATTCTTTTAGAATGGATTAAGTCTATTACAAAAAAAACAACATTAGCGGTTATTAATCCAGTCAATGCCAATTCTATTTTAATTCAAAAGTTACCCACATGGGTACATGATCAACTGGTCCGTGATTCAACGGTGGCTACCTTTTTGAATACTGGTGAGTATATTGAGCCTATGGCTAGATTGGCTGAACAAGATGAAATATTGTTGGTTGGTTCATCAGGTAATTTTTCTTCAACAGGAAATAACTATTCATTTGAAGACGTGCCGCAAGAAATCATTAATGGTGTCGATTATTATTATAATGCAGGAAGTTCAAAACATAAAAATAATAATAAATTAGCAACCACAATTTTAAACTTTGATACCTTTACTATCAAAAGGGCCGGCGTTAATCATGAGATGATTCTTACATCATATAATGATTTCGCTAAACAACATAATTTGCCATTAATTGAAAATAAATGAATAACATTACTGCAATAAGACCATATGGATATATGATATTTGCTGCCTTTCTGTTAGCAGTATTTGGGGCCTCGGGAAAAGTGGGTGAACCAGTAACGTTATTGGTTTTTATCCGCTTTTTTGTCCCATTTTTATTATTATGCCTTATGTTAAGAAAAGAAATATTGACGCATATTACCAATTTGCGAACAGTAAGCTTTATTCGTACGATTGCAAATTTATTAAATCAATATTCTTATTTTATTGCAGTTAAATATATCTCATTGCTTAGTGCTTCTGCATTAGTAAATACAGCACCCATTTTTATATTACTTTTCACGGTAATGTTTCATGGGCGTGCAAGTTTTACTAATTGGTTAGGTGTGATCTTAGGTTTTATTGGGACTTTATTAATAATTAATCCCTCTACAACATTAAACTGGTATTTATTATTAGGCTTATTGGCAGGAATATCGTGGGGAGCATCTAATTATCTCTTGAGTGTGGCTCTAAAAGAATTGCCTAATACATCCTGTCTTGTCCATTATTTTTTCTTAGGATCAATTTGCTCAATGGTTATTGCCATCATAGGTGGTCCATCAGTATTTCGTAATATAAATATGGATTGGCAATTTTTTATTGGAGTCATGATATTTTCTATGTCAACCATTGGATTTCAATTTTTTACGGGATTAGCGTATAAATTAAGGCCCGTTAGTGAGTTAGTGCCGCTCTTATATTTATCAGTATTATTTTCAGCATTATTTGATATTTTTATTTTTAAGTCACATATAACCGTAATGGCAGCAATGGGCGCAGTGTTGATATTCTTTGCCACACTGCTGGTTAATCAAAAAAATGATCTGCAATTTTTGCGAAAAATTAAAAAATTCATTAAAAATGACGAGGGAAAAAATGCCGCAAGTAGTTAAAAAAGTATTGCTAGAAATGGCAAATTATCATGGTTGGGCTTATCGAGAGTTATTCAAAGCGATTAAACCTATAACAAATGCCAATTATTATCAAAATAGAGGATTATATTTTGGATCGATTCATGGAACCTTAAATCATCTTCATTTAGTAGATTCATTATGGTTGAGTCGATTTAAGAATGTTCCTTTTCCAATTACAGGCCTAGATCAGGAATTATATACTGAACGTGAAGAATTAAAAGAGGCAACCTTGAGTCGTGCGGATGAATGGTCGCAGTGGTTAACTCAAGTTCCACCCGCTGATTTATTAGGAACGTTAAGTTATACCAATAGCAAAGATCAAGCACAGGTTAAACCTTATGCTGGAACATTACTACATGTTTTTAATCATGGCACACATCATCGAGGGCAAATTACTGCAGCGGTCACTAGCATTACAGAGAAAAGTAATAGCCCAGTCTTGGATTTATTTATGTATCCTGAGATGAGGAAATTTGATTTATTTAAGTCAAGAATAATGTTAGCCAAAGTAAACGGTGAAAATGATCCTAATGGCTTAACTTCTTCTGGATATCCAAAGGTACATCAAGCCATCTATAACGGTGATTATGATATTTTTTGCATGCTGCTAAGTATAGGTGCCAAGTTAACGCTTTCTGATTGCAATGGTTTAAAACCAATTCATATAGCTGTACAAACAGATCGCGTGAATTTTATTTGTAGACTATTGTTATCAGGAGTCTTTATTGATGAAAAAGATGATGTTAAAAAACGTACACCACTACATATGGCTATTTGTAAAAATGCCTCAATTGATTGCATTCAATTTTTAATTGGTATTGGTGCATCTTTAGCAATAAAAGATATCAATGGTTTTACCGCATTACATCATGCAGTTAGAAAAAATAGACCAGAAATAGTTGAGCTGTTACTACAAGTTGGATATTACAGCATCGAAGATAAAAATGAGGTAATGAATTATGCAAAAACAGATAGCATGCGTGAGTTATTAAAAAACCATAATAAAGAAGATAATTTAGCTTTGACTAGAGAAAGTCTGGCAAGAAAAGCGTATGTTCGTATTAAAGAAGAACGAATGATGCCTACATTACAAGAAAAGAAAAGTAATTCACTAGAAATAGCCCCTTCATTCTCTATCGGAAGATAATAATGAAAAAACATAAAAAAATATTAATATTACCAGGAGATGGCATTGGTCCAGAAGTCGTAGAGCCAGCAGTAAAAATTTTACTTACCTTAATTGAAATGTATAAATTACCTATTAATATTGAGAATGGATTAATTGGTGGTGCTGCAATTGACTCTTTAAATGACTCATTACCCAGCAATACGCTTACACAAGTAAAATCGGCAGATGCAATTTTACTTGGCGCAGTTGGCGGCACGCAATGGGAACATTTGCCATTAGCTAAACGCCCTGAAAATGGTTTATTACGATTAAGGAAACTATTAGATCTCTTTATTAATTTAAGACCTATTACTTCTTATTCATCATTGATTGATTTTTCTAATATCAAGCCTGAGATCATTAAGGATTTAGATTTATTAATTATACGCGAATTAAGTAGCGATATTTATTTTGGGGAACCGCGTGGAATTCAGTTTGATGCTAATCACCAACGCATTGGAATAAATACCATGCTTTATCGTGAGCATGAAATAACGAGAATCGCTCACCAAGGGTTCAAATTTGCGGCACAACGAAATAAACGATTATGTTCAGTTACCAAACATAATGTTCTTGAATCAAATAAGTTATGGTTTGAAATTATAGAATCAATAGCCATTGAATATCCTACAGTTGAATTAACTCATATGTATGTTGATAATGCGGCTATGCAATTAATTCAAAATCCAAAACAATTTGATGTGCTTGTAACAACCAACTTATTTGGCGATATTTTATCTGATGAAGCAGCTGCGCTAATTGGCTCCATTGGTTTATTGCCATCAGCATCATTAAATAATAGCAAGCAAGGATTATATGAACCAGTACATGGTTCTGCACCAAATTTGATAGGTAAAAATGTGGCAAACCCTTTAGCGGCAATTTTGTCATTAGCCCTGATTTTCGAACATTCATTTGAACAAAAAGAATTTTCCACTTTAATTAATGATGCAATAAAACTAACCTTGTCACAAGGTTATCGTACTAAAGATATATCCCAAGATAATATGATTACAGTTGGAACAAAAGAAATGGGAGAAATTGTTTTAAAAAACTTACTTACTTTAATTAAAAAAATAATATAGGAGAAAATAATGTTTAAAAAATTTATTAAAAAGTGTGCTGGGTGGGCCGCTACAATTAGCTTTACCACCGGTAAGGTTTTAGCAACTGCGGGACAAGTAATATTTTTATTAAAAGAGGGCTTAGATTATTTCAATATTAAAAGCCCCGCCGTGACTATTCCAACTTTAGCAATTGGCGCCGCTAGTACTGCATATATTCGAGGGGTTACGCGCGGGCCTGCAATGAAAAAGATATTTTTACCAGATAGTGATCAAGCGGCAGCTGCAGCTTCACCAATATGGAAAAATACTACGAGATTGGAAAAAACAAATGTTGTAATTATGTGGCTTTCCAATTTTGGATCGTTAGGAGTTGAATTTCTTGCCTCATTTTTAGGTAGCTATACGTTATTAACTGCATTGCAAATCGAAGAACTCTTGGAAAAAACATTTGGTGATGAAGCGGGTGACGATATTGGCATTGGTATTGATTTGTATTTTGCTTTATCTTGTGCTGTGGCGTATGCAGCCTTCTTTTGTGTGCCAGCAGTAAGAAATGCGCTTGATTTACAACGTAATTTAACGACAGCCAGTGTGAATGCTAATAATCGAGCAACCATTGCAGGCAATTTAATTAAAACAACTGCTAGTAGTGGTTTAGCTGGTAGTGCAACTGTTGTGATGGGTGGTTTCTCAGTCTATAATGCACTTAATTTGATTTGGCCAACTATTCCCAAAAGTCTGGTGGCAACCAGCGTTGTTATCGGAAGTACTTCTGTTTTTGTAACGTATCTAATGTCACGTTCAGGTCAAACGTATAAATATTATAATGCTAATGAAACAGCACTCATCAAGGTTGTTCAGCATAGTCTATCAGGCTTTAAAGATAAGACCATTGCTATGGCGCAATGGGGTGCTGGAGCCATTGATATGGCTTCTTTTGCCGCAGCAGCTTATGGTAGTTTTTTAGGTTCAGCTAGTGCATTAGGTTATGAAGATTCTTGGGTTGCTGAATTAACACCGTTACTTTTTTGTTTGAGCATTGCAATTACGCATTGGATTTTTAGCATCAGACCATTAGTCTTACAAACAATTAAAAATCGTGATAGTTACCAAGCAGAAGCAATATTACCATCGCCAGGCAAAAGTAGATTTTGCTGTTTTGGAAATAATAGAGAAGAAACACTTGCTTTAAAAGATGCAAATGATTTTACGCCTGTTCCAGGAAATTCTTCAATTAATGACACCGCAAGCACTGCAAGTTTGTAAAAAATTAGGGATTATGTAAGTTACATAATCCCTGAAGAGAGAATACTAGATGCTGAAATTATAAAATTTCTCAGCATTTTTACTTAAGATTAATTTTTTGTCTGCATCACTCAAGTCTTTATGCATTTTAATATCAGTAAATGTCTCAGCAATTTTACCATCTTTATAGTGAACATGAGGAAAATCACCAGACCCTAAAACACGATCTACACCTACCAAATCAACAAACTCTCGCAGATTTGGTTCATCACCTTCAATAGTAAAATAAACTTGATTATTTTTTAAATACTCTAAGGGAGATTTTTGTGCGGGCCAAACTTCAGCGGTTGGTGTTTCACGCCATTTCATCATTCTATCTAATGCAGCATATAACCAGAGCGTACCTGCCTCAAGAAAACCAACTTTAAGATTTGGAAAGCGATCTAAAATGCCACCACTTAAAAAAGAAAATAACGCCATTACCATCGACATTTCAAAGTTTAATACTAATGCTGAAGCGGGGGATTCACAGCTGTCATTAATTCCATCATGCGCATAGCCAGTATGAATACAAATAGGTAAATTGGCATCTTGAATTGCTTGGTAAACTGGATCAAAGCGACGATCATGCAATAAGGTATTACCTACAGTAGCAAGTAACATGACACTGGAGGCGCCCAATGCCTTTGCACGCTTAACTTCACTGATAGCGTCAGGAATAGAACGCATTGGAATTAATGCGGCCCACTTTAAACGTTTTGGTTGTTTAGCGCAGGTTTCTGCTAACCAGGAATTATAAGCACGCATTAATGCCGCTTCAAAGAGCGGATCTCTCGTTACTGGATGCAAAAATAGCGTTGGATATAATACTACTACATCAATTTCTTTGCTATTTAAGCACTCTATATAAGCATCAACATCACTAATGCCTTGTACTTCGGGCGTAACAGGTTTTAATTTTGCAAAATCACTGGTTGGCGGTGTGGCATAACATGAAGCATTGTGGCCAAAAAGCTTTGGTCTCATTTCACCATCAATTAACCAAACTCGATTTCGTGTTGGTCTGTGTTTTACCATATCACCAATGGAAATATCGGCAGGGCGGCGGTGCATATATTCTTTATCAAGATAATTAAATATCTCATGATGTTCTTCTATATGTGAATCAGCATCAATATAATTATACATTAACGTTCTCCTAGTTTATTGCTTGTAAAATTGTTGCATAGTAATCTTGTAATTTATTCCAAGCTTGAATACCATCTTTAATAACTTGCCATCCTTTTTCGGCAAAATGACTGTCATCCTTGGCGTATTTAACAATCAACTCCTTTGCTTCATCGGCATGTGAGTCTTCAACTGTGCTGTGAACAGTAAACCATTCCAAATCATAATCAGACGTGCCAAATTGTTTCTTAATAGCCTTATACATTTTGTTCACGCTCTCAGATGTTTGGCTTTCAACAAGATAAATTGATAACATCCCATAAATTGGGCTGTTTTTGCAGTGGTTATATTGGAAATGGAAAAAATCATTAATTGGTTGTCCGGGCTTGGCGGTGTTTATCTCACTCTCAGTTGCACCGATACTTAATGCAAAACGTTTCATAAGTCCATAATGAGAATCCGTACCGTCAGCGATAGCAGTTTCTTCTGCAATAAGTTGTTTCATTTGATATTGTCGTATATCTTCATATAATCCAGCGACAGAATGAATGGCGCTGAAATTACAATTTTGTTGATAAACTTGATGGTACTTTTGAATGGACCAATTTTTTAAGTTTTCTTTATTAACATTGAAATTTTCTAATGTCGTAACAAAAGAATGATTGCTATATTTGTGTTTCTGAATGTAATTATCAAATTCATTAAATAGAGTGTTAATATTTTTCTCATTCGTCATTATGCATATTCTCCATTTGATACTAAGGTTGTTGTGATACTAAATTACAATATAAATTAAGTAAATTATCTTGGTTATTAAATTCGGTGATTGATGTGTTTGAAGAAATCACATTATGCATTGCATTTAGTATATCTTCGTCAACTTCAATACCAAGCTTTTCGAGATTGTGTGCAATCAAGCTACGACCAGATAAACGACTTATTAAAAATCCACGATTACGACCAAATATTTCTGGTTCTATATATTCATATGTAATGGGATTGGCAATAATACCCTTGGCATGAATTCCTGCAGAAGTTAAGAAAACATTTTCACCAAGAATGGCTTTATGTTTACTCACTTCAAGCTTTAATAATTCAATTAATATATGACATAGATCATGAATTTTCTTTATATCAATATTACTATTTGCGGCATATACATTTTTTTTGTAGTGTAATACAGTCAAAATCTCTTCCATTGCTGCATTACCTGCACGTTCACCAATACCACATAATGTAGTTTGCACGCAATTTGCACCAGCACGAATTGCTTCGAGACTGTTGGCAACGGCAAGACCCATATCATTATGGCAATGAACAGATATTTGAATTGAATTACCAATAGTTTTTTTTATGGTTGAAATGAGTTCATAAAATTCACTGGGTGTAGCAGCCCCTACCGTGTCAGCAATGACGATGGTGTTGGTTTGATGCTCAATACAAACATTAATTAATTTTTCTAAATATTCTGGAGATCCTCTAAATGCATCTTCTAATCCGATAGAAATATTGTCAAAACCAACTTTTCTTGCATAATCAATAGAATCAATAATTTCTTGAATAGCAATATCAATTGAAATATTTCTTTTATGTTTTAAATGTATCTCGGAACCAACAGCTAAAAGTTGCAGTTGGACATTATTTTTTTTTGTAACAGCCTCTGCGGCTATACGGATGTCATTTTTAATGGCTCGAGCAAATATACTGGCACATGCATTTCGCTTAAGTTTTGTTAATTCTTTAGTAGCAGTAAAATCTAATTCAGATGCAGCAGGAAAGCCTACTTCAATAAATTCGACATTAGCAGCATCAAGTAAATTAAATAAGCGAATTTTTTGAGCAATAGTCATGGCATTGCCTGGTGCTTGCTCTCCATCCCTTAGCGTTGTATCAAAAAAATGGATATTACGCATATCTTTTTATCCTAACTTTTTAGTTATTATATTTGTACAGTAATTAATAGAATGTGTAACTCCGTATTTTTTACGGGTGACTAGATTATCATCACTTTTGTGACCATAAATACTCCAGAAAAAACAAATAAAATCATATAGGTTATGAGTTAATTACCAATAAATGCATTATACTTGTGAAAAGCCCTACATATATTAAGGACATCGGGACGATGTTGACTGGTAGTATAAAAAAATATTTGATTGTTTTCTCGCTTATTTTATCTATATTGGGTTGTGAAAATAACCGCAACAAATCTTTTCCTGGTTATATTGAAGGAGAATATACTTATGTCGCCAGTAGCGTATCTGGTGCTTTAGTTGAACTTAATGTTAAACGTGGCGAGCAAGTAAAAAAAGGTGATCCACTTTATTTACTTGAACCCCAACCAGAAGAAGGTGCATTAAATGCGGCCAAAGCAAGAGTGGCTGAATTAGAAGTACAATTAGCTTTATCAGCGGTGCAATTTGAGCGTCAAGTTGAGTTGTATCAAACTCATGCTACCAGCAAAGTTGCCTATGATATTGCAGAGGCGGCTTACCATGCCAGACAAAATCAATACCACGAAGCAAAAGCTCAAGTAGCACAAGCAGAATGGGCGTGGGAACAAAAAAAGATGGTATCACCTGTTACTGGCTTGGTATTTGATACATTTTTTCGTGTGGGTGAAAAAGTGGGAGCCCATCAACCAGTTGTGGCAATATTAGCACCAGAAAATATTCGGGTATTATTTTATATCCCCGAACCTAAATTGAGCCAAATTAAAATAGGCCAAGCAATTTATTTTACATGTGATGGCTGTAAAGAAAAAACAAAAGCAACAATTAGTTATATTTCTCCTGAAGCAGAATATACTCCTCCCGTCATTTACAGCAAAGATACACGTGATAAATTAGTTTATCTAGTCCGCGCTGATATGCCAGCAACGGTAGCGCAAAATTTCCATCCTGGCCAACCAGTGGATATATTTCTACATGAATGAAACAGAAATCATTATTGATGCAAAAAAACTTAACAAAAGCTTTAATGGTAAACGAGCTGTTGTCGATTTTACTTTGCATGTGCATCAAGGTGAAATATGTGGTTTTTTAGGACCAAATGGTAGTGGAAAAACAACGACATTGCGTATGCTCTGTGGTTTATTAACGCCAGATTCAGGCGAAGGCTCTTGTCTTGGTTATGATATCTTAACGCAATCCTATGAAATTAAACGTCAAGTTGGTTATATGACGCAACATTTTAGTTTATACGGAGAAATGACGGCAAGAGAAAATCTTGATTTTATTGCGCAGACTTATAGTATTAAACATCGTAAAGAACGTGTAGAACATTATTTGAAAATGTTTAATCTTGATCAATATGAAAATAAGTTAGCAAGTTATTTATCTGGTGGTATGAAACAACGTTTAGCTTTAGCTGGTTGCTTGTTACATGATCCAAAAGTATTATTACTCGATGAACCAACAGCTGGTGTTGATCCCAAAACAAGACGTGAATTTTGGGATGAAATTCATAAACTATCAGAACAAGGTATTACTACTTTAGTCAGTACCCATTATATGGATGAGGCAGAACGATGTACTAGGTTAATCTATATTGCTAATGGTCATTTATTAGCAGAGGGAACAGCAGCTGAGCTTATCACAACGTCAGGATTACATACTTGGTTAGTAATGGGTGAAAATTTAGCAATATTAGCGGAGCAATTAAAAGATTTATCTGGGATTGACCAAGTTGCTTTTTTCGGTGATAAACTTCATATCAGCGGTAAAGATGAACAAAAATTAAATCAAGCCATTTCATCATTTCAACAACAACAGCAATGGCAAAAAATATCTCCAAGTTTAGAGGATGTTTTCATTAGCTTGGTTGATCAAGCTAAGGACCGCGTATGAAATTTCATTTCTCATGGCAACGATTTTTTGCAATTATTTCAAAAGAATTTATTCAAATGCGGCGTGATCGGTTAACGTTTGCCATGATAATTGGTATTCCGCTTATGCAACTGATTCTTTTTGGCTATGCCATTAATTATGATCCAAAAAACTTACCAGCTGTAGTAGTAGCCGCAGATCAAAGTTATTTAACACGAGATGTGATAAAAGCGTTACAGAATTCTGAATACTTTGCTTTTCTCCCAGAGTTTAAAAGTCAGCAGCAAGCCGATCAAATGTTGGCGCGTAATCAAGCACAATTTATTATCTATTTCCCACAGAATTTTTCAGAAAAATTAATTCGTAATCAAAATCCACAAGTTTTGATCGAAGCTGATGCCACTGATCCTGCTGCTACCAGTTTTGCATTAAGTGTTATTCCAAATCTTAATGCAACTTTAGCTAAAGAATATAATGGAAGTTTGGCTTTTTTAAAACAAGATAAACCTCCCATCAATTTTGTTGTACAAACAAAATATAATCCAGAGCGCATAACACAATATAATATTGTTCCAGGTTTATTAGGCGTAGTATTAACGATGACAATGGTGATAATTACGGCAATGGCCATTGCCAGAGAACGTGAGCGCGGAACGATGGAGGGGTTACTAGCTATGCCAATTCGGCCACTTGAGGTCATGTTGGGCAAGGTTATTCCTTATATTATCGTGGGTTATATTCAAGTTTCTTTAATTTTGCTGGCAGCACATTTTTTATTTTATATTCCTGTTGAAGGAAGTTTAGGGTTACTTTATTTAGCATGCTTACCATTTATTGCAGCTAATTTAACTGTTGGATTGTTATTTTCAACACTTGCAAAAAGTCAATTGCAAGCGATGCAGATGGCTTTTTTCTTCTTTTTACCATCAATTTTATTATCAGGCTTCTTGTTTCCCTTTCGTGGCATGCCAGTATGGGCTCAATATATAGGTAATTTGCTCCCATTATCTCATTTTCTACCGATTGTTAGAGGGATTTTATTGAAAGGTAATACGTTGGCTGATATATTGCCAAATATTATCGCTATCATAGTTTTTTTCCTTGTTGTATTGTTTATAGGAATAAAACGGTATAGACAAACATTGGATTAACCAATTTGGATCTAATTATGAAACTGTATCATCCTGCCGTGATGACAGATTGGCAAGGCCGAGCTGATGCGAAAGAAAATGAATACTTTTATCAGATTATTAAGCCACTTGATTTATCGACATGCATTGAAAACAATCTTAAAGGATTTGCTTTACTAGGATTTGAATGCGATCTTGGAATTAAACGTAATCAAGGACGCATTGGGGCAGCTGCTGGAGCAAGAGCAATCAAGCAAGCTGTTGCACGATTGCCGGTACATCGTTTAATTTCAATTTATGATGCAGGAAGTATTGTGCCAGAAAATAATGATCTGGCGACAGCTCAAGTAGCGTTAGGCAATGCAGTAAATAAATTATTAACTATGGGTTTGTTTCCTGTGGTGTTGGGTGGAGGGCATGAAACTGCATGGGGGCACTATCAAGGCTTGGCACAATATTTAGGAAATAAATCAGTAGATATCGTTAATTTTGATGCACATTTTGACCTGCGTGATATTCCTGCGGATAACGTTGGCACCTCTGGCACACCATTTCGTCAAATTGCATTAGACCGAGAACAAAAAAAATTAGATTTCAATTACTATTGTATTGGTATTCAAAAAGCGAGTAATACACGTTCGTTATTTGACACAGCAAAAAAGTTAAAAGCACATTATTTATTAGCAGATGATATTTATGCAAAGGGTATGTTGGCGGTAGAAGAATTTCTTACTCCTATTTTAGCCAGAAATACACCAATTTATCTATCTATTTGTCTAGATGTTTTTGCTGCTTGTTTTGCGCCGGGGGTCAGCGCACCACAATCATTAGGATTAAATCCCTGGCAAATCATTTCTAGTTTGAAACAACTCGCTGCTTCAGGGAAGGTTATTAGTTTAGATATTGTAGAATTGGCACCAAATTATGATATTGATCAACGCACAACAAAATTAGCAGCACAATTACTTAATATATTTATATCACACTCAATTTAGCATAGTAGAATTGTTAACAGACATTTAATTAATGTGGAGAAAAATATGGTAGTCAGCAATCGTTTTGATTCAAAACGCGTTATCCGCGCAGCGCGAGGTTCACAAATCACTGCCAAAAGTTGGTTAACTGAAGCGCCATTACGAATGCTAATGAATAATCTTGATCATGAAGTTGCAGAAAATCCAGCGGCCTTAGTGGTTTATGGTGGTATTGGTCGAGCTGCTCGTGATTGGAATTGTTTTGATAAAATTGTAGAGACGCTAAAAAATCTTGAATCAGATGAAACTCTATTAATTCAATCAGGTAAACCAGTGGGTGTTTTTAAAACACATATCGATGCACCACGCGTTTTATTAGCTAATTCAAATTTAGTACCACATTGGGCCAACTGGGATGTTTTCCATGAATTAGATAAAAAAGGCTTGATGATGTATGGCCAAATGACGGCTGGCTCATGGATTTATATTGGAACACAAGGCATTGTGCAAGGAACCTATGAAACATTCGCAGCTGCCGGTGAAAAACATTATCAAGGTAATTTAAGTGGAAAGTGGATTTTAACTGCAGGTTTAGGTGGCATGGGTGGAGCTCAACCATTAGCTGCAACCATGGCAGGTGCTTCTATGTTAGCCGTAGAGTGTGATCCAGAACGTATTGAGCGTCGCTTAGCGACACGCTATTTAGATAAAAAAACCACAAGTCTTGATGAAGCATTACAAATCATTGCTGATGCCTGTCGAAATAAAAAATCGATTTCCGTTGGGTTGTTAGGGAATGCTGCTGAAATTTTACCCGAGTTGATTAAGCGTGGTATTAAACCAGATATGGTGACTGATCAAACTAGTGCACACGATCCGTTAAATGGTTACTTGCCGGCTGGCTGGACATTGGAACAAGCAAAACAAGAACGAATTGATCATCCTGAAAAAGTTATTGCAGCAGCAAAACGCTCAATGGCGACCCATGTTGAAGCCATGTTAGCCTTTCATCGACAAGGTATCCCAACTTTTGATTATGGCAATAATATTCGACAAGTTGCCTTTGATGAAGGCGTGCAAGATGCTTTTGCTTTTCCAGGTTTTGTACCAGCCTATATTCGTCCGCTATTTTGCCAAGGGATTGGCCCATTTCGTTGGATAGCATTATCAGGTGATCCTGAAGATATATATAAAACAGATGCCAAAGTTAAAGAATTAATGCCACATGATCATCATTTGCATCAATGGTTAGACATGGCGAAAGAAAAAGTTCAATTCCAAGGATTACCCGCTCGTATTTGTTGGGTAGGCTTAGGTGATCGGGCTCGCTTAGGTTTAGCTTTTAATGAAATGGTTGCACGCGGTGAATTAAAAGCACCAATCGTTATTGGCCGAGATCATTTAGATTCAGGGTCAGTTGCAAGCCCTAATCGCGAAACTGAAGCAATGCAAGATGGTTCCGATGCAGTTTCTGATTGGCCATTATTAAATGCTTTATTAAATTGTGCGAGTGGTGCGACATGGGTGAGTTTGCACCACGGCGGTGGTGTCGGAATGGGCTTTTCACAACACGCCGGGGTGGTCATCGTCGCTGACGGTACCCCTGAAGCTGCAAAACGGTTAGAGCGCGTTTTAACGAATGATCCAGCAACAGGTGTTATGCGTCATGCTGATGCAGGCTATGATATTGCAGAAAAATGTGCAAAAGAGAAAGGTTTGAAATTGCCGATGGTGGATTAATCATGTGGGATAAATTATGGTATGGCGCAACTATTGCCACTTGTGCTGCGAATGCTAAAGATTATGGCTTGCTAAAAAATGCTGGTATTGCCATTAAAGATAATAAGATTGTATGGGTTGGAAATATAAATGAATTATCTTCAGATATTCACTCCCTTGCGCATGAACTGATTAATGCAGAGGGTATGACCATAACACCCGGTTTGGTTGATTGCCATACCCATTTAGTATATGCAGGTAATCGAGCTAATGAATTTGCTATGCGTTTACATGGCGCAACCTATCAGCAAATTGCCGAGCAAGGTGGAGGTATTCTTTCAACCGTTAATGCTACTCAGCAGGCTAGCTTTGATGAATTATATAATCAAAGTGCAGTTCGTTTGCAGCAATTGATTGCCAATGGTGTCACTACAGTTGAAATAAAATCGGGTTATGGCTTAACGGCTGCAGCTGAGATTAAACAATTAGAAGTCGTAAAAAAATTAGCGCAAAATTATCCCATTACTATATCTCCAACATTTTTAGCGGCACATGCTTTGCCGCCGGAATATAAAAATCGAGCGGATGATTATATTAATTATGTTTGTGAAGAAACGCTGCCTCATATTATTAAAAATAAATTGGCTGATACCGTCGATGCTTTTTGTGAAAAAATTGCATTTACTCCTACCCAAGTTGAGCGAATATTCATTGAAGCAAAAAAATATGGATTGGCTGTTAAATTACACGCTGAACAATTGTCAGATAGTGAAGGGACTCAATTAGCAGCTAAATATGGGGCATTATCTGCTGATCATTTAGAGTTTGTGAGTGAAGCTGGTATAGCTGCGATGGCGAAAAATAATATGACCGCCGTATTATTGCCAGGAGCATTTTATTTTTTACGTGAAACACACCAACCGCCGATTGAATTATTACGTAAATACCATATTCCCATTGCTATTGCCACAGATTGCAATCCAGGAACATCACCGACGACGTCATTGACTTTAATGATGAATATGGCCTCCGTTTTATGGCGCATGACACCTGAAGAAGCTCTGCGGGGCGTAACGATTAATGCAGCAAAAGCATTAGGTTTAAATAAAACGCACGGAAGCTTGGAAGTAAATAAAGTTGCTGATTTTGTATTGTGGAAAATAAATCATCCTGATGAATTGATATATAATATCGGTAGTGTACAGCCGGAATGCATTATAAAAAATGGAAAATGTAGCCGTATTAAAGCGAAAAAAGGAAATGATATATGATGATCACTCATTTTATCAATTGCACTAAGCAAGATAGTTCGCCGAGGTAGCGTAATACGGGGTCAGATCTATAACATTCGCAAATAAGGAACATTATGCAAGCGATTGAATTAAAACCAGGCAAATTAACTTTAAGCCAAATTAAAAATTTATTAGATAATAATCAAAAAATAGCAATAATTACCACCGCATGGTCTGATATTAAAGCATCAGAACAATTGGTAAATGATATTATTCAGCAAAATAAAACGGTTTATGGGATCAACACCGGTTTTGGTTTATTAGCAAATACAAAAATTGAAACCAAAGATTTAGCTGAATTACAACGCAAAATTTTATTATCACACGCCGCGGGTACCGGTGAGTTGCTACCCGATACAATTGTACAACTATCATTATTGTTAAAAATAAACAGCTTGGCACGCGGTTACTCTGGTGTGCGGCCGCTGATTATTGAAACATTAATTAAGTTTTATAATGCCGGAATTTATCCATGTATACCAGCTAAAGGTTCAGTGGGCGCCTCAGGTGATTTAGCGCCATTGGCTCATCTTTGTTTGCCTTTAATTGGTGAAGGAAATGTGCGCTATCAAGGTAATATTATTTCTGGTCAAGAAGCGTTGAAAGTTATTGATCAGGAACCATTAACACTAGCACCAAAAGAAGGACTGGCGTTAATTAATGGTACGCAAATTTCAACCGCATTAGCCATTTTTCACTTATTAAAGGCAAAACAATTATTAAATGCAGCTATTAATATCGGTGCATTAAGTGTTGATGCTGCATCAGGAAGCATTAAACCATTTGATGAAAAAATTCATGCAATACGAGGCCAACGTGGTCAAATTGAAGTAGCTAAAATGCTACGAAACTTATTGAATGACAGTGCTATTTTGGCTGCCCATCAAAATTGCGGCAAAATTCAAGATCCATATTGTTTACGTTGTCAACCCCAAGTGATGGGCGCTTGTCTTGATAATTTACAACATGCTGAAAATATTTTAACTATCGAAGCAAATGCAGTATCCGATAATCCACTCGTTTTTGCCAATGAAAAAGAAATTCTATCTGGTGGAAATTTCCATGCAGAACCAGTAGCACAAATTGCTGATTTATTGGCAATTGCTATTTCAGAAATAGGGGCATTATCTGAACGCCGCATCGCATTATTGATTGATCCACACTTTAATAATGGATTACCGGCATTTTTAGTGCCTAATCCAGGGATTAATTCAGGCTTTATGATGGCACACGTTACCGCTGCTGCATTAGCTAGTGCTAATAAATCATTAGCTCACCCATTTAGTGTTGATAGTATTCCAACCTCCGCTAATCAAGAAGATCATGTCAGTATGGCAACTTATGCAGCGTGGCGGTTAAAAGATATTATTGATAATGTCCAGACTATTTTGGCAATTGAATTATTAGCAGCTTGTCAAGGTATTGAGTTGCGTCGACCATTAAAATCAAGCGCCATGTTAGAAAAGATTATTTCCCTTGTTCGACAATATGTAGCATTTTGGCAAGAGGACCGCTATTTTTCACCAGATATTCATGCTGCGAAAGAACTAATTGACCAAGAGCTATTAGTCTGAAAAATCAAGCCTTTATGTCTTGAGCCTTTATACCCATATCCTTGGTTAATATCTGAAGATCGCTATTTTTCGCCAAGTATTTTGGTTGAATGTAGCTTAGATTAAATAATAGCTATTTTGATGAAAATTGATAAAATAAGCGAATTACATTTTTATGGCATAAAAACTATGGCCCACGATACGATCGATTGAATTCACGATCAGTCATTTCGTAAGATCGTCCTTTAGCTAACAAACTTGATAATAGAGAAATAAGTAATGAAAGAAAGAGTAAAAACAAAACTAAAAAAAGTGCATGTGATGGGCTAATGCTACTGTCTCGAGAAAGATAACAATTCGCGGCTGTGCCAAAAAAGCCACCACCTACTGTGCCTACCATCATCGAAATCTGTCCTTTATGGCGTTGTACTTTCGTAAATTCACTTTCAGTCCCATCAGCGGCCAGCCCAATGAATGGTAATTTTTTATTTAATGTATTATAAGTCACCGTTACCGCAGTTACAGCAAGTTCTCCTGTTAATCCACCGATAAAGCCGCCAGTTATGCCGGTCGTAAGGTATTCCATCCCAGTAAATTTTATATTACCTTTCTTTAACATCATTATTAACAATTCACCAAGGCCATTAAATGTAAAGCCTAGACCTATCGCAGCAGAGTGGGTACTAAATAATATTTCAAAATATTCTAGCCACGTTTGATTCTTCGCATAGTCATCATTATCTATTTTTTCGCTATGACAAAGGCTAAAAAAATTTAACACAAATGGTCTACGATAAGAAGTGCTTGCACTGTTGTTGATTCCTCCCCATAAAGGAAGCTTTTCTTCATCATATTCAATATCGTCATTAATAGCCATAGATTTTCCTTATTAATATTGGGGCGGTTGATAATTCTACTATGCTGGGCATAAAGCCTAGCGAATTATCAACCGCTCCTATTTTGTTTAAGCTTATATAAAATATTTCAATTTATCAATTTGTTAAAAAAATTATTGACCATTTTTATGATGGTAGGTGAATAACTGATTTGCATATAATCAAAAATCTTGCGATGATGAAAAAATTAATTTGTAATAATAAATCGCATTATTGATAACATGACTAGCAATATTCTTCATTACGGCACAGAGAAAATCCCTTATCAAATCACAAAAACCAGGGTGCGTCGACGTTTGACAATTAAAATTTCAACAGATTGTCGACTATCTGCGCATGCACCATGGACAATGCATGATGATGAAATTCATGCCTTTATTGTATCAAAAGCATCGTGGATATTTCATAAACTCAAAGAGTTTGAACGGCATCAACAACTTACACCAACAATACCAACACCAGAATACGTTAGTGGTGAATCTTTCTTCTATCTTGGAAAATCTTTTTTATTAAAAGTAAATGTTGAGGCAAATGTAATGCCATCCGTAGAGTTAATCGACGATACGATTAATATTACGGTTTCAAAAAATAATCCCAAGTGGGTCAAGACACTTTTACAACGTTTTTATCAACAGCAAGCGGTCAGTATTTTAACAATGCGTTTAAACGAGTTAGTGAAGATAACACCATGGGTTAATAAGATGCCCGAGTTAAGTTTTCGTGCTATGAAATCGCGTTGGGGTAGTTGTTCGCACGAACAAAAAATCAGATTAAACTATCATTTAATTAAAACGCCAATAGAGTGTATTGATCATGTCATTTTACACGAGCTATGCCATTTACAAGTGATGGATCATAGTTCGCGGTTTTATCGATTGTTAGCGAGTGTTGAACCAAACTGGAAAAAAACTAAGAAGCAATTAGATAAATTTAGTCATTTGTTGCTGGATAATTGATGAATAAAATGTAGTGGAATGTAGGGTGGGCACACATCGCTCTATTACTCTGCCAAATTTTCATTTCGACACGAAATGCGATGTTTAGCCCACCCTACGTATTCTGGTATTATCTCATTTATTCGCAAGTTTTCAGTGTTTGCCATAAAGCAATTGCGGCACCCGTTGGATCGATAATTACTGCAAAACGACCAAAGTCACTGACAGGTGTCGGTTCAACACATACTGTTGCCCCTAAGCTTTTTGCTTTAGCAACGGCAGTTTCAACTTTTTCAACATGAACGTAGTTTAACCAGTGAGCTGGAATTTTATCTTTTTTATCTTGTGGAATCTGCATGAGACCGCCTAAATCTTTGTCACCAGCTTTGACAGTTGTGTAAGCGGTACCGTCAAAATTATGTTCTTGAAATTGCCAACCAAATAATGAACCATAAAATTCTTGCGCTTTTTTTGGTTCATTGGTTAGTAATTCAGACCAACAAATTTCACCAAATTTTTTTGTATCACTCATGACTTAAGATCCTTCAATAAAGTAATAATGGGAAATTTAACCTTAGCAGACGATAAGTAAAGATCAACTCTTCTTTACGCCCCAGCGCAATAAACCAGCAGTAATGGCGGTTATTAGTACAATATAGGCTAAAGGTAATGCTGCTCCAGTATAAAAAATGCCAGCTAGCGAGCTACCAACAACACCAGACCAACACATCAAGCTTGAAAATATAGCCATTCTGGCACCCATCGGGGCATCGCTTGCCTCAATAGCTAGGCGTTGTAACGGGCCAAAGGCTAATGCATTACCAAATGTGAAAATCATCAAGGTGATCACAAAAGCGATGAGGATTGCAGGCCATATTGTTGCAGTGATGACAGAGAGTACAGTCCCAATCGTTGCCATTGTTATACTAATGACGATGAGTTTTGGTACTCCAAATTCCTCTAAACCAAATTTAACAAAACGGGCGCCAATAATGAAACTACCAAATACCAATACTTGAAAGATACCAAATACAATCGGCGAGTAATTAAATTTTTCAATAACTAAAAATGGTCCCATAGCAATCCATGCAATCATGCCGGTAAAGGTGGCACAAAAAGCGAGGGCATTTAACATAAAATTGCGATTAGTTAAAATTGCCCAATAATTACGAGAAATTGTTGCAATAGCTAATGGATGACGATTAGCTGGAGGATGACTCTCTGGCATCCATTTGTACAAAATTAATAAAATAGCAATTGCCCACACGGCCAAAAACCAAAACATTTCACGCCAACCAGCAAATTGCAAAAATAAACTCCCGGCTAATGGACCAAACGCAGGCGCTAATACAGTAATGCTTGCCATTAATGCTAATGCTTTCATAGCGGCAGCTTGATCATATAATTCATGAATGGCAGCATAACCTGCAACCGTGACTGAGCATACGGCACAACCTTGTAAAAACCGTGCAATCAACATCGTGGAGATGTTTGGCGTGATGGCGCACAAGAGCGTTGCAATCACAAAAAATATACCACCGATTAATAATACCGGCTTCCGCCCATAACGATCGGATATTGGCCCTAATATTAATTGCATGGATGCCGCACCAAGAAACCAGGTGGTTAAACTTAACTGTGCCAACTCATTAGTCGTCATCAAGTCGTGTGCCATCTGTGGCAATGCGGGTAAATACATATCATTTGATAGATAAGTGACAATCTCGTAAAAAGCTAAGAGAATGGGGAAAAACTTTAAAATACGCATGAATTTTACCTATGTAAACTAAATCAAAAAATGCTAAGGTCTGTTTATTCCTCAGTATAATGAATTGTAAACAGCCTTTATTATAGCGACGATTAATAATCGTGGTATTTAAAGTAAGCTAATGTGTCAGAGTCATAATAATTTCCTCAAATAAGATGGTGTTATTTTACACTATAACTATAATTAAATTAATTCATATTGATAATAATGGGTATTAATTTAAATCATATGCAAAATATCAACTTAAATCTATTAAAAGCGTTAGATGCTTTACTTTCAGAGCAAAATGTTTCGAAAGCAGGTGAGTTACTTGGTGTTACACAATCTGCAATGAGTATTAATCTAAAACAACTACGAGCTATTTATCATGATGATTTGTTGGTACGTGGTGCTCAAGGCCAGATGCAACTAACCACATTTGCCAAGACATTAATGCAACCAGTGAAGTTAGCTTTACGTCACGTTGATCAAGTATTTAATACGCATACCATGTTTGCTCCAAAAACAGCAAAGCGAATATTTCATATTGGAATGTCTGATTATATTGCATTAGTGTTATTGCCTAAACTTATGCGGGTATTATCTCACGAAGCCCCCAATGTTAAAATTGTGCAACATGCAGTAAATTACATGGATGATCTGACTTTATTCGATAATAAAGGGTTAGATATGGTAATGGGAAATTTTCCTTTTGCTCCTGGTAGTTTAAAAATGACTAAACTCTTTTCTGATCGTAGTGTCATCGTGGCAGATAAAAATCATCCAATTATGAAATGCGATAAAATGACTACAAAGAAAATTGTGTCTTATCCGCAAGTATTTGTGGCATTAGAAGGGCAGCCAGATAAAAATTTTATTGCCGACATGTTGCAAAAAATGGGGCACGATGTGAATATCAGTTTAATTACACCACATACCTTAATTGCTTTGCAGACTTTGCCTGGAACATTATTAGTGACGAATACCGTCGAGCGATTGGCTCAGCCATTTTTGCAATCACTTGATTTAGCAATGCGTGAGCCACCTTATAAATTGCCATTATATGATGCAAAGCTATATTGGCATGCCCGTGATCAAAGTGATGCAGGGCATCAGTGGTTGCGTGAAGTAATTAAGAAATTGTAGGGACAAATTTGAACATTCAATGTACATACTGACAAATTTATAGTTTTCCATTCTTGTATGTCATGTGGTTAAATGATAAAACTAAATTTTACTGTTCGATTGCAAAATAAGAGATGGTGATGAAACAAAAAATAATTCTATTCTTGGTAATTGGAATTGGGCTTCTTTCTTATAGTTTATATACAACCAGCAAACAATGGCGATTTTATCATCATGGCGTCGAAACAACAGGTATTATTACCGGGGTTGCACAACAAACAGAGGGTAAATATAAAATTATTAAGCACCCGATTAAAGGCGGTCAACAATATTACCCCATGATAACGTTTCGTACGCAAGATAATCAGCAAATTACGTTTATAGGCCAAGAGTCTTCGACAACTCAAAATCATTTTCAACTAGGCGGCCGAGTGCAAATTATTTATTTACCCGAAACGCCTCAAGTAGCGGAAATCAACGATAAATATATGACATTGCTATTACCCATTGTCGGAACTATCGTGGGCATCTTTATGCTAGTTTTAGCTAGTAGTATGTCCAATCGCTATAAATTACAGCGCATTTTAAAAAGCCAGGGCAAAAAGATTACGGCTGACTTTGTTGGTTTTAAAACATCAAAAGAAATGC
>JAGVJQ010000049.1 GCA_020051015.1 Gammaproteobacteria bacterium
AAAGCGGTTAAGCTTATTACACAAATTAAAGATGGCATCATTTTCGAAAGTCGAATGAAAAAAGCAGCGACCGAAGTGGTAACCCCAATAATCCGTGGTTGTCATTTTGAGGCGCGAAATGAAATGTCAACGCTGACCTCCAATCATGATCTAGCGGTTAGATGTGGGATGTAATATCTTCATCGCACATGAAGGTGCGAAACTTCCTCAATTTGTCACCCTGAGTAGCCCAGCCGCTTCGCAGCAAACATGCGAAAAGAATTTTATTTAGAATGTAGGGTGGGCTAAATATTGTTGTCCTCGAAGAGGTATCGCATAACAATATGTGCCCACCATTGGTGATGTGTAATGGGTATAGACAGTTACCTTTAATTTACTTTAATCTGCGATTTGTTTTGCTCTGCTTCTAACAAAAATAACACCGCATCCACATGTCCATTATGAGTAGCACACATAATAGGTGTATCACCGAACTTGGTGACATCATGTAAATTCGCACCATTGGCAATTAATATTTTTACGGTGTCTAAATTGCCTTTAAACGCAGCCCAGTGTAATGGCGATAATCGATTGAGATTATAGCTATTTACTTTAGCACCATGTTTAATTAAATAATCAACAATGTTGGGTCGATCTAAATAGACGGCCCATGTTAATGGGGTATCACCTTCATTATCACGTGCATTAATATCGGCACCCTTTGATAACAGAAACTCTAAAACATCAATATGCGCTTCATAGGCTGCCCAATGTAACGGCGTGTGTTCTTTGCGATTAGTTGCATCAACAATGGCACCTTTCTCGACTAGTTTTTTGATCACATCAAGGTAACCGAGCTTACAAGCAATATGGAGTGGGGTATTTTCATCGGCATCAAATAATTTAGCTTGCTTGCCATTATCCAAATGAATGGTTGCACCTTGAGCAATAATTCGCTCAACTTCATCGGGTTGATTAGATTTAACCGCTGTATATAACGCCTTATTTAAATCTTGCAATTGTTTATTTTCAATAGCCTTTTTCACTATTGGATTAAATTCTTCACTACGCATGATGTTTAAACTATCTTCTCCCTTAATTGTAAATAAAGTTGAATGACGACACCACAAAATCTATCTGCTGTCGTCCATTTCACCGTGGGCAACCCTTTTTGCAATGGAACTAACCATGGCTCACCACCATCGGTTATCCATCGCCGAAGTGATACCGCTTTCGTATCTGAAAAATGAATCGCAACGTAGTCACCTTCTTCTGGTGATAAATTCGGTTCAATAATGGCTACTGATTCATTACCATTAAATGGAGCACCGAGTGATTTTGCCGTTACGATTAACGCATAAGCCGACGCACTCACTGGAAAATTAGTTGAGCACCAATCACTCCAATTGGTATAGGTGAGTTTTGATACTGATTGATGCCAAACACTTGCCTGTTCCCAACTGATGATCGGTAATTTGTAATTCCATTTATTTTGATTGATGGTTCTTGTATTTAAGCTAGGTGGCAAGGGCTCATCGCCAGTCAGTTGACCAATCGTAATATTAAAAAAATTGGCTAATGGCTTTAGACTTGAAACTTTGGGATCATCGGTCATCCCTGAAACTAATCGATAAATGGTAGCTTGCGGAATGCCGGTTTCCCGAGCGAGTTCCGCATCATTTATTTGATATGCTTCTTGTAGCTCTTTAATAACATCGCGCAGTGACATATTGAAAAAATTCCAAAATAATCTCTTGACAGGTTCTCTTATATGAGAGAGAATCATTTCATAGATGAATAAAATTAAATTAAAAATAACCGAATTACTCATCTTTTTCAAGCTGTTAAGTGCCCATCGATCGATGCCGCCATTAAAATGCCCATCTTAAAGGGCGGCGTCGGTCACCCTAACCTATCATACCTTTCTCAAGTTCCAAATTTTTTGTATGCCATATAACCCAATCGTTAATACAATACTTACAGCAAATATAATAATGTAGGTGTGATAATAACCATTATTTTGCAATATTGTTGATGTCGATTCAGTAAATGATTCAGTCAGTTTAGCTACTTGTCCTGATAAATACCCTGACAAGGCAATGGCTAAATATAATACACCGACCAACGTACCCTTTAATTGCTCAGGCGCATCTTTAGTAATGGCTGACAAAAGAGGGGGCATAATGAGCACTTCACCAGCAGCCATGACAATCAAAGCACCAAATACCCACAGTAATGAAATCGATTGATTGGTAATAATATGAACATGTGCAGCGATCGCAAATATCAAAAAGCATATTGCTAGGCATGCCATACCGTAAGTGATTTTTTCAAATTGATTGAATAACCGCCCACGTTGACTCAATTTATCAAACAACATATTGATAACGGGAATCAGCAATACAACAAACATAGGTTCAATCGCGACAATTGATGTAACTGGTAATTGAAATCCCAAAATACTGCTGTTAACAAATTTTTGCGTGAAAATAATAAATGACGTCAAAATTTGAAACTCAAACGTGAAGAAATAAAGCGCCAAAAAAATACAGATAATAATAAAAATAAGTTTATTTTTACTGGCTGGTTCAGCCTTTAACCCAGAAAAAAAGACATACAATAGCGACACAATAAAAATAGCACTCAGTAAATAACCTAAAATACCGCCATGTCGCAATAAAACATAGTTGATGATCACAACCGACAACATCGTACCATAAGCCAATAACTGTTTAGTCAAGCTAGTAGCGTGCTGAAACTCTGTGTACTTTTTATAATTAAATAAATAAATAGCCAACCATACCAGCATAAAAATGGCTACCGAGCCAAATGCCGCTTGCCAACCAAAAAATTGATTTACAAAACTTGCGATAATGGGTCCGCCCAAGCCACCTAAATTGGTTGCAATGTAAAAAGTCGAAAAACCTTTATCGCGTTTAGTATCTTCGCGTCGGTACAGCGCACCAATAAAATTGGCAATATTAGGAATCATCAGGCCCGTGCCTAAAATTACTAAACTCAAACCAACTTCATTCATATTCATTTGCGGAATAGTGAGGACTAAGCTGCCTAATAAAATAGTGAAGGCACCTATAATGACAGGCTGTTTAAAACCCATTAATTTATCAGCGATCACCCCACCAATAATGGTAACGGCATAAGTTAATGCACTATAGGATGAGAAAAAAGAATAAGCCAGCTTATCCGAAAAATGGAAAAACTGTACTAAATAAAGCACGAGTAATGATTGTACGGTCCAAAATCCAAATCGAGAAACAATCTCTGAACCAAATAACGGCCAATATCCATTTGGGTATCGCAAATTTTGCTGTTCCATTAGCGTATTCCTTAGCGTCAAGTTAAGTACCCTAATTGTATACTAAGTAAATATTTTAATCAACCTTTCGGTTGGTTAGCAATATTACCACGTTGGCGTACCGCTTCAAATAAACTAATACCTGTTGCAACTGATACATTAACACTCGATACCATCCCAGCCATGGGAATCGACAATAACTCATCGCAACTTTCGCGGGTCAACTGCCGTAATCCAGCGCCTTCTGCACCCATCACAATCGCAATATTACCTTTCAAATCCATATCATAAATTGTCTTATCAGCCTCACCAGCCAAACCATAGCACCAGACGCCCAATTGTTTTATTTGTTTTAAAAAACGCGCCAAATTGGTCACTTGCACAAATGGCAAACTTTCTGCTGCACCACAAGCTACTTTACGTACGGTTGGCGTTAACGATGCAGCCTTATCTTTAGGAGCAATAACGGCTGTTACGCCAGCCGCATCCGCAGTACGCAAACAGGCACCTAAATTATGCGGATCTTGAATACCATCTAATATCAATAAAAGTACTGGTTTTTCAGCATTCTCGACCCAATTTAATACATCTGCTTCATCATATTTTTGTTCAGGATAATACACGCGGGCTGCTACACCTTGATGATTAACATCACCTAATAATTGATCTAACTCACGACGTGTAACTTGTCTAACCGTAATATGTTTTTGTTGTGCTAATGCTAATAATGGTTGCAATTTTGTCGTTTGACGCGACTCAGATAATAATATTTCTTGTATTGTTATATGTGTATTTTGTAACGCACCTTCTACTGCATGCACACCATAAACTACTTCACTCATTTACGCTTCCCCGGCTTATTCTTAACAGCGGCTTTCGCTGGTTTTTTGCTTTCACTTTTAACTGGCGCTTTCACTGCTGCGGTTTTACTCTTAGACTTTTTTCGGCTTTTTTTACTTGGCGTTTGTTTGATTGGTTGCATTGATTCAGCCAAATCAAAATCAATTTTACGTTCATCTAAATCAACTCGGACAACTTTAACGCGTATTGAATCGCCAATTCGATAAGTAGAACCCGTACGTTCACCTGTTAAGCGATGGTGAATAGGATCAAAACGATAATAATCATCTTTGAGCGAAGTAATATGAACTAAACCATCAACAAAAATATCTTTTAACGTGACAAACACACCAAATGCCGTAACACCCGAAACAATGCCATCAAAAACTTGACCAACTTTATTCAACATAAATTCGCATTTTAGCCAGTTAATCGCTTCTCTGGTTGCATCATCAGCACGGCGCTCAGTCATCGAACAATGACCACCTAATTTTGCCATTTTATCTTGGTCATAAACAAATGTTTTGAGTTTTTGTTTTGCTAAAATATGCTTAATTGCACGATGCACTAATAAATCAGGATAACGTCGAATTGGTGAGGTAAAATGCGTATAAGCATCATAGGCTAAACCAAAGTGACCGTGATTTTCCGCTTGATAAACTGCTTGTGCTAATGAACGTAGCATCACCGTTTGAATTAGCGCTGCATCGGGTCGATTTTCAGCTTGTTTTAATACTTTGGCATAATTTTCTGGATCAGGTTCTTCACCCCCACCAAGTTTTAAGCCTAATTCACCCAAGAATTTACGCACATCCATCAATTTATCGAGCGTTGGTCCTAAGTGATTACGATATAATCCTGGAATTTTTGCTGATAAAAGAAAATCTGCCGTACAGACATTAGCAAGTAACATACATTCTTCGATTAAACGATGTGCTTCATTACGATCACGAGACACAATTTTTTCAATCTTCCGATCTGCACCAAAGATGATTCTCGTTTCTGGAATTTCAAAATCAATCGCGCCACGTTCTTCACGACGTTTTTTCAGTAATAGGAACACTCGATACAAATTTAATAAATGTGGAACCAGTGGTTTATATTCATCATGTACGTGCGCACCTTTTTGTTCGATAATTTCTGCTACATCGGTATAAGTTAAGCGCGCATGAGAACGCATTACTGCATTATGGAAACGATAACTTTTTACTTCACCCGTTTTAGTTAAATTTATTTCGCATGCCATGCATAAGCGATCAACTTTTGGATTTAACGAACATAATTCATTCGATAAAATCTCCGGCAACATAGGAATAACGCGTTCTGGAAAATAAACTGAATTACCGCGTTCTTGTGCGGCAGTATCAAGCGCCGTCCCTGGTTTCACATAATGCGCCACATCAGCAATGGTAACCCATAATCGCCAACCTTGACGTAATTGTTCGCAATAAACGGCATCATCAAAATCCCGTGCATCTTCACCATCAATGGTAACCAAAGGTATTTCACGTAAGTCTAAACGACCTTCTTTATCTTTGGTTGCAACTTTTGGTTTAAGTCCTTTAATTTCTTCTAATACTGCAGCTGGCCATTCATAAGGTAAATTATGTCCGCGAATAGAAATATCTATTTCCATTCCTGGTGCCATATGTTGCCCAAGAACCTCAACCACTTTACCAATTGGATAACTCCATTTGGTTGGTTGAATGATAAGCTCGGCCATTACAATTTGGCCGTTAGTTGCGCCATTAGTATGTTCAAGTGGAATAAGAATTTGTTGACGAACTCGTGGATTATCTGGCAACACAAAACACGTGCCCGTCTCTACCACAAAACGACCAATAATTTTGGTAATACCGCGTTCAAGTACTTCAACCACAGCAGCTTCATAACGGCCACGACGATCTATCCCAGAAATACGAGCGACTACACGATCACCATCAAATAAGGCTCGCATTTGTCGTTCAGGTAAAAATAAATCTGCGCCACCATCATCAGGCACCAGAAAACCGAAGCCATCACGATGTGCAATCACACGACCACGGATTAAGCCCATTTTTTGAATGGGGCCGTAACCTTCGCGACGATTTCGGATTAACTGTCCATCACGTTCCATTGCAATAATGCGGCGGCGTAATGCTTCTAAATCTTCCTCAGAAGTTATATCAAGCGCCTGAGCAATATCGTCAAATAACGCTGGACGGCCACGCTCTTGTAAAAACTGTAAAATATATTCTCGACTAGGGATAGGTTTATCGTATTTGGCGGCTTCCCTGTCGGCAAATGGATCGGAGTGTTTGTGTTTTTTTGTCACGGAGATAGTCTATCCCTAAAAATTAAATGTGGTATCATATGCACTCTTGCTTAAGAAGATGCGCGTGTAGGGGTCTGTTTGACAATTCGCTAGGCTGAGGCAGAAAGACATGATTTTCGAGTACCGCAGCGCAGCATACATAGTAGTATTTGAGCAGCGGAACACAGAAAATCAAGGCTTTGTGCCCGGCATAGTAGAATTGTCAAACAGACCCTAGCCCTTGGGCTAGCATTATTATACCCCTTTTTATACCTGTTTAGGATGTCTACAATGAAAAAATTGTTATTGAGTTTTGTTTGTTTAAGTTGCTTTGCATTAGCAGGTTGCAATACCACAAATAGTACCTACTCTGCCCTGTCCCCATCAGGCAATAACTACAATCGCTCCGCCGTGTGTGAAAACTTAAGACAACAAATCGGTTTTAATGCTGATCAAGGTTATGCAGCTACCAATATGGGACCAAAACAAGTCCAGCAACAGCAATTATTAGCTGCTTATCAAGCTAATGGTTGTGATAAATAACAATTTTATTAGATCTTATGTAGGGGCGTATTGCATACGCCCCTACAAAGAATCACTGGTAATGAGGGAATTTATCATGAAAAAATATCTAACCTTTTTTGCATGTTTATTCATTATTACCACCGTTCAAGCCACACCAACGTATACGTGCTCTAATAATATCAAAAGTTTTTCTTTTAAAAACAATCAGTTAATATTATCTGGCAAGAATAATAACCAACGCTTTTATCAATTAACCAACATCAGCAATCAAGCATTTTGGATGGATATGGCTGTACATCCTGGCAGTGCTAGTGCCGGTTGGGGCTCGCAAATTCACGCCGGTCATTACTCAATTGTGGCAATGACTAATCCCAGTTTTGCTTTTAGTTGTACCTATTTCGATAAAAATTACCAAGTTCATCCGCTCAATTGTCAAAAGGTATTGTCAGTTTGCCAACTACAGACCATCCCACAGCGTGATGGAAAGCCTGCACCACAGGGTTCATATTGGGTTTTTGAGGACCTTAAATAGTTCATTTGCTAATTGACCAGACATTATCGACTGCTGACTTTTCTTATGCTAAATCACTATACCTATCGCACCTCAAGGTGCGATAGGTATATACAATTATCCATGAAAAATTGACTTCTTACAGCCTATAATATACTCTAAGCCCCCTTAGAATCTGTGCGGTATCTTTAGTTAAATTAGAGGCTGTCGACAACAGAATCATTGCCGAGGTGGTGAAATTGGTAGACACGCAAGTTTCAGGTACTTGTGGGAGCAATCCTGTGGAGGTTCGAGTCCTCTCCTCGGCACCATCTTAGGTGTTAAATTATTATGGCTATGGTAGCAATTTTAAATTATCCCAATCCCCGATTACATAAAAAAGGGGAAATAGTCACTGATGTCTCCGCACCAGATGTCCAAGCGATGATTGATGATATGTTTTACACGCTGGAACATACTAATAATTGTGCAGGACTTGCCGCCACTCAAATGGATTTTGCTAACCCTAAAGCAATCACCGTATTAAACGATTATTCAGAAGATGGCTCACAGCCACGATGTCTTATTAATCCCGTCATTATTGAGCAAGAAGGCGAGCAATTTGAAGATGAAGGCTGCATGTCCGTCTATCCACGCCACATCTATGAACCCGTAAAACGCGCGGCTCGTATTAAAGTACGTGCCCTCGATCGCCATGGTAATACTATTGAATACAGTGCGGAAGGTTATGTTGCTAAGTTAATTCAACATGAAATTGATCATCTAAATGGCATGGTTTATATACAACGATTAAGTTCCTTAAAACGGGGACGAGTTGATGAAAAAATCAGAAAGATAATTAAAAAGTCATAGGAGCGTATGCAATACGCCCCTACAATAGATTATTAAATTAAATCTTCTTTATCTGAGACAACTAACGATAATAAACTTTCGTCAAAAGCGGGATTGGAGATATATTCTTGTCCTTTGGCATAACTTGGGTAACACCCATGAATTTGCATCCGCAGGATAGAACCTTTCTTTAGACTCAATTCGTCAAAATGCCCTTCAATTGCTGACTCAGGAACATAAGCTCTTAAAATACAATGGCTTGCATCAACAAAACGCATATAATGCAATGCCTTTTCTTCATTAAAAAATATAGGTTTTCCTGCAATATGACCATCAATATCAGTTATTGATTTAGTAAAAAAAGCATTGAAATCACTGCGTCGGCGCTTGTGACCGGCATCGTATACGACAAAAACCTCTATATGACGCTGATGGTTAGAAACAACGTTCACTGCTGATACCTCACCATACTGACGTGGGAAATTTGCAAATTGAAATGCATCTATTGTCACTGCCTGTAATATTAATTTTTCATTCTTAAGTAATTTAGTAATAAGAAAAAGTGAGCTAAACATTAAAAAACCCGTCCCTGATTAATTATTAAACAATATTCCTTCGCATAAGCATTAATAAACATGAAGAATTTTCCGCTATATTTATCTTTAACAGTGTATACTTTGTTTATTAAGCTAATATTAAAATTTATTTTAGGAGCTGATAGTGTAATGGAATTAATAGACTATCTTCAGCTAATCGTCAAGTCTGAGGCCTCCGATCTCTTTATAACTGTTGGTAGCCCACCCGCTCTCAAGGTTAATGGTGTTATTCAACTGTATAATAATGTACCACTGAAGCCCGAAGACACCCATGCTTTAGCTTACAGCATTATGAGTCCTGATCAACAAAAAACGTTTGAAAAGGAGCTCGAAATTAATTTAGCGCTCTCACAAGATGGTTTAGGGCGTTATCGAGTGAATATTTTCCATCAACGCAATCAAGTCGCTCTTGTATTTCGCCATATCAGAAGCGATATTCCCATTATCGATACTTTAGGTTTACCACCTATTTTAAAACAATTAAGCTTAGCAAAGCGAGGGTTGATATTGGTTGTTGGTGCCACATCATCTGGCAAATCGACTACCTTGGCATCAATGATTGAATATCGCAATCAGCAACAAGCTGGTCATATTATTACGGTTGAAGATCCTATTGAGTTTACTTATACCAATAAAAAATCCATCATTAATCAACGAGAAATTGGTGTTGATACGCTGGGTTATGATGAGGCATTAAGAAATACCTTACGACAAGCACCGGATGTGATTCTCATTGGTGAAATTCGAACTCGTGAAACGATGAATTATGCGATCACATTTGCTGAAACGGGGCACTTATGTCTTTCTACATTGCACGCCGCTAACGCGCACCAGGCATTAGAACGAATATTAAGCTTTTTCCCACGTGAAACTTATGATCAATTATTGTTAGAACTGTCAACCAACTTAACTGCCATCATTTGTCAACGCTTAATTCCAACCCTTGATAATAAACGCGCTGTTGCAGCAGAAGTATTACTTGCAACACCATTAGTTCGAGATTTTATTCGTCGTGGCGAAATTGAAAAAATTAAAGATATTATGGAAAGCTCTGGAAATATCGGCATGCAAACATTAGATAATGCCCTTTTAAGGCTTTACCAAAATAAACGCATTAGCGCCGAAGATGCTCTGCGCAATGCCGACTCCCCCAATAATTTACGTATTAAAATTAATGCCGTCGACGGCACGCCTTATGATGTCGCTGACGCGAATTTAGAATTAAAAAAGAAAGATGAGTAAAATAAAACCATCTTCGATCTTGTATGGGCTATCCTCAAAATGACTAATTTGAGAGCACTTTTTTAAATCTTGTCAACTATTGTGTTCCATCTCTTGAGACTCGAGTCATTTTCAGCTAATCTGGCATAATCCAATTAACATTCATTGAGGAACATGTTATGCGCATTCGCTCGCTTTTTTTAGCTACCTTGGTTACCGTTGGCATGAGTACAACCGTTTATGCTGCTGATACGCTAACACCAGCACAACAAAAACAAGTACAACAAATTGTGCATGATTATTTGCTGAATAATCCACAAATTCTGGTACAAGTATCACAAAAACTGCAAGAACAACAAATGCAACAAATGCAGCAAGTTCAACAAAATGCACAAAAAGTTATTCCTGATGTTTCAGCACAATTATTCAATGATAAAACTAGCCCCGTTAGTGGTAATCTAAATGGCGATGTGACCATGGTGGAATTTTTTGATTACCAATGTCCACATTGTAAAGACATGGCAACCGTTATAGAAAGCTTAGCTAAACAAGATGGCAATTTAAAAATTATTTATAAAGAATTACCTATTTTTGGTGCTGATTCTCAATTTGCAGCCGCTGCTGCGTTGGCTTCTGTCAATCAAGGTAAATATGAACAATTCCATAATGCCTTGATGCAAGCGCCAGACCCATTGACCAATGATGTCGTCATGCAAGTTGCACAATCTGCTGGTTTAAATGTCGATCAATTAAAGAAAGATATGAATAGTGATGCTATTAAACAAGAGTTGAAAGACAATGTACAATTAGCACAAAAATTACAATTGATGGGAACCCCTGCCTTTGTAATTACCAACACTAAAAACATCGATCAATCAGTATTAATTCCTGGCACCACGTCACAAGATGTTTTACAAAGTATTATTAGTCAAGCACGTACCAATAAACTTGCCAATAACTCTTAAGTCTCGGTGCTTATAATGATATTGCAAGCCATTACTAAACGTCAGTCCCGCCGTAAAATGGCGGGACTAACGTTAATTGAAATGATGCTTGTGGTAACCATTATCGCTGTTGCGACGCTCACTGGAATTAAACTTTTAAAAAATCGTGCTGCAGCAACAGCAATTGATACTGTTGTTACGCAAATGCAAAGTGTTGCACAAGCTGTAATCGAATATTACATGACTAATCAAAACCAGTGGCCAACCAGTAGTACCACAGCAAGTAGTTTAACTGGCTTGGCTGATGTCACCGCTAAATATATGTACCTATCACAACAAACGCTTTGTACACCGTTTCCAGCCAACAACTCCTCGGCCTTCTGTAAAAATTTTGCCACAATTGAGGGGCAATCTGTTACTAATGCCGGTTATTATAATCTTGTCCTTACCACGGATAGTAATAGTAGCGCCTTAGCCATTGCCGGAAAATTACCGAATGCTACAGCCTCTGGTTCTATAGTCACCATGTCAGTTACCCCACCATCACAATATTTTGTCTGGAATCCCAATAAAGGTTGGATCGTCAGTGCTGGTGTTACTAGTTTTACTCAAAAGACTGGAGCTAGTAGTTCGCTTGGGTCTGACGCGTCTGGGAGTATTTTTATTCCTAATTGTCCTGCTGGATTTGAAGGACATATTATGTTTTCACCGGAGCGATATCAAACACTAGCGGTATCCGGCGTTGCTCAGCAAACGTGGGGGATACACATGGCTGAAGTAACCTCCGATGGTTCGGGTAAAAAAGATGATAATCCCCAGGTCAACCAAGGCTCAAACCACTCTGTCGTTTTTCAAACTGGCACCGATAGCCATGGTAATCTTGCTTATGCTGTCACTGTTGGTGATCAACCAGACTCATATGTAACCTCAGCACAGCATTTAGCATTTTATATGACTTTTTGTCTTCCAATCGGACATTGGGGTGCCAACTTCATTAATACTGATTGGCCACAAGATGGACAATGTAGTGATACCTGGAAGGACTTTCTGGAAACGCAAAATGATACCAATTACACCCAACAATGTAACGCGGCTGTTACTGCTACCTGGAAACAAAATACAGTAGGATCGCCCAATGGCTATTAAGAAACATCGTTGTGATAACAATAATGTAAAACCTAATATCGATAAAAAATCGATATTAGGTTTTACCCTTATTGAAATCATGCTGGTGATCTTGGTAGTAGCATTATTAACGCTGTATGCGGTGCGCATTATCAACGAGAGTATAATTAACAGCCAAGTTTCTCGCACCGCTAGTCAAATTAACAATATCAAACAAGCTATTATCGCTTTCTATGATGCCAATACTTTAAATTGGCCGCCCGCCCTAACCGATATTACCACCGCAGTTCCTGCTAGCCAATATAGTAATTCATCGGCTATCCCCCAATTATTACCGACGACTGCACTTTGCTCCCCCTTCACTACCGCAACCTCAACCCCATTATGTGGTGATAATGCGCAATATCAAGGGACATTCAATAATGCACAAGGTTTCTATACCCTATCCATTCAAACGACATCTGATGCTATTGCGCAAGCACTCATTGCCGCCATTCCCAATAGCTGGATAAGCAATACCACCACCGTCAATGTTGCCATCCCACTCCCGGCCCAAGTCAGTGGCGGTAATAATCACGGCTGGATTGTCAGTGCTGGCGTGATTAGTTCTTATCCCGCTCAAGGCAGTAATAGTAATTGGACTCCCGGTGTTGTTGGTACACAAATCTATCTTCCCAATTGTGGGCCAGGCTATGAGGGTCATATTATCTTTTCACCCGAACGTTATGAAACGAATGCCGCAGGCCCAGACTGGGGCATACACTTGGCACAAGTGACCTCTAAGGGTGGCAATACAGATTCAACTAGCATTACTTCCAACGCCCAGCAATCCATCGTCTATAACACCAATACTAAAGATAATCATGGCCATATAGCGTATGCCACCACCTATGCCGATTCACCTGACGCAAACACTTCATCAGTCCAACACTTGGCATTTTATATGACTTTTTGTTTACCAATCGGGCATTGGGGTACTCACTGGGTAAATGGGGCATGGTTACAAGATGCGCAATGCAGTACGTCTTGGCAAACTTACTTAAAAAACCAAGGTAATCCCGACCCTAATTGTTACTCAACTGATGGTGGCTCGTGGGCAATACAAGGGCCGGTCAATAAAAGCGGCACGAATGCCCCTGTTGGCTCGCCTAATGCTTATTAGTAATTAACCACAATACGGTGTGAGAAAAGTATGTTACTCAAACCTAACAATATACCCATCGCCCACTCAGGCGCTAAATTTCGCACCTTGAGGTACGATGGGTATAAATACTCCGGTTTTACCTTAATTGAAATCATGTTTATTGTTTTATTATTAGCATTTGTGGTGTTACAAGTAGCACAAACACAACAACAAAAAGCCGAGGCTAATATTGTTGAGCGAGCTGCTGGTGATATGAATAATTGGGAATTGGCTGTCATCAATTATTACAACCAAAATAATAATATTTGGCCATCGACACTAAAACTATTAACGACCACGTCTCCACCCATGATGCCTACAGCTGCTTTATGCTCACAGTTTGCCGTTACTACCACTGCCAGTGCTGATTGTGGTAGTTATGCAGAATATACCGGCCAAAACAAAACCAGTTATTACGTTTTGTCAGTGCAAACCACTTCAAATAATGTTGCCAGTTTATTAGCTGCAAAATTGCAGAACTCTTGGCTCACCAATAATGGAAAAACCGTTAATACCGCTATCCCAGCACCACTTTCATCAAGCTACGGCGCTAATCGCGGCTGGATAGTCAGTGCGGGATTGGTTACATTTGCCAGTTCTACAGGGGGCAGCAAATCCGGTACCACTGACCAACTAGGCAGCCAAATTTATTTACCCAATTGTCCATCTGGTTTTGAAGGGCATATTATTACCTCGCCCGAGCAATACGATTCTAATAGTACTGCTTGGGGTATGCATTTGGCCCAAACAACGCCAACCGGCGGCCAGGATGATACGACCTTAGGCTCTTCATCGGTGGTATTTAATACCAATGTTAAAGATCAACATGGACAAGTGGCCTATGCGATTACCACCAACGATATTCCTGATAATAGTGGAACTGAAAAAAATACCGGTGGGATCAGACACTTGGGCTTTTTTATGACTTTTTGCTTGCCACAGCAACTTGATTCCAATGGAACATTTGTACAAAGTAATTGGTATACCAATTTTGTTAATAGTGACTGGCTTCAAGATGGGCAGTGTAGTTCATCTTGGCAAACTTACCTCAGCGGTCAACATAATACACATCCACAATGTATCAATACCACTGACAGCAAGTTTGTTTACCCACAAGGCCAAAACTCCCTAGGCACCGCCACCGGATATTAGGGGCTGGTGACAATTCTAGGGGGTAATTTGACGGAGATGCTGTCCCAAGTTATGATACCCTATCCTAACAACTAGAGGTTTATGTAATGAGCAAGAGTATTACTGCTGTTAATGATGCAAATTTTACCGCTGAAGTATTAGAATCTGACAAGCCTGTTTTAGTCGATTTCTGGGCTGAATGGTGTGGTCCATGCAAAGCATTAACACCCGTATTAGAAGACATCGCCAATCAATACCCTAATGTTAAATTTGTAAAGTTAAATATTGATGAAAGCTCAGATACCCCAGCAAAATATGGTATTCGTGCCATTCCAACACTTATTTTATTTAAACACGGTGAAGCAGAAATCAGTAAAACTGGTGCTTTAACCAAATCACAATTATCTTCCTTCTTGGATGAAAATATTTAATTTTGTCGGGCGTATTGGTTTACGCCCATTCTGAATCACCGCGCTACACCCACCGCACCTCAAAATCATTCGCTTTGGGTATAGCATTGGCGAAAATAATATGTTATCGTAGGTTGAATTTGTTACAAATGTAGCAAATTCAACCATACCTTATGGTCCTATCTGACCATAGCTTAGGAAAGGCCTTTCTGCTTTCCTATTTTGTCCCTCACTGTCACTTTTATATTTCCAAGACGTTGAGGCGATGTTGAACTCTAATCACCAGGAATTAGTTGATTAGGTAATGTCTAAAATTAACCAATAGCGTGAAATACAGTATGTCCACAAATTTAAATGAACTTAAGCAAAAATCACCCGCAGAATTAATTATCATGTGTGATGAAGGCGGTGAAGGAGAAAGCGCTGCGCGTCTCACTAAAAAAGACATGATTTTTCGTATTCTGAAACGCCAAGCACAACTCGGCGAAGATATTTTTGGCGAAGGCGTATTGGAAATTTTACCTGATGGTTATGGATTTATGCGTACGGGCGATTCATACACAAGCGGTCCTGATGATATCTATGTTTCACCTAGTCAAATTCGTCGTTTTTCACTGCGTACTGGTGATACTATTTCTGGAAAAATTCGACCACCAAAAGAAGGTGAGCGTTATTTTGCATTATTAAAAGTCGATCAAATTAACTTTGATTTACCAGAAAACACCAAAACTAAAGTTTTATTTGAAAACCTCACTCCGTTGCATGCAACATCACGCCTTAAAATGGAACGCGGCAATGGCAGCACAGAAGACCTCACTACTCGTATTATTGATTTGGTAGCACCATTTGGTAAAGGTCAGCGTGGTCTGATTGTATCGCCACCTAAAGCGGGTAAAACCATGATGCTGCAAAGTATTGCCAAAGCAATTACTACCAATCATCCTGAATGCTATTTAATTGTATTATTAATTGACGAACGTCCTGAAGAAGTAACTGAAATGGAACGTTCTGTGAACGCTGAAGTCGTTGCTAGTACGTTTGATGAACCCGCAACTCGCCACGTTCAAGTTGCCGAAATGGTCATTGAAAAAGCAAAACGTCTCGTTGAACACAAACATGATGTTGTTATTTTACTTGATTCTATTACCCGTTTAGCTCGTGCTTACAATACGGTTATCCCTGCATCCGGTAAAGTATTAACCGGTGGTGTGGATGCTAATGCATTACAACGTCCGAAGCGCTTTTTTGGTGCAGCACGTAATATCGAAGAAGGCGGCAGCTTAACTATTCTTGCAACCGCACTCGTTGATACTGGTTCCAAGATGGATGAAGTTATTTACGAAGAATTTAAAGGTACGGGTAATATGGAAATTCACTTATCCCGTCCCATTGCTGAAAAACGCGTTTATCCAGCAATTAATATTAATCGTTCTGGTACACGTCGTGAAGAATTACTCATGCCACATGATGTATTACAACGTCTGTGGATATTACGCAAAATTTTACATCCAATGGATGAAATTGCAGCGATGGAATTTTTAATCGATAGATTAAAAACAACCAAGACCAACGATGAATTTTTTGATGCTATGAAGGGATAATAATTTAATCATGACCTTTGTCGCGCGTGTTCTACCCGATAACCTGCTTTTTTTTATAGAACCAGGTGAAACGATACTTGACGCAGCATTGCGACAAGGGTTTGACTTTAGTTATGGCTGCCAGCAAGGCAGTTGCGGTACCTGTGCAGCCAAGCTATTAGAAGGTAAAGTATCTTATCCTGATATTGAGCCCATTGGTCTTGAAGAAGATGAGGCTGCTGCTAATTTTATTTTATTATGCAGTGCGGTCCCTGAGTCTGATATTGTATTACAACATGCGGGTGTAACATCACCTTGGTCTTCTACCATCAAAAAATTATCTTATCGTGTTGCAGAAATGAATATGTTGAGCAGCACTATTGTACAACTCTTATTAGAGCCACCAACCGATACAGCTATTCATTTTCATGCCGGACAATATGTCGAACTTCATACACCTGATGGTGAACATCGCCCTTATTCCATTGCGAATGCACCACTTGGCGGAAAACACATTGAATTACATGTCAGGCATGTAGTTGAGAATCCCTTTTCGACTAATCTACTCAATACTATTGCTGAAAAACAAGAAGTCCAGTTGGAAGGACCTTTTGGACGATGCACTTTTCGATCGGGCTTGTCTTATCCTCTTATATTTCTTGCTGGTGGTACTGGTTTTAGTCATAGTAAAGCGCTGATTGAACAAGCCATACAACTATCACCCAAGGTCCCCATGCATTTATTTTGGGGAGCAAAAACACCGGCCGATCTTTATATGAATGAATTACCGCTGCGTTGGCAGCAAGAGTTGCCTTCATTCCAATATACACCAACCATTTCTCGTTCAGATGGCACTTATGACTGGCAAGGACATACTACGTCATTACCCAAATTGATTACGGAATTTTATCCTAATTTAAATGGCACGTTGGTTTACGCAAGTGGGCCACCAACTTTGGTATTGGATGCATTAAATCATTTTGAACAACATGGCCTTAGACGAGAGTTTCTTTGTTCAGATGCTTTTGATTATCTGGGAGAACAAACATGATAAAACTGTTAAGCTCATTACGGATACACTTATTATTTATAGTATTAACACAAGTTCTTTATACGCTAGTTTATTTGTTTCGTCCGGCCGTATTGGACTCATATTGGCTATTTTTCTATACCGGTATTTGTATTTTCATTTACCTTGCTGCCGGCTGGGTAATCATGTATGAAATGGGTAAACGGTTATTGGCTGCTTGTGCCGGATTGTTAGTATTTCTAGTTGGTTATTTAACGCAAATTATTGGGGTGTTTCTCATCGCACCATGGATACATCACATGCCCCTTAAATCCGCATTACCAACATTGCTAAAATTTGTGCATTATGGGTTATACTATGCGTTAATTGCTGTCGCATTAGCAGTCGTAGGCGCTCATATTTGTGGACAGTATCAACGACATCAAAAAGAGAAACAACATGGCTCATAATCATTCACATAGCTGCAACCATGATCACGGCCCTGCGCACAAACAGGGTGATGCTCACGAGCAAGTAACACAACATAATGATGCTCATCAGCACGAACATAATGGCCATAGTCATGGTCACAGCCATGGTCCAGGTGGCCATAGCCATGCTCATGCCGTTCCAGAAAGTTTTAACTTGGCATTTGCTTTAGCAGTAAGTTTGAATTTATTGTTTACCTTGATTGAAGCTGGGTATGCTGTATTTGCTCATTCAATGAGTTTATTGGCGGATGCAGGCCATAATTTAGGGGATGTTTTTGGTTTAGTCTTGGCATGGGGTGCCAGTTGGTTATTAACAAAATCAGCAACACAACGTTATAGCTATGGTTATAAACGTACGACTATTATTGCCTCTATTATTAATGCATTACTGCTTGTTGCTGCGTCTGCTATTATTGCTTACGAATCAGTTATCAAGTTATTACATCCATCTATTGTCGATGAAAAAATTGTTATTATCGTAGCTATTATTGGTATTGTTATTAATGGCAGTACAGCACTACTCTTCATGCGTGGACAAAAAGAAGATCTTAATATTAAAGGCGCATATCTCCATTTGGCCTCTGATGCGTTGATTTCTATCGGTGTTGTTATTGCCGGGACCATCATTCTGTTTACCAAACAATATTGGGTGGATCCGGTGGTTGGTTTAGCTATTGTGATTACGATTGTAATCGGCACTTGGCAGTTACTACGTCAATCATTAGACTTATTGCTTGATGCCGTACCACATCACATCAACTCTGCGGGTGTTAGTCAATATTTGGCGGGACTGCCTGGTGTAAGGACGGTACATGATTTACATATTTGGGGATTAAGTACCCGTGAAGTTGCATTAACTGCACATTTGGTA
Organism: Gammaproteobacteria bacterium; assembly: GCA_020051015.1. Taxonomy (GTDB): domain Bacteria; phylum Pseudomonadota; class Gammaproteobacteria; order UBA1113; family UBA1113; genus JABEVJ01. The sequence continues at coordinate 18,857 of JAGVJQ010000049.1, forward strand.
ATGCCTGAAAAAGCATTAACAGATGAAGAACATGTCAAAATTCATCATGATTTGAAACATGACTTCGGCATTAATCACATAACGATCCAAGTTGAAAAAGGTAGTGACGAATATCAATGTAAGTTACAAGAGAGTTGTTAATTACATGGTTGTTCAACAGCAAGCTAAACGTTATTCAAATTCATTACCACCAAGCGGACGCAAACAAGAGCCGAAGTCTTTTTCATTTCGAAAATTGATTTTGACTTTGGCAATTATTGTAGGTGGTATAATAGCGGTAAAAGTCATATTCGACTACCATCGCCATCAAGCATTAATTGCTGCTATAAAACATGGGGTCTTGATTGAGCCACCAACAACCATCAGCCCTTTACTTAATATTGAAAAATCAAATTACCCTGCTTTAGAACAATTATTAAAAGGGAAATGGGGATTAGTTTATATTAGTACCGGTATCTGCAAAGATACGTGTGTTAATAATATTGCAAAAATGCTCGATCTTCATGACCAGTTTATTAGTAGCACCAAAGTTCCTTATATAATGCTTGTATCACTCACATCAGATCACCCTGTAAATGACCCTATCAAGAAAATGTTAGAACAACAATATCCTACTATTTGGTATGTTGATACTAATAGTGTTGATTTGCAGCAATTTTTAAATCATGTACCAACTGGCTCACAAACTTTATCTACCGATCGCCTTTATATTGTTAACAAACAACTTGAAGCTATCGCAAGTTATAATCCTGAAATACCAAAAAACGATTTATCAACTGATTTTCATGCAGTTGATAGAGATTAATATATCTACTGTGGGGGTGTATGTAATACGCCCCTACGATAGATCTGTGATTAATGTTAGCATTATCACTGCCGACACAAACGCTGATTTTTCCCTTTAAAATCGACCTTTTTAGTCGAACGATAAGGGTTAATATCCAACCCACCACGTCTTGTATAACGACCATAAACAGTTAATTCTTTCGGTTCACAATATTTCATAATGTCAGCAAAAATACGTTCAATACATTGTTCATGAAATTCATTGTGGTTTCGAAATGACACGATATATTGCAGCAGTCCTGCATGATTGATTTGCTTACCTTTATAACTGATTTGTACGCTGCCCCAATCTGGTTGATTGGTCACCAAACAATTAGATTTTAATAAGTCTGAATATATCGTTTCCGTCACTTCTTTATTTTCTACAGCAAGCGTTGAAGGATCAACCATATATGACGTACAGCTAATATCAAGATCATCGATGCATATGCCATCCATTGCATGATATAAAGTTTCATTTTTTACTTTATCTAAGATAGTAATGTTAACCATCACATCAGCACCGACACGTTCGGTCAAATCTTTTTGAATTGTTTTTTCTACCGTGGTTATATCAGAGAATTTAGTATTATTAAACGAATTAAAATACAGCTTTAATGATTTAGATTCGACAATATTGGGTGAATGACAATCATAATAAATTTCAGCTATTGCAACGACCGGTTTACCTTTATTATTTAACCAAGACACCTCATAGTGATTCCACAAGTCAAAACCATGAAAAGGTAAATTATTAGGATCAATGCCAATCTCTTGACGTTTACCACTACGTGGAATGGGAAATAACTTATCTGGGTTATAACTTGTATCATAAGCTGATTTCTTGCCTAGCTCTGATTCTTCTGCCATTGAATAGGCTTGTTTAATAGATGAATTGTTCATATTACTGCTCTCCAGTATTTCAATAATTTTTGCAATGCTGTACCAATTGACTGCTTGCTTTGCATCTAATTGCCCTGCGGTATAACGCAACAATGCCGCAGCTTGTTCTATTTGCTGCGCTTGTGTTGTTAATACATCAGCTTGCAATTTTAAAGCGGAGTTCACATTAAAATCGGCTTGTTGCAACAATTTTTTTATTGCTGCTAAACTAAAACCCATAAATTTTAAAGTGGTAATTTGCTGCAAACGAAGCAAGTCTTGTTCAGAGTAAAGTCGATGACCGCTGGCTGTTTTTGAGCTAGGTCTTAACAACCCGATCTCATCGTAATAATGCAACGTTCTGACCGTCACGGATGTCAGTTTACTAAATGCAGTAATACGATAATGTTTGGTCATCAATTTCTCCTCACATTCACTCTACAACCTAACGTAACGTGAGGTGCAAGCAATTTATACGGAATTTAATAATCTACGTAACTCATGTATTAAATAAAGAGGTACCGACAAAATATTATTTTCAAATGCGAGTGGCTTCATTGAAAGCCGTAAACCAAGAGCTTGCTTTTTCTCAGTTAAAAATTGTTGGATCGACCGCAAGCTTCCCGTTTTTCCAGCTTTGACCTCGACTGGAATAATCCTCTCATTGATATTAATCACATAATCTACTTCAGCAGTACCACCAACTTTATCACGATCCCAATAATATAGATGCTGTGGCAAATAAGGATCGCTATAAGCTAGTAATTCCTGACCGACAAATTGTTCAGCCATCACGCCACGGTTAATTAGTAATAAATCTTTCTGTTGTAATAGCTCGGTATCTAACATCTGGCTAGCTTTAACTAACCCGATATCTAAAAATAATAACTTAAACTTCTTATCATTTATCTGTGCACTTAATGGAAGACCACTCGCATTAGTTTGTCTTACTTTATAAATTGCACCAGCAAACAATAACGCTTCCAATGCTTGCTTTAAATCGCGTGATTGCATATCAGGATCAACATTACTATAACGAAAATGCTCCCCAACCATGCTAGGTGCTTGTTCCAATATACGTTGCAAGTATTTATGTTTTGACGTTGACGCATACTTAGCAAAATCATCTCGATACGTGTTTAATAAAGAGGACTGCAGAATTTGGCATTGTCGTAAATCTTGATGCTTTATATAACTATCTACCACGGCTGGCATACCACCAATGATAAAATATTGGTGTAATAATGTTTTTAATTGTTCTTCAACTGCCGGATTTATAACTGTTGTCAATTCGATGGTTGCCAAATAGTTATCTAATTCACTATATCCCAATGCCAATAAAAACTCTTTAAATGAAAGTGGTTTCATATAAAGTGAGATAACACGCCCAACTGGCATTCGAAAATTTTCAGTATTTAATGCAAACTCCAATAATGAGCCTGCACCAATAACATGTAATTCAGGCAACAATTCTTTAAAATAGCGCAACGCCATAATAGCACGTGGACATTCTTGTATCTCATCAAGAAATAATAGTGTTTTTCCGGGGATAATCGACTCACGACTAATAAGCTTAATAGCCGACAGGATTTGCTGTGGCTCTAACGTCTCAAAACAAGATAAATATTCACGTTGGCGTTCAAAATTGATCGTCAACATATTAGAAAAATTAGCTTTTCCGAAAGATTCTATGACATAAGTTTTACCAATTTGACGCGCACCACGCACTAATAATGGCATCCGATCAGATTGTTCTTTCCAGATAACCAACTCTTTCTCTATTAATCTTCGCATAAAATTACCCCCTTATTTCATTCGGAATTTGATTGAAATAAGGGGGTAATTTTATGCGAAGATTGACTAAAAGTCAAACACTTTGTTGTCCAGAATTACAGAACAAGTATAACGCACTATTAGTGAAGTTATACGGATTTCTGGCTAAATCATTGACTGGAGTAGACTCTTGATAATGAAGTAAAAAATAGGAGCACACACCATAAAAAGCCGTAAGTAAAGCCTAAAAACAAGACTATACTCCAGTTTTTTTGCTTAAAATCTGGAGTGTATTCCTACCAACACTGAATGATCCATTCACCACCTGGCTTGATAAATGACACCCCATTTGGCATGGGTGGTAGACCCAAATGGGTTGCCAAACTTTGGCCGATATCCGCAAAAGATTGTCGTTCACCTAAATAACCATGTGGTACACGTGGTCCAAAAGCTAATACTGGAATATGTTCGCGAGTATGATCAGTGCCACCCCAAGTTGGATCACAACCATGATCAGCGGTAATTACCACCAAATCATCTGGCTGTAACTTTTCCATTAATAATGGCAATTTTCTATCAAATTCTTCTAATGCCAAAGCATATCCACCGATATCACGACGATGGCCATAATTCATATCAAAATCAACAAAATTAGTAAAAATCAGTGCCGTTTCTTGGAAATCATCCACTGCTTTTAAGGTTGCATCAAACAATGCAGTATTACCATCCGCTTTGATTTCATGCGTCACACCACAGTGTGCATAAATATCAGCAATTTTACCAATCGCAACCACTTTTGCGCCAGAAGTAGATAGTCTATCTAATAAGGTTGGTGCTGGCGGCGGCACTGCTAAATCACGGCGATGGCCAGTGCGATGGAAATTACCTGGCGTACCTAAGAATGGTCGTGCAATGACTCGACCGATATTATATTCATCAACTAATTTGCGAGCGATATCGCAAATTTCATATAAGCGTTCTAAACCAAATGTTTCTTCATGTACCGCAATTTGAAACACGCTATCTGCCGAAGTATAGACAATCGGCTTACCTGTTTTCATGTGTTCCTCACCGAATTCATCAATAATCACGGTGCCTGAAGCATGTTTATTACCTAAAATACCCGGTAATTTTGCTTGTTTAACAAAATCATCAACTAATTTTTGTGGGAAACTGGGATACTCAGGAGAAAAATAACCCCATTCAAACAAGACTGGCACACCAGCAATTTCCCAATGTCCACTTGGCGTATCTTTACCAAGACTTAATTCTTTTGCATAACCATACGCACCGGTGACAGTCTTTGGGAAAGTGACACCACTAAAAATTCTACCGCCACGACTGGCGATTGTTGCATTTACTAGCCCGAGACTAGTTAAATTAGGAATATTTAATGCGCCTTGCCGTTTACCAGGAACATCCCCTCTGCCATCAGCACACGCGGCAGCAATATGCGCAAAAGTATTTGCCCCACGATCGAACTCTGGCGCATCAGCAGCGGAACCAATTCCAAATGAATCCATTAGTAAGACAATTGCACGTTTCATAACAGATATTCCATATAAGAAAAAAGGGCGTGTATACTACGCCCTTACAGTTACTTATTCCAACAAGCTCTAATTATAACTCACCCACTTTGCGGCAATATGTTTCTCGTAAGAAACACGCGGCAAAAAACGCAATAACAAAAGCGATTGGCATAATTAACATAGCATGGTAGTAATTGCTAGCAGCATAAACAGGCACGCCATTAACAATAGTATGTGCCCAGTTAGCATCCATTAATTTACCAAATAATGGAATAAATACCGCACCGCCACCAATTGTAATAAATGAAACAACGCTTACTGACATTGCAGTAATCGCCGTTGGGTTACTTTCAGCAATAGTAGGATAACTAATTACTTGAGTACTGGTAATTAACCCTAACAAGAAGAATAAACCTTTTAATACACCATATTGCTCATTAGGGCCATACATAATAAATAATATGATTCCTAACGCCAAGACTGAACCGATCAACATGGGTACTTTACGACGACCTAATTTATCAGAAACCCATCCCGCTAAAGGAGAGCCGATGACGGTACCAAAGAAAATCATGCCGGTTATGCTGGTTGCTTCATCACGTGAGAACTGATGGATTTGCTCCAAAAACAAGCTACCCCAAGCCGCACCCATTAAGAATATAGGCAAATTCATTAAGCACGTATAAATAGCACCTAACCAGTTTTGCTTTTTGAAATAAGCCGCCTTTATACTTTGCCAATAGCCCAAGCTAGATAATTGTTTTTTCTGATTAGCAAAGTGTTGGTCTTTATCGGCTGGATAATCAGATACGACAAAGAAGATTGCTATCATAATGGCTAAACCTAACAAGCCATCAAGCAAAATAGTATTACGCCAACCAGCAAATTCAATGACGCGGGTGAATGGCTCTTGTGCAACCCAACCACCTAACATCGCCATCGTTACTACTAACCCACTAATCAAGGCCATACGACGTGCTGGAAACCAACGAGAAGCCAAACGAATACAACTTAAAAAGCAAAATGCGCTTCCAATACCCGTTAAAAAGCGAAATATGCTAGCCAATAACAATGAATTAGCTAACGCAAAGCCAAACGTGCCAGCAACACAAATACCTAATGAGGTCAAAATGATTTTTCGAGTTGAAAACCGATCCAGTAATTGTCCCGCAGGCAATAAGAAAATCACATTTGCCAAGAAATAACACGACGATAAAATGCCTAAATCTGTTGCTTGAATTTGATAGACGCGCATCAAATCTTGATTAAGCGAACTAATCATATTCATTTGAATGAATTCATAGAAGAAGAATAATCCTGCAACGATACAAACTAACCAAGCACGGATACTGGTTGATTGTACCTCAGAGTGAGGAATGGCATGTTCGGAAATTGGCATGGCGAAGCCCTCGTTCAGTTATTGTTTGGTATTTTGGCAGAAAGTTTCCTTGACTAATAACGCGCAAATCAAGCTGACAATTAGTGTTACAGGAAAAATTAACATGGCGGCATGATAAGCCGATGCAGAATATTGTGGAACACCATTAAGCATGGTTTTATCCCAGAAGTGATCAATAATATGACCATAAACTTGTTGTGCAATACCAGCGCCACCCATAATAATCAATGAAGCCAATCCAAGTGATGTACCAGTAATATTACGCTGATTACTTTCAGTAATTAAAGGATAACTCACAATTTGTGCGCTGGTAAAAAAACCAACCAAAAAGAAGATGACTAATGCTTCAACAAAATTAAGGTGAGGGATATAGATCATTAACAAAGTAAATACTAATGAGGTGATGGCGCCCAAGATCATTGGTAACCGACGACGCATCATATTATCTGACATTGCACCAAAAGCCGGCGAACCCACAATAGTGCCAATAAATAACATTGACGAAATGGTGGCAGCGCTTTCGGCACTAAAGTGATGGGTTTGTTGCAGATATAAACTACCCCATAAACCACCCAAAACCATTAATGGTAAATTCAAGAAGCTAGTATAAAGACCACCCATCCAATTTTGTAAATTACTCGCCGCTGATTTAAGTGCCGTGAAAAAAGGAACCTGAACAACTGCATTGGTCTGGAAATTACGACTATAATCACGTGCCGGATCAAGTGGTCTGTCATAAACATATAACCAATTCAATAACCAGATCATGACACCCAAAATCCCATTAATGAGTACAGCGGTACGCCAGCCGACATGCTCTGTCAAAATGACTAACGGAGTTTGTGCAACAGCACCACCCGCCATGGCAAACGTAACAATTAAACCTGTTACCAGCGCTAATCGAGTGGGAGGAAACCATCGCGATGCTAATATTACACAACCTAAAAGACAAAACGCGTTACCAATACCAGCAGCAAAGTGACAAGCCATTGCAAACCATAATTGATGTGCCGTTGAAAATAAAATTGTGCTAACTGCCGCAATGCCTAAGGCAGTTAAAATCAACTTTTTAGTTGAAAATCGATCCAGAATCATCCCTGCCGGTAATAAGAAAATAACATCCGCATAGAAATACATGGAAGACATTTTACTAAAGTTCACCCCGGTAATATTAAATGCCCGCATCAAATCAGCACTAATGGCATTAAACATATTCATCTGGATGAATTCATAGAAGAAATAAGCCGCAGCAATAAAACAAACTAACCAGGGAGTATACGTTTTTGACTCATCAATCCGACGTTTTTGATTGATGACCACAGAATTAGCCGCAGCGGAAGGTTGCATGGGGAAGCTCCCTGTAATGGTGTGCAAAAAATTTGCGCTATTGTACCTGTTTCCGAGTTAAAAATAAAGTAGACTGAAAAGAAACAATTAGTATTGACTTACATTACAATTGCTCATATAACGAACAAAAATATTCCTTTGAAAATTACTACTTTAAAATCATAAACATGCGCCCTTTCCTTTAACTCAACTACGTGAAAGACTTAACTTGGCTGTTAAAAAAGTTCGCATCCTAATGCCAAGTGGTGACGGTATCGAAATGTAACATTGTGATATTTTTCATTTCTTTCAGGCATAGAACTGATTTTTACATAACTAAACAAAATCCAAAATATTATCCAGCACACAATCCCATCATCGTCATTTGAAATTTTTATTATATAAATCAAAGGTGTAAACTGAATATATTCATAATGCGATTATGGGATTAATATGACAAAAAAAATTGAGACACAAATTGCTAATCTACTAAAAAAGCAATCTTCAGAGAAGAAAAAATCTAAACGAATTATTGAAATACTGAAAAAAAATCATGACTCCATTTTTGCTTTACGATTTCAACACTTATCACCGATAACGTCGTTACCCGTTGATAATGTTAACTTATTACACCTAGCCATTTATTATAATTTAACTGGTTTGGTTCGTTATCTTTTGGAACAATGCCCTGAGCTGAATGATGCACCAGATAATAACAAAAAACATCCGATCGATTGGGCACAAGGTAAACCCAAACTCTTACTATTGTTACAACCGCTTGATTTAAATTCATTACAAAGTACTTCAAAAAAGTTGAATAATGGCAATCATGAATTACTTGAGTTACAAAACACATTTTCTGTCTTGCCATTGGCAAAGATAAGGAAAGAGACTGTACCATCAAGCTCTTTTAATGATTCCCCTTGTAGCAGTGACAGCTCGTCTTCGTTCAGCCCTACTAGCCCTCCTAGCAATGGTTCCCCGCCAGGTTATCATGCCTTACCAGATTCCACTAAGATTCCTTTATTGAACTTAGGCACATCGTCATCTTCTGCTCCCATATTGATATCTGGACCACAACAAAGAAAGCTTTCTGCATGGGGAATATCTCCACCAAATGATGCACTTGAACAATTCCAACAGAATCGGCGCGGTAGTTTGCCCACTCTTTTTAAACGCGTATCCTTTTACTCAGCGACGCCAGCCACTTCTGATGTTAATGATTTATCAAAAATATTAGAACACGGTGATGTTGAGTCATTAAAAATTTATTTACGCGAAAATGCCGATGCTGATATTGGCACTTCTGCTTTGATAAAATGCTTGTCACTTATTGCAGAAGAAAATAATAATCAGGAAGTGAGGCAGATACAGC
>JAGVJQ010000114.1 GCA_020051015.1 Gammaproteobacteria bacterium
CATGATTTATGTATATTTCGTATGAAGTGAAATGCTCAATATCGGATTGGGATGTGGGCTAATTTAGATTTGTGCTAACTGGAAAGTAGCCCCTCTCCCCCGCCCCTCTCCCTCACAGCTTCAACAGAAGTGATACAGGAATTATGAGCGTGTAGCTGCGGGGCGAGGGGAGCTTTTTGAAATCAACGTGTTACAGTGCACTGTGCAAAATAAACCAGAGGATTCCTCAGTATTGCACACGCTCATTTATCAGACATCATACATCTTTAATTTTATACAATATCGCCAATATCAATATACGAATACTGCGACAAGATTCATGATTTACCCAGATGGGCGTATGCAATACGCCCCTACGAAAGATTTATTCATGATTAAAATTTAATTTACAAATGACATGCCAGCAATTTTTGATGAGGGTTGTTTTTCTGCAGGCGATTTGGGTTTTGCATGTAGAGTCGAAATTTGTTTGCCTTGTGAAATTACTTTGTCAACTAGCGGCCGGTTATATTCAAAAGTTTGTTCTGCGGCGATGATGCTTTGTTGCAAGTGTGAGTGCACTGCTGAATCTTGTGACGTAAGATTTAATCGTTTGCATTCTCTCGCAAGAAAGTCTGGGTCTTCTCTTGAACGTTTTCTACGTTGCTCTACACATTGTTCGAAAGTGCGATATCCGCCTTCTAATACCCGTAGTTTATCTTTAATTTCTCGTGATACAACGTCATCGGGTGCTGCGAGTAATTGTTTTGCAAATTGGATACTATATTCATCACTACCAAAACATGATATTACAATGATCTTATACTGTTCATGTGCTTGAATATCAGGTCTTGCCAAAAATAAAGGGATCAAATTCTCTGGAGTAATCCATAGCTCGGGTGCATCTTCATCTCTACATTCTTTAAGATCAATACAGGTAAAGTCTGAGTCAAGAAGGTCCAGAGTTTCATCTGCAGTAATAAATTTTATGGTCATAATTTGTTATCCTTTTTAAAAATTATTTTTCCACTCTCTAATTGCTGCAAAAATAGAGATAGGATCGCTTAATTGTTTATTTGAATGTTTTTCTGCAGCATAAATTACATCAATTTTGTCACAACGCAAAAATGGATTAAATGTTTTTTCTTCGCTTAACAAAGATGGAACTGTTGGTAGATCATTATCGCGTAATGTCTTTACTTTGCCAATTTTATTTTTAATATCTAAATTATGTGGCTCAACCGTTTGCGCAAAGAGAAGATTATTTAAGGTATATTCATGACCACAATAAATAGCCGTATCATCAGGTAATGCCGCAATTTTTTGTAAAGATGTATACATTTGTGCAGCTGTTCCTTCAAATACACGACCACAGCCGGCTGAAAAAAGGGTATCACCGCAAAATAAAATACCAGGTGTATAATAAGCAATATGATCTAGCGTGTGGCCCGGAATTTCTATTACATGAAAAATAAGTTTACCGATTGCGACTTCATCATGTTCACATACAAGACGTGTTAATGTAGCGATATTATCGCGTGATTTTCCATAAATTGAGACATCAGGATAATGACGCTTTAATTCAGCAACACCTCCACTATGATCATGGTGATGATGTGTAATTAAAATGGTAGTTAATTGCAATAGATGTTTTTTTAAAAAAGCTAATACTGGTGTTGCATCACCAGGGTCGACTACGGCTGCCGTTTTATTGTCGAGATCAATCATCACCCAGATGTAATTATCTTTGAATGCGTTAATAGCCTCAATTTTATAAGGAGTTAATGGCATGTAAAATACCTTACAAAGTTAATAATTTTTCTTGCCAATATTTTACCGCATGTTTTTGATCGGTATAAGCTAAACTAGGCGCACCCCATGCGGGTTTTGGCCATGCTGCATCGTGATTAAAGCGAGCAATGATATGTACATGTAATTGCGATACCATATTACCCAGTGCGCCGATATTGATTTTATCACAGGCAGTAGTATGTTTTAGTTTTTCTGCTATTTCATTAACTTCATTAAATAAAATAGTACGTTCAGCTGCTGAGAGTTCAAATATTTCGCGAATGTTATTTCGTTTTGGAATTAATAACAACCACGGAAAATTAGCATTGTTAAATAACCGTAATTCACAAAGTTTAAGATCAGCAAGCCAGAAACTATCTTCTGCTAATTGATGATGCAAAATAAAATCCGTCACTTGAAACTCTCTTTGTTAACGGCGAATTCTTGCGCACTGGTTTTGGCAATGAGATTAGCAGCAGCTAATTCGCGTAAATGCATATCCATAGTACGCATGCCAATGTTTTGTCCAGTTTGAATGGCAGAATAAAGTTGCGGTATTTTATCTTCGCGAATTAAATTACGTACGGCAGATGTACAAATCATAATTTCGGTTGCGGCAATTCGGCCACCACCAATGCGTTTAATCAAGGCTTGTGATACAACGGCTTGCAATGACTCTGATAACATTGATCGAACCATTTCTTTTTCACCTGCTGGGAATGCATCGATAATACGGTTAATCGTTTTTGCAGCTGAATTTGTATGCAAAGTGGCAAATACCAAGTGACCTGTTTCTGCCGCAGTAAGGGCAAGGTGGATGGTTTCAGGATCGCGCATTTCACCGACGAGGATAATATTCGGATCTTCACGTAAAGCTGAGCGCAAAGCATTATTAAAACTTAACGTATCACGATTGACTTCACGCTGATTAATTAAACACTTGTCACTATTGTGAATAAATTCTATAGGGTCTTCAATGGTAAGAATATGTTCATACCTAGAACGATTAATGTTATCAATCATCGTGGCGAGTGTTGTACTTTTACCAGAACCGGTTGGACCTGTGACTAGTACTAAACCATTGCGCTTGTTGGATAGCTCTTTTAATACTTCAGGTAATCCAAGATCCTCAAATGAGGCAATTTTACTGGGAATGGTACGAAATACGCCAGCGGGCCCTCGTTGCTGATGAAATGCATTGACCCTAAATCGCGCAAATCCTGGTAGCTCATATGAGAAATCAACCTCTAGAAATTCTTCATACGTTTTGCGCTGCTGATCAGTCATCACTTCATAGAGTAAATCATGAACAGCTTTACTATCTAATGGGGGTAAGTTAATCTTGCGTAAATCACCATCAACCCGGATCATCGGTGGCATGCCTGATGAAAGATGTAAGTCAGATGATTTATTTTTAACACTAAAGGCGAGTAATTCGGCAATACCCATGTTAACCTCGATAAAATCCAAAATGAGCTTATGAAATCCATTATCCTGCAAAATTTACACGACGTACAGTACCGTATTCAAAATGCTGAACAGCAGTATGGCAGAGTTGCTGGCGCAGTCAAGCTATTAGCAGTCAGCAAAACACAATCTGCCGAAAAAATAAGACTTGCCTATGAAGCCGGACAGCAGTTATTTGGCGAAAATTATCTACAAGAAGCGTTGGCAAAGCAGATGAAGTTGACTGATTTAGCCATTGAATGGCATTTTATTGGACATATTCAATCGAATAAAACTAAATTGCTTGCCGAGCATTTTTCCTGGGTCCACACAGTCAGTCGAGCTGAAACCGCAATCAGATTAAGCAAGCAACGGCCACACCATTTACCGCCATTAAATGTTTGTATTCAAGTTAATATTAGCGGGGAACAATCAAAAGATGGCATTTTGCCCGATCAATTGACAGAATTAGCTAGGCAAATAATCAACTTGCCAAATTTAAGCTGGCGTGGTTTGATGACAATACCAGCACCTACTGCTGATAAGACCGAACAGCACCGTCAATTTGCTGAGTTGCGATTATTATTTGAATCGTTAAAAGTAAATTATCCAACCCTAGATACGTTATCAATGGGAATGTCAGCTGATTTAGAAGCGGCGATAGCCGAAGGTGCAACGATAGTCAGAATTGGAACAGCCATTTTTGGTGAGAGGGAGTAAAAAAATGATAGAAAAACCCATTATTGCATTCATTGGTTCGGGCAATATAGCTCATAGTTTAATTAATGGTTTGGTACAACAAGGATATCCCGCCAATCGCATCTGGGCAACGAATCCTTCCATTAGTAAATTGCATCATTTACAAAAGCAATGGGGTTTGCATATTACCACTGATAATGCAGAAGCTGCCCGACAAGCTGACGTTTTAGTATTGACAGTAAAACCGATGGTTGTTACGACAGTTTGTCGCGAATTAAGCAGTATTGTGCAACAACATAAAAGCTTAGTTATTTCCAGTGCTGCTGGCATTACCACGGAAGCGATTCATAAGGCTTTAGGTCAACACAGCGCTATTGTACGAGCTATGCCAAATACTCCCGTACAAGTTGGTGCAGGAATTACTGGGCTATATGCCAATTTACAAGTATCAGATTTGCAAAAAGACTTTGCGGAATCATTATTTCGTTCAGTTGGCATTATACAATGGATTCCACATGAACATGACTTAGATGCCATCACTGCGGTATCAGGCAGTGGACCAGGTTATTTTTTCTATTTTATGGAAGCCTTGGAAAAGGCTGCGATGCAGCAGGGATTACATCAAGATGTTGCGCATTTAGTAACAATACAAACGGTATTAGGCGCTGCTAAATTAGCATTAGAAAGTGGTGAGTCTTTTGCTGCATTGCGGGAAAAAATTACGTCACCTAATGGCACCACAGAAGCAGCACTTAAAATAATGCAACAAGGCGATATAGTGCAATTAATTATTGATGCGGTACAGGCTGCACGTGATCGTGCGGAAGCATTAGCGAAATCGGAGTAACTCAGGTGGATACTTTAAAAGAAGCTGGATTAGCAGTCATTGATATTTTATTTAATATTTATATTTTTATTGTTTTGTTACGATTTTTTTTACAATTAGTGCGTGCTGATTTTTACAATCCACTAACACAGTTAATAATCAAATTATCCGTACCGGTGGTCTGGCCATTACAAAAAATAATTCCAGCATGGCGAAATATTAATTTTGCGGCCTTAATTGCGGTTTTTATTCTTGAGACATTAAAGATTGTTGTTTTATTTAGTATCGGTGCACTTGTATTACCCCATTTGCTGGGAGCTATTGTTTGGGCATGTGGTGATGCAATTAATCATACGGCAAATTTATTTTTCTTTGTAATTTTAATGCAAGCTTTATTAAGTTGGTTTAGACCGCAAGGCACCAATCCAGTATTGGAAATTTTATATCGATTGTCGCATCCATTATTGCGGCCATTTCAGCTTATTATTCCACCTATCGCAGGATTTGACATATCACCCATTCCCGTCATGATTATTTTAAAATTAATCTCAGCTTACGTGGCTTATCCTATTATGGCGCACGGCTTGGCGATGGCGTAACTGAAGGTAATAATGCTCTTTTTTTAAATAAATAAGTTGGTGATTGTTTAGATGATGTTGACTCATGTGGAAATAAAGTAAATTGATATTTTCCTTTAACATCAAATTGTGGTGTTGTAACTGTCGATGATTTAGGAGATAGATCGACATTTTTTTCAGTGTCCGATATTATTTCTTTTTCCCCAGACTCTTGTCCGTTTGTTGCTTGTTCATCAATAGAGACTACTTCATTGCTTTCTTGTCTTGGTGATTGTAAATTAAGAAAATTTATAAAACCATTTATTGCCTCAAAATTAATTACGTACCAATCATTATTGTGAATGAAAATCAAATTGATAATATCAGCTAATGTAAATGATGTCTGGTATTCTTGCGTGGGAAAATACTTTAATGCACGGATAAAGTTCGTACCAAATGTGGTGGCTACAACATAAGAAGGCATGATAACTTCGGTTAAATAATAAGTTAAATTAAGCTCAAATTGTTGTAAGTCACTTAATTGAAAATTAAATTGAGAACTATCATCAGTTGCTATATCAGTTAAATTAGCTATTAATGTTGTAATGGTATTATGACAAATTTTCTGATAATAAAGTTTATATTTATCTAAAACGTTAGTGATAACATTTCCAAGTTCATTGCTAAGAAAAGTGTTAACTTTTATAAGTAAATAAGTTGTTTCTTCCAGCAAAAGATATATTTGATCCATTGCGGTTAAATAAAGACCAGAACAAGGCAAATCTTCGGGCAATGGAAATATAGCATTTGTCATGCGTGTAGGTGGCGCATTGTCTTGTAATACAGAAGATACGTTAGGTGTCTGTAAGTCAAGTTGAAGTCTGATGAGAAGCAAAGATAGAGAACGAGTTAATCCTTTGATGATAGCAAACTCTTCAAAAGCATAGTAGTGAGGATTTTCATTAAGTGAAAATCTCACCTTACTTAACGTCGTTAATACCATTGATAGTTGACTAATAATCGTTGCTGATGAGATATCTTCGGTTGAGGCGTTTACAGCATTTTCAAACATCATCGCCCAACTGTCATCACTAAAACTACTATTGATGGTGTCAACAATGGGGCTTATAACTTCGGACTCATTATCATCAAAGATATTATGAACCATCGATAAGATGATACTTCCCATTTTTGACATAACATCATTTTTTTTAAAAAATGGCGATGCATTGAAATAATGAAAAACTTTTTTAAGAGTATTTTTTTTCTCTATTGGTCTAGGTGATTTAATGATTGTTATAATATCATTAAGAATGCTGATTAGCTTTTTAATATCAGGATTGTTATAGCGCTGATTGGACTCAGATAAAGTATTTTTAAATAATTCTAGACTTAAAAATTTTGAATTTAATGATTTTTCACAATATAAACAATCTAACCATAAATGAAAGAAATCACTTTTAATCGTGGGTGAGCTCTCAATTAGTAGAACTTGATTGCATACACCAATCAGAAAAGAAAAATTAAAAAGAGGATATTTTTTATTAATGACACGAACAAATGCGTGGCAAGCTTGCTGATACGCAAGTTTTCCTTTTTTAGGCGCTCTTTTTTCACGGGCGATAGATTGGTATGTATTAATGACGAATAAATAATGTAATAAACAAACGTAATCAGTAACGTTATCTGTAAACTCGATGGTTTTACCATGTGTATAATGATTGATAATGTCGTGGTCAGTTGGCTTTGCCAATATATTGAGTAATCTTTTTAACAAATCAGATATTTGTTTGAATAAAAACCATGTAGGAGAAAGTTTATTAATAGCAAATTGAATTTGCACAATAATAGGATTGATAGATTGATTTTCAAGACATTTTTTAAATGTATCAAATACAATATTTCTTGAATTATCAGCAATTCTACTACGCATAAAATTCAGTGCATAGATTAAATCAAATAAAGCAGTGAAAGGAGGATTGCCTTCTTTGTATATTTCAATCAAATTAATCAAATGAAGATAAATAAGCGCATTTGTATATCGAGAGTTATTACTGAAATATTGAGAAGCATGTGATATTAAATCAGCAACCCTGATACTTAATGGGTTATTTTTATTCTTATTAGCAAGTAAAGAGTCTCGGATGGATAAGATGGTAGAACCATATACACCTAAGGTTGCTAATTGTTGATTAATTGCATCTAATAACGTGAAGAGATTAACTTGGTATGAAATATAATCATTATTGCTTAACCCATAGAGTAACTGAGAGTATAAATCATTTAATGAAAGAAGCTTTTTATATCTTACTAATAATTCATCTGATAAATCTCCCTTGGCAGAAATTAATTCACTAGCAATTTTGCAGAATGTATTAATTAAATATTTTCGTAAATTAAACTGTGTTGATTGCTCTTGCCATTCACTGTATTTATAATCTTTATAATAAATAGCATAAATGCTTTTGTGATGTTTTGATAAGGACCGATTAACAGGAGTGATAATATTTTCTTTAATAACCTCAAATAACAGAACTATTTTCTTGAACAGTAGAATTGATAAATTGTGAATAGAGCGGTTTTTTTCAAATTGTTTAGATCCTTCGCGATTTCTATAATCAGTAATTTTATCGAGTGTACGTGATGATAAAAAACGAATGCATTCCTGAATGCATGTGGCTAATAAATGTGGGCCGCCATTATATGCATCTTCTTCTATAGCTTGATCGAAACAAGGAACATACTCTTCATCAAAGATGTCGTCAATTAATATGAAGACAGAGTATAACTTTGGCAAAATAACGACAGGTCGACTATTTTCTGAAAATAGATCTTTACTTGGTATGCTTGGTACCAGAGAATCTTCAATTTCATTGATTTCTGGTCGATTAACCAAATCAAATAATTGCCAATAGAGGTAAATAATTTTATTGATATTGTTAGAGTAAGTGGTCGAGATAGGGTTGTTATGTTCATAGTCTAAATTTGCTGTTGCACTATCTGAAATACTTCTTGCAACAACGGTTTTATATTGTCTTGGAGTTAATTCAGCATCAATGGAAACAATTTTTTTGTAGATCTTACGTAATGAGTCTGCAGTCATCGCTGCTGGATTCTTGATAGCATTAATTAAAGGATCGTCAGCATCAGGGGATAAGTTAAAATATCGATATACTTGCTCCAAAAGATATTGAAGCATACTTTTCTCGATCCATGGGCCCAATGTCACAAGGGGGATTAATTCGTCATACTCATTTCTTCTAGCGAAATAGTCAGATGCGCTTTCAAGCTCTCTGCTAGTCTCACTTTCAATGCCTTTACGTTCACGAATATGGCTGTCTAGTTGAATTAAAACAAGACGAAAATATTCTTTAATTTTAGTGAAGGCATGGCGTTCATTCTCTAATATCGAAAAGTCAATTTCATTTTCTTGCACATCAATTAATTTAGTAATAAACCGTGCTTCTTCATTAATAAATTTTTCTATTAATTCATCTATAGGCATAATTATCTTTTCTTATCGCGGCAATTTTTTAATGAATAATTAAATGTTATTATCTTAAACAGATTTAATGCTGATCAGTAAAGATATAATTTGAAGTTAAGATAGCTAACTTAATTTAACTTATCACTCAACTCCAACCATTCTGCTTCTAATTGTTCAATTTCATCGGTGATGGCTTGATGCTTTTGTTGTAGCTTGGCCAGCTTGCTCTGTAGCTCTGGTTTTTCATAAAGCGCTGCATCGGTTAGACTTTCATTGAGTGTTGCTAATTCTTGCTCGAGTTTAATTAAACGAGCTTCGATAGTTTTAACTCGTGTTTGCCATTCTTTTTTTTGTGCTTGACTGACTTCAATCTTAACCGGTGCAGAGGTTGTTTTTTTAGTTGATGGGGCACTTTTTTGTTGTTGGCGCCAAATTAAGTAATCATCCAGATCACTAGAGAAGTCACTAACATTGCCATTTTCAACTAAATAAAATTCATCGCAGCTAGCGCGTAATAAATGGCGATCATGTGACACAATAACCATCGCCCCTTCGTAAAATTGTAATGCACCAGTCAATGCATCACGCATATCACGATCAAGATGGTTTGTTGGCTCATCTAATAATAATAAATTTGGTTTTTGCCAAATTAATAAAGCTAGTGCAAGACGTGATTTTTCACCGCCAGAAAAGGGAGCAATAGTTGCTAAGGCTTGATCACCACGGAAATTAAAACCACCCAGATAACCGCGTAATTCTTGATCGCGTACGTCAGGACTTAATTGCTGTAAATGCCATAATGGTGTTTGATCCAATCGTAAATAATCTAATTGATGTTGGGCAAAATAACCAATTTTGGTATCAGGATGCTGCATTCGTTCGCCAGAAAGCGGTGCCATCTGTCCTGCTAACAATTTAATTAATGTACTTTTACCAGCGCCATTTAAACCTAGTAAACCGATGCGCTCGCCAGGGGCAATGCTTAGATTAACATCCTTTAAAATAGTTTTTTCGCCATAACCAGCATTAGCATGTTGTAGCTGCAATAAAGGATTAGGTTGCTTCGCTGGATTAGGAATTTCAAACGTAAATGGCGAGTCAACTTGCGCAGCTTGAATGGCGGGTAATTTCTCCAACGCTTTGATACGGCTTTGTGCTTGTTTTGCTTTACTAGCCTTAGCACGAAATCTATCAACAAAACTTTGTAAATGCGCGCGCTTTTGCTCCATTTTTTCAAATGCTTTTTGTTGTAATATTAATTGTTCAGCCCGTTGTTGTTCAAATGAAGAGTAATTTCCAGAATAAAGTTTGATATGTTGATTATAAAGATGGGCAATAGAGCCAACGGTATTATCAAGAAAATCACGATCATGAGAAATAATGATGATACTACCGCGATATTGTCTAAGCCAGTTTTCCAGCCATACAATTGCCTCTAAATCCAAGTGGTTTGTTGGCTCATCTAGTAATAATAAATCAGCACGAGACATTAAAATGCGAGCTAGATTTAATCTGACACGCCAACCACCAGAAAAACTAGCAACCGTATTATTAATTTGGTCAGGTAAAAAGCCTAATCCATCCATTAACTGTGCTGCTCGTGCTGGCGCGGTATAACTATCTATATCTTGCATGTCACCATGTAATTCGGCAATGCGCATACCATCATGTTGTTGCTCAGCTTCTTCTAATTGTTTTAGCAGGGTATCACGTTGTTTATCACCTTGTAATACATATTCAATGGCTGATAGTGATAAGGAAGGAATTTCTTGTTCTAAATGGCTGATATGCCAGTTAGGCGGCATATAAAACTCACCGGCATCTTCTTTTGTCTCACGCTCAAATAAACTAAATAACGTAGTTTTGCCGCTACCATTGGCGCCCACCAGTCCAATTTTTTGTCCAGCATGAATAGTTAAATTAAGACCATCAAATAGTGTTTTATGGCCAAGTTGTAAGTGAATATTCTTTAGAGTGATCATTTTAAGCGCTAGTTTATTATTAAGGTGCTTATTATATACCCATTTGTGCTTAAAATGTCAGGAAAAGTTAAATTTTCACTCTCAGTAATCGATAACAAACATTGCCAGCAACTTTTTCTTTAATGAGTTCCCAATTGGTTGGCATGGGCAATTCTCGCAAAGTCGCTTCACTTTCCATATAAATATAGGCCCCCGGATTAAGCCATCCAGGTTGGCTTAGTGTTTCGCACATGATGGGTAGGTAACCAAAGCCAAATGGTGGGTCTAAAAATACCACATCATAAGCTTGTGGTGGTGCAGTAAGCTTATGACGAACATCATATTGTAAAACGGTAGCATTATCAGCGTTAAATTGAGCTAAGACTTGTTTTAATTGTTTGACAACAGCAGTGCTATTATCGATAAATGTAACATGCGCGGCCCCTCGTGATAATGCTTCCAAACCAATAGCACCACTACCAGCAAATAAGTCCAAACAACGCGTACCTATAATGGTATTTTGCAGCCAATTAAAGAGTGTTTCGCGCACGCGATCGGGCGTGGGGCGTAAATCAGGTTGATTAATAACCGGGAAACGACGACCTCGCCATTGCCCAGCAATAATGCGCAATTCACCATATTTACGCTGACTTGTCATTGCTTGGTCCTACCGTAACAACAACCATATTTTGTGGATTTAATTGCTGACTAAAGGCTTGTTGTACTTGCTCACGGGTTACTGCAGCGATATTAGCTCGATAGGTATCGAGGTAATTTAGCGGTAATTTATAAAAACCAATCATGGCGACTAAGTCAACAATATTAGCATTACTGTTTAATAGTAATGGGAAACCGCCGATGATATTTTGTTTGGCAGAAGTTAATTCTTGATCGGTTGGACCATTGCTAATAAAACGCTGAATGACATCGCGTGTAACTTGAATGGCTTCGGCTCCTTTGCTATTACGCGATTGCAATGATGCGATAAAAGGACCACGTTGTTGCATCGGAATGAAATAACTGGTGACGTTGTATGTTAAACCACGTTGATCGCGTACTTCATTAAATAAACGCGAAACTAGCACGCCACCACCTAAGACATAATTTCCTACATATAACGGGAAATAATTAGGATCATTGCGACTAATACCCAACTCACCAATACGAATATAAGTTTGTGTTGAAGGATATGGGATATTTATATTTTGTTGTTTCGGTTCATATTTTGGCGATTTTAATGGTGCAGAACTAGTACCCGTAGGTAAACCGCCAATAACTTGTTTTGCAATTTCAATTGCTTGGTCTTGACTAATATCACCAACAATAGAAATTGTGGCATTAGATCCAACATAATATCGGCGATAAAAACTAATGAGTGAATTAGGTGTTAAGCGTTTAACTGATTCTGTTGTGCCGAGTGGCTCGTGTGCGTAAGGGTATTTACCATAAATGGCATTATAAAATGCATCATCAGCTAAGTCAGATGGTGTTTGTTGTTCTTGTAAAACGGCTTGTAGTAATTGATTTTTAACACGAGTAAAATTCTTCGTACCAAAATTGGGTTGTGTTAAAACTTGGGTAAATGTTTGCAAAGCTGAATCAAGTACACGAGGATCTGTCAAGGTGCGTAATGATATTTGCGCAGCATCACGACCGCAGTTAGTATCAAATTGAGCGCCTAAACTGTCAAATCGATCGGCAATTTGATCGGCTGTTAAGTCTTGTGCGCCTTGCCCAATCATCGCGTTAGTAAAATTAGCGACACCATAATCATTGCCATCTTGAGCGGAGCCAGCATTAAATAAAATTTCAATATCTAAAATCGGTAACTGGTGTTCAGGCACAAAATAGATATTAGCACCGTTACTTGTTGTCCAATGTTGAATGGGCAAAACCGGGCCGGGTTTATTTGCAGAAACAGGGACTAATTCTTGAATTGTGGTATCGGTTGTTGCATAAGCTGACATGGTTTGCACCATGAAAAGAGATAAACCAGCAACGAGCAGGGTGACAGATTTTTTATTGAACATTATTCGCTCCTTGCAGTGGGCCATTGCCTACAGGCGTGTTAGCATTGGTTGGTAGTGGCACGAGCTCTGCAATTGTTGAGCGGTCATGCGACAGATATTTTTTAGCAACAGCTTGAACTTGTACAGGGGTAACATTGCGAATTTGCTGTTCATAATTATTGATTTCTTGCCATGGCAAACCAACACTTTCCATACTACCAATTAAATAGGCTTCATATTCAATAGAATCTTGCGCATAAATATTGTTAGCGATGACTTGGGTTTTAATACGGTTTAATTCTTTATTACTAACGGGCTTTGTACGCAAGTTATTAATTTCATCAAAAATAGCTTGTTTAACATCACCAAGATTATGTCCTTGAGATGGTGTGGCGCCGATAATGAACAGACCAGGTAATCGAGTATACATGTCATAATCGATATCGACTTCGCTAGCAATTTGTTTGTCACGAACTAAATCTTGTTGCAGACGAGAGCTATCGCTGCCTGCCAAAATGCCGGCTAATACTTCCAAAGCATAGGGTTCCCATTTCTCAGTAGCGGTGACAACGGATGGTGTATTAAAACCAATCATGACATAAGGAAGTTTGGCAGGTGCTTTGACAGTTACTTTACGTGGACCCAGTGGTTTGATGGTGTCATGTGACTTAATTTCCATCATTTTAATGGGTTTTAATTTACCAAAATCAGCTTGCGCTAACTTGTATACATCATCTGGATTAACATCACCAACGACGACAACAATGGCATTATTAGGACCATACCAATGATGGTACCAATTTTTTGCATCTTTATCGGTCATGTTATTTAAATCACTCGGCCAGCCACTGGTTGGATTTTGATAAGGATTGGCTTGTAATGCAATAGCATTGAACCGTTCATAAGTCAGCGCTTGTGGGTCATTGACCACACGTAATTGACGCTCTTCTTTTACTACTTGGTGCTCACTGTCAAATGTCGTTGGCTCCAAACTGAGGTTAGCCATCCGATCGGCCTCTAATTGAAAGCTCAAAGGTAATTTATCGGCAGACAACATTTCATAGTAAGTAGTAAAATCACGGGTCGTGAAAGCATTTAATTGTCCCCCATTTTCGGTAATCAACTGTAAAAACTGACTACCTGGGTGCGCCGGGGTGCCTTTAAACATCAAGTGTTCAAGCATATGGGAAATGCCTGTTAGTCCTAGTGGCTCATAGCCTGAGCCGACTTTGTACCAGACTTCTGATATGACAACAGGTGCCCGATGATCTTCTTTGACCACCAGCTTCAAGCCGTTATCTAATTGGTATTCATGGGTACTGCCATCGGCCGCAAATGCATTAGCCGTAAAAAAAATACTTATTAGTAGTGATAATTTTGTTACAATGCGCATTATCTGCCCTTTGTTGACTAGTTTGGGGGTAATTGTACAGGAATCTTACCAATGCTGCGAATATTTAAACGTAATAAAGATAAACAATCTGAGGTGGAAACTCAAGCCATCCAGCCAACACCAATAACTGAACCCATTGTTAAACCAAGCTTTTTTAGCCGGTTGCGCCAAGGGTTAACCAAAACTCGCAAGAATTTAGCCAAAGGAATTGCCAATGCCTTATTAGGTAAAAAAATAATTGATGCGGAGTTGTTAGAGGATATTGAAACCCAATTATTGTTAGCTGATGTTGGCGTTGAAACCACTAGACACCTCATCGATCGGGTTACCGAGAAGCTGAAGCGAAATCAACTATCGGATCCCGCAGTACTCATACCCATGTTAAGTACTGAAATGGAGGCCATTTTAGAACCTGTTGCTAAACCATTAGTGATGGATGAAACGATTAAACCCTACGTTATTTTAGTAGTGGGCATTAATGGTTCTGGTAAAACCACCACCATTGGCAAGTTGGCTCATTATTTGCAAGGTCAAGGCAAGCGTGTCATGTTAGCCGCGGGCGATACATTTCGTGCGGCAGCAGTTGAACAATTGCAAATTTGGGGACAACGTAATAATGTACCTGTAGTGGCGCAACAATCTGGAGCGGATAGTGCTTCAGTAGTATTTGATGCGTTGCAATCAGCCAAGGCCAAAGAGGTCGATGTATTGATTGCCGATACAGCTGGTCGTTTGCACACACAGCAAAATTTAATGGAAGAGCTTAAAAAAATTAAACGGGTGTTAGCAAAATTGGATTCAAATGCGCCGCACGAAGTATTATTAGTGCTTGATGCTGGCATTGGACAAAATGCGTTAAACCAAGCAAAACAATTTCAGCAAGCCGTGGGTGTGACGGGAATTGCATTAACAAAATTGGATGGTACAGCAAAAGGCGGTATTATCTTTACAATTGCTGAACAACTGGGTATCGCTATTCGTTTAATTGGCGTTGGTGAACAAATTGATGATTTAAGACCCTTCTCAGCAAAAGAATTTGTGGAAGCACTGTTTAGTGAGGAAAATGAAGGATGATAGAGTTTGACAATGTAAGCAAGCGATATCCGAATGGGCATGATGCCTTAAAGCAGGTAAGTTTTCATATCGGCAAAGGTGAAATGGCTTTTTTAACAGGACATTCAGGCGCCGGGAAAAGTACATTGTTAAAAATGATCACTGTCATTGAGAAACCCACAACGGGGCGGGTTTTTGTTAATGGTCATAACTTATCTCAATTTTCTTCTTGGCGCGTGCCACAATTGCGTCGTTCAATTGGCGTGATTTTTCAAAACCCGAATTTATTAGATGAATATACTGTATTTGAGAATGTAGCATTACCCTTAGTGATTGCAGGATATCGTTACCAAGAAATTGGACGTCGAGTACGAGCAGCTTTAGATAAGGTTAATTTATTAAATAAAGAAAAATATTATCCAGCGGCATTATCGGGGGGTGAACAACAACGCGTTGGTATTGCGCGTGCCGTGGTACATAAACCAGCTGTGTTATTGGCAGATGAACCAACCGGTAATCTTGATCCACAGTTATCAGCAGAAATTATGTATTTATTTGAGCAATTTAATCAGGTTGGGGTAAGTATTTTAATTGCGTCACATGATTTAGCATTAATTGGTCGTTTGCAACATCGTATCATGACATTGCATCAAGGCTGCATGGTGAGCACAGGAGTAAGAATTGATTATGAGCAGGAATCCACGCAGCAAGAGTAAATCGCAAGGGTCAGATAATTCTGCTACCACTAAGCGGAGCTCATCGATTTACGAAAACTGGTTTAGTTTATGGCGGCAACGTCATATACAAGCATTGTTTACTAGCTTTACTAAAATGAAACGTGCGCCGTTGGCAACGATGTTAACAGTTTTTGTGATTGGCATTTCATTAGCCTTACCTAGTTTATTGTTGGTATTGCTACGCAATGCGCAAGCAATTAGTTCTGGTTGGGCCAATAGCACACAAATTTCATTATTCATTAAAATGAATGAGCCTGATCAATCAGTACAGCAATTAATTAATCAACTACAAGCGGATCCGGATATTGCTAGCGTTAATTATATTTCGCCGACACAAGGCTTACAGCAATTTGAAGGTGCATCTGGTTTTAGTAATCTTGAAAGCGCATTACCTAATAATCCATTACCGGCAGTGCTAGAAATAAAACCGGCACCTAATATTCAAACACCGCAAGCGGTACAACAATTAGTGAATCAATTACAACAATTACCACAAGCCGATGTCGTGCAACTTGATATGCAATGGGTAAATCGCCTATTTGCTATGCTGAATTTTGCTAAACATGCGGTATTTGGGTTGGCGGTATTATTAGGATTGGGGGTGGTTTTAATTATTGGTAATACGATTCGTCTGGCGACGCAAAATAATCGTGATGAAATTGAAATCATGAAATTAATTGGTGCGACCAATGCATTTGTGCGACGCCCATTTTTATATACTGGAATATTATATGGTTTAGCAGGTGGTATTGTCGCTTGGATAGTAGTAGAAATATTATTTTTATCGCTAAATGGACCTATTGCTAATTTAGCACAAGCTTATCAAACTAGCTTATCGTTAAAAGGGCTAGGTTTTTCAGGTACATTGCTACTATGGTTATTTGCTGCTGGTTTAGGGTTAACTGGCGCATGGTTAGTAGTGAGTCGATATTTAAATGTCACGAGGGCAGATTAATGACACAAGATGACTTAAAACGTGCGGCAGCAGAAGCAGCAATTTCATTTATCGATGACGAAATGATCATTGGTGTTGGCAGTGGGTCAACCGTGAACTTTTTTATTGATGCACTCGTAAAAGTAAAAAATAAATTAGAAGGTGCCGTAGCTAGTTCAAAAGCAACCGCTGAGCGTTTAAAAGCCATTGGTATCCCCGTATTTGATCTAAATAGTGTTAGTTCATTACCGTTATATGTTGATGGCGCGGATGAAATCAATGCTTATTTACAAATGATAAAAGGGGGCGGCGGCGCGTTAACACGTGAAAAAATTATTGCAGCTGCTGCGCGTAAATTTGTTTGTATTGCTGATGAATCAAAAAGAGTGGGTATTTTAGGTAAATTTCCACTTGGTATTGAAGTCATTCCTATGGCTCGTAGTTATGTTGCTCGGGAAATTGTCAAATTAGGGGGTGACCCTGTCTATCGTGAAGGTTTTGTAACGGATAATGGCAATATTATTCTCGATGTTTTTAACTTAACGATTATGGAACCCATCAAACTTGAACAACAAATAAATAATATTACCGGTGTAGTCTGTAATGGCTTATTTGCCATGCGCCCAGCTGATGTTTTGTTGTTGGCAACGGCAAATGGTGTGGAAAGAATTAAATCAAAATAAGCATTTTATTTTGATTCTTTATATCATATAATCTCTTATCAATTTTTTCTTCACTCAATAAAAAAGTTGATAGCACAAGTATTTCATATGTTGAAATATTTCAATTACTGTAATATACTTTAATGAGAATTAATGATGGAATGGGAAGTGCTTTTCACTAAAAAAGCTGCTAAACAAGCGCAAACAATAGAGCAACGTGCAATGGCCGCTCTGCGATTGCTAATTGAAGACTTGCGCTATAAAGGACCTATACAACATGATTGGCCAAATTACAGTAAGTTAGTTACTAAAAAGAAAGTTGATCGTCGCCATTGTCATTTAATTAAAGGCAATCCAACTTATGTTTGCTGTTGGGAAGTAGTAGATAATACGATGAAGATAATTGAGGTATATTATGTTGGGACACACGAAAACGCACCATATTAAGCAAAAAAAGAATAATGCATTAATTCAATTAAATTATAATGGGGCATTTTATCTAGTGCCAGAACAAGTACTGCAGCCATATAAGCAACCTGCGTGTTCTAGTATTGATACCGTTTCAGCCAAAGATGTTTTTGCTAAATTGGATAGAGAGCATACTCGTAGTGGTGCTTTATTAAAAGGATTGCGATGTCGTGAAAACATGACACAAGTTCAATTCGCCAAAAAAATTGATATTACACAAGCAAACCTATCAAGTATGGAGCATGGACGTCGTGCAATAGGAAGGGATGTAGCGAAACGCATTCAATCAGTATTTAAAGTTGATTATCGTTATTTCTTGGAATAATAGATTGACTTCGTTGTTAGATTTACTGCCACTGTTTCATGCTATATACTGACCCGATGTCACTCAAAGGAACGGTCAGTGCGCGCGCTTATTAACTTCATTAAAAGCTTCCTTATTACCTGCATCTGCGTCGCAATGCTGGCTGGCTGCATTCCTAATAAAAATGTTCAAGGTGCATATCCACCGCCTGCGCCGGGTTATGCGCAAGGTGCAGCCGTCGGTGCGGTTACTGGTGCTGCTGTTACGGGTGTAAATGGCGGTTCTATTCCACTTGGGATTGTGGCGGGTGCTTTATTAGGGGGCTCTATTGGTAGTTATCGCGATGATGCTGGTGCGATTAAACAATTAGCAGCTGAAGGGATTACCGTCGTCAGATTAGGCGATGTGGTTGAGGTTGTGATTCCACATGATTTAGTCTTTGATCCGGAAACGTATGATATTAAACGTTCGGCACAACCGATGTTAAATCAGATTGTGGCATTATTATTGCAATATACGGACGTCAATATGTCAGTAGTTGGTCACAGTGATAATGTAGGTACCGATATGGATCAACAAAAACGTTCTGAGCTACAAGCTGAAGCGATAATGTCATATATCTGGAGTCATGGTATTGCGATTAATCGATTGAATTTTTATGGTGTTGGACCAACTCAATCAGATGCCACTTTCAACTCAGCTAATGGTTTAGCCTATAACCGACGAATTATTATTGCTTTTTGGCGTAAAGGACCACCAGGACCTTTAAATATTTTATTATCGCAAGATCCTGATTGCTGGACAAAAGCCGATCCAGAAGAGTGTGAAACAGATAGCCATCCTTGGTAATAAAACAGACCCTAATGTTGGGTTGGTTCAAAATGGTGGGTATATACTTACATTGCTTTTTCTTCAATCGATGTACGCAAACGATCGAGGATATCAGTAGCAATATCAACCTGATTGATCGTGCTTGTAATGATTTCATCAATATTTTGTTGTGAGAGTTGATCTCTAGATACAGACTTACATGTTTCCATGTTATTGCGAATAATTGATAAAGGTTGATTAAGTTCGTGAGTGATATCCATTACCACTTTACCAAGCTTCATCAGATCCAAGATGCGCAATAACCTCGTCTTTTCGTCTTCTTTGGCCTTTGCTAATAAAATTTCATTGGTCTTGTTATTAATAATATTAATGACATATTTTTCACCGGCGGTGAAAGTCATTAAATAAGAGTAAATAGTAAAAAATTTTATATTGCCAGCATGCTCATATTCATAAGTATTTTGATAAGCTTTTTGAATCTCGACTGCTTGGTGATGTGGATAAAGTTCGCGTGGGATCTTATTGTTATTGTGAGTTAATGGCATAATCTTTTCAAAATCATTCCCCAACAGTTCGCTTGATAGTGGTTCTATGAGACTCTGAAATGCATGGTTATACCAGGCTATTTGTCCTGTTTCATTAGTCCAAACAATTCCTTCATCGATCGCATCTAATACGAATTGCATTCTCTCTAATGTCTCGCGTAAATTCTTGATGGTGTTCTCAGTGTGGTTACTCATAAATGGCTCGCTATAAAAAAGTTAGTGGTAACTAAACTCGCTAATTCTCATTGTTATTTTTAATTAAGATGTTTAGTAATGTTATTGTCTTTCTTCTCATTATAATCTGGGATTTACAAAACACCAGATTCATTACTGCGGTATAATATACCGTATTAATTTTAAAAAACAACTATGGTATTTAATTTTTTGATAATAAATTTTCAAAAAGCCGGCGTGATGGTAAAAATAATGATTTTACGATAGGTGTGTTGAGTATAATAAAATGTTTACAACAAAGGATTGAGCCAGTGCTTGGGAATATAATTTTGCAACCCATGTTCATGAGCAAAATCAATTAATTCTGCGATAGTACTAACATTAAATTTGGCTTTTATATGTCGGATGTAAGATTCCACGGTTCGTTTGGTCAAACCTAAAATTTCTCCAATTTCTACCGCCGATTTTTTATGGAGCAACCAAAAAAAACATTCACCTTGTCGTTTGGAGAAATTCCATTCCTCATCGCGTGTTGTATAGCGATAAACCCCTTGTAACATATTGAGGCCAGATTGGCTGTTAGTTTCTAGAAATAAAGGGGCTAGGTGGGTAGCGATCGAGGTAGTTGTCACATCAATAGCTTGCGTTGCTACACCAATTATCTTTTTATTTGTATCTAATGAGGGTTGTTGTTGCATAACAAATAATCGCCAATCACCATTTGCAATATAAGCAGAGATAATGCTAGTTGTGGCTGCATTTTGTTCAAGGATAAAGCGATGATTTTCAACGAGCTGTTCATGGATCTCGGCAAGTCTAGATTTCATTTCGTAAGGGAAACGACCATGCATATGGTCAAAATCTTTAAATCCCATAGCATTCATGGCAGCATGATTTGCTGCTAAAAATCTAGCATTAATATCTTGTAACGTAGTATGTCCGGGAAAATTAGATAATAACCCACTTAATAATTCAAAATCTTCCGATAAATCAACCGCTCGAATCATGGCTGAATCCTAATGTTAAACTTTAACAGTGCCACCCTAAGGGCTGTTTACAATTCTACTATGCTGGGCATAAAGCCTAGCGTATTGAAAGCAGACCCTAATTTCCTTATCCTTAAAAACGGTTATTATAACTTAATGATTGATAACCATTATTTTACTATATTAAGTATGTCACATTAAATCAATTTAATTGAAATATTTATTTAACCATTTTATTACAAGGTATCATCTGTGCTGAATGTACTTTAAAAAATAAAACAATTACATTGAACAATTTAAGTATTAAAAACATTTTATTAATATATATGAAGTAAAAGCTTAATCGACATATGCTATATTTTATACAGGATGAATGCGAAAGGAGACAGATTATGTTGTATTGGGCACTCATATTTTTCATCGTGGCAATTATTGCAGCATTGTTTGGTTTCACAGGGATTGCCGTTGCTGCTGCTAGTATTGCCAAAATTTTATTCTTTATATTCCTGGTATTATTTGTGGTGGCATTAATTATGGCATTGGTAGGCCGTCGCGGCCCGCCAGTTCCTTAAATTGATTCGGGAGAATAGCATCATGTTTAGCGCAAAGTTTAAGGTCGTTGCAGCTAGTTTTTTACTTGCATTGAGTTCATCAATCTATGCTGCATCTACCATGGAAAAAGTAGGTCAAGATTTTAGTGATACAGGTATTACTGCTTCAGTGATGGCGCTTTATGTCAAGGACACAACATTAAATATTTTCAAAATCAATGTTGAAACAACGAATGGTGTGGTGACGTTATCAGGGACAGTAGACACACAAGAGGAGTATCAAAAAGCGGTTAGCTTAGCGCAATCGGTTGATGGTGTGAAAGCAGTTAATTATTCACAATTGAAAGTGAAAAGTCAGTAAATTCTATAAAGCGTGATAATTTATTTCTCGGGTTACAAGTCGTAACCCGAGAAGAGTTGATTAACGCGCTGTTAAAGTATGGCGTAGATCCTCGTAAGTCTAATAATAGCAAAATAGTTATTGATATTTGGTAAAAGAAACAATCATTTTCTTTTACCAATATTGAAAGGTGAAGTCTCGAATACTAATCGTTTTTGCTTATAGAACAGAATCTTCAAATGGCACGGGATTAGTAAGCGATAAAATGTTATTCATTCGATGTGCAATCTTTTCTTTTTGATAAGAAAAATCAGTAAATATGTAAAATTGATTTTTCTCAATTCCTTTAAAAACGTCCAATGCAACGTCTGAAGCGGGTCGGCCTGCTGTCGCCATTAATGTTTTGAACGAAGAAATTATATTTTTAATTTCATCTGAGTCAGTATCTTTACTTTCAATTGCATCTGAAAAATTGGTACGCGTTAATCCGGGTGAAAGCAATGATACATTGATATTAGTATTACGTTGGCGCAAATCTAAATATAAAGTTTCAGTTAATTCTACTATTGCATGTTTTGAAACACTATAACCGGTAGAATTAGGATCGGTACCAAAACCCGCGCCAGAACCTGTATTAACGATATAGCATTCATCTCCTTGGGCTAGCATGATAGGAATAAATTTTTTGAGGCCATATACCATGCTCATAAAATTACATTCCATAACCTGCTTAAAATCAGTGATATTAATTTCCCAAATCGGGCCTAAAGGGCCGGCAATTCCAACATTATTAAAAAGCAGATTAACTTTGTTGAATGTATGAATAGTTTTATCAGCCAATAAGTTTATATCAGATTCTTTGGTGACATCAGTAACAACGGCTAATACATTTGCGGTCTTTGTTTTTAAATGTTTTTCTAAAGCGTGTAATTTTTCAGCGTCGATATCAGCAATCACCACTTTCATTTGTCTCTTCACACACTCTTCAGCAATGGCTCGTCCGATACCATTGGCAGCGCCAGTAATGACAGCAACTTTATTGTTAAAATCTTTCATCTAAGTCTCAACTTTTTGAGTTATTCGGTTAATACGGGTAATGCCATTTGTATCATGCGATCAACGGCAGCGTATGGATCCTTGGAAAAATGTTGGGTAATACGATTAGCAACAATAGTATTTACCGAACAACATTGATGACCAAGTAATCGTCCCAATCCATAAATGCCGGATGTTTCCATTTCAAAATTGGTAATACGATGTGATTCTGATCTAAACGTATGCATCCGCGCAATAAAATCATTTTCTTTGGTAGGTCCACGCAACACGCGACCTTGGGGACCATAAAAACCAGCACAGGTTGCGGTGATGCCGACAGCACAATGAGCCGCAAATTTTTCAACTAGGGGTAAATAACCGGTCGCAATATAAAATGGCGTTAGTGGTAAAAAGTGGCTGCCCGCAGCTGTAAGTAACGCGTCCTCT
The DNA here is from genome assembly GCA_020051015.1 of Gammaproteobacteria bacterium. GTDB lineage: Bacteria > Pseudomonadota > Gammaproteobacteria > UBA1113 > UBA1113 > JABEVJ01. The sequence goes on from JAGVJQ010000114.1 coordinate 23,216, forward strand.
TCTGCGGTATAGCCCAATTCATAAAATGTCATTAAGCAATCAAATCCTAAACCATGACTGGACGCAACAAAGCTATCAAGTTCAACATCTTCTTGTAGCGCGCCGGAAGTGCCTAAACGAACTAAACGTAAAGTAGATAACCGTTCTTTGATTTGTCTGGTTTTGAAATCGATATTAACTAAGGCATCTAATTCATTGATGACGATATCGATATTATCTGTGCCAATGCCAGTAGACAGAACCGTAATGCGTTTGTTATTAAAGTAACCGGTATGTGTCACAAATTCTCGTTTTTGTTTTTTGACGTCGATCGTATCGAAATATTTTGATACAGCTGGAACGCGCCCTGGGTCACCAACTAGGATGACAGTTTCTGCGAGATCCTCGGGTTGCAGACTCAAATGATAGACACTACCATCTGGATTCATAATTAATTCTGATTCGGCAATTACTCTGGACATTTTCTGATCAATCCATCATTGAAACAAAGTATATTACACCAAAAGTTAATCAGGCGACATAGCATATACTCCGAAAACTCATGGGTGTTGAGTATAATTATCGCAATCATTGTTCTGCTCTTGTGCAAACGATCATTGCCAGATAAAATCAGCCGTAGAAACTAGGTATGGTAATCTTTTAAATGTAGAAGAAAGGATAGATCGATGAAGAAAAAGTTATTGGGCAAATGGTTAGTCTCAACGATGGCATTAATGGGAATTTGTTTATCAGCACATGCTGCACAAAATGGCCTTTATGTTGGTGGTACGCTTGGTCATTCAAATACGGATTACAGTCCAAATAATCAAGATTATAGTCCTGTTAATTCTTATGATGATAGTGGTTTTGCTTGGAATGGTTTTGTCGGATATCAAATGAATTCTAATTTCGCATTAGAAGCTGGTTACACTCAATACCATGATAGCAAATTTACTGGTGTTTTTGGTGTCAGTGGTGCCAATGTGACATTGAAACAAAATGCGATTGATTTAATAGGTAAATTAATGTTGCCTTTGGGTAAGGGGTTCGGGATATTTGCCGATGGTGGTTTGGCTTATGTTGATTTAAAACGTGATGCAAATTCAACTGCCGATACGCTTAATGCCGACGATAGTAATAGTAGTTCAGTGCGACCCACTTACGGCTTAGGTGCTTCCTATGATTTTTATCCAGGTTGGTCGGCAGTAGCTGAATGGAATAGATTTACATCAGGTGGTGGTATTGAAGCAAGTAGTTATTGGGGTTTCGGTGCTGAGTATCATTTCGGAGCGTAAACACGTAAACGATGATCACTAAAAGTTTATTCATATTTACTAATATAACTATTGCTGTTTTCCCGGCAGTAGGGTTTGCTACTGTTAATGGTTTTTATACCGGCATGCAACTGGGTGAAACGAAAGTAGATCGTTCATCAAGTAATTTAAATGCGCAAAATATGCCAGTACCATCTAACCCTGAAATATTAGTGAATAATACAGTACAAACTTCGGTGGATAATGATGGCTTTGGTGGTCGAGCTTATGTTGGTTATCAGCTTTCGTCGCATTTTGCATTCGAGGGTGGTTACACGCAATATGCGGATACCAAAATTAAAAATATTTATGGTATAGCAGGTAAGAATGAGCAGCTAGACGAAGGAGCGC
>JAGVJQ010000011.1 GCA_020051015.1 Gammaproteobacteria bacterium
CGAATACCAATTGATCAAGCGTTCCAGCAAACAATTGCTTATTGAACTGATGTTGGTAAATTAACTGAAGGTTTACCCGATTTGTAGCTAATAAAGCAGATACGAAGGTTCTTCGATCTTTTACGTCGTATAAAGACAGGCAATGTTTAAAACGAAACATAATTCACTCTTCCTTCGCAGGTATTATCCAGATCAGGTACTAAGGGTTTTTCTCAGCCAAACAAATGAATTGTTCAGCACCCCTGGTGATATTGAGAGAGTGATTCTAGGAGGGTATCTGTTGAGAGTCAAGTATGTATAAGATCTCGTAGTTAGACTTCTTATCTAACTACGAGTGAATTAGGTCGGAAGTAATCAGGCGTGTTTCTGCTCACGTTGTTTCATCATTTCTTGATATTGTTGTTTTTGCTTATCAGTCAAAAGAGAGTGTATTTGATGGCGCATCATAATATGATTTTTGAGTTGAGTGCTTTTAATTTTGCTGCTTTGATTGATTAAATTATCCAGCTTGGCTTCATCAATTTTCTCAGCCTTGGCTAAGGTATTAATTTGCTGACGCAGACTTTTAAGCTGTTCGCGATTGATCTTGGAGCTGGCTCGTGTCTGTGCTTTAATCGCTTTAATTTTAGCTTTTTGTTCACTGGTTAAATTTAATTGATTCATTGAGCTTTTAATTTCATTACAATGACAGTGTTTGGCTGGATTATTTTCAGCTGGACAGGCATAAGATGTTTGTCCAATCATTAAGGCTAGTGCACATGCTGATAACCAGATAAATTTCTTAATCATTATCTTTACCTCTTAATTAGGGTCTGTTGACCCTGGTTAAACGCTTATTCCTGTGAGTACATTTAAGTCATACCATCCATGATGCAGGCAGTATAGATCAAAAAGATTAGATAAATATACATAATAAGCTAATTTCATTGCTGTATTCGCACCAATATGTTATAAATACGGCGCTTTAAATACACACACGTTTCGTCACATACGATAGGGTCCCTCGTGGGTTTCGTATGGGAAGCGTGGAGGCTTAACCCTGGAGAATAACTATGAATGTAAGTATGCGTGAACTGCTCGAAGCTGGAGCACATTTTGGTCACAGAACCCGGTTCTGGAATCCAAAAATGGGTGAATATATATTCGGATCAAGAAATAAAATCCATATTATAAACCTGGAAAAAACAATGCCGATGTTGAACGACGTTGTAAATTACGTTGGTCGTCTGGCATCTAATAAAGCTAAAATATTATTCGTTGGAACTAAAAGAGCAGCACAGGACAGTATTCGCGAACATGCGAGACGTTGTGGCATGCCTTATGTTGATCACCGTTGGTTAGGTGGTATGTTGACCAACTATAAAACAGTTCGTCAATCAATATTCCGATTAAAAGAATTGAAAGAGATGAAAGAAAAAGGTCTGTTCAACGACATGATCAAAGAAGAAGCTTTAATGCTGACTCGCGAGCTTGAGAAACTGGATCGTGGATTAGGTGGAATCGAGCACATGGGTGGTTTGCCTGATGCTCTGTTTGTTGTTGATGTTGGTTTTGAACACATCGCAGTTGAAGAAGCACGTCGATTAAAAATTCCTGTTATTGGTATCGTTGATACTAACAACAGCCCGGACAACATTGATTATGTTATTCCTGGAAATGATGATTCCATGCGAGCAGTAGATATTTATGTTCGTTGTATCGCTGATGCTATTCTTGATGGCAAAAACAGCAATACTGTTGGTGGTATGTCATCTGATTCTGATTTTGTAGAAGTAGCTACTGGTTCTGATGAAGCAGATAAAGCGAAGGAATAATTAATATTTGATTAAAGGGGGGCGTTAATTTTAATTAGCCCCCTTTTTGCTATGTGGAGAAATGAATATGTCAACAATTAGTGCTGGATTAGTAATGCAACTGCGTGAGCGTACAGGCGCAGGCATGATGGAATGTAAAAAGTTTCTAATCGCGACTAACGGTGATATAGAACTTGCAATTACTGAAATGCGTAAAGCGGGTCAGGCTAAAGCAGATAAAAAAGCAGATAGAGTAGCTGCTGAAGGTATTGTTGTTATCGCTCGTTCTGCTGATGAATGTTCAGCGGTCATGATTGAAATTAATAGTGAAACTGACTTCGTTGCACGTGATGAGAACTTCACTAACTTTGCAAATTCAGTTGCTCAAGCTGCATTAAACAGTTCTGTAACTGATATTGCTGCCTTGTCTGATCTTACTTTATCTGCTGGTTCTACAGTAGAACAAGCCAGACAACAATTAGTTGCTAAAATTGGTGAAAACATCAAATTACGCCGTATTGAAAGAATGAGTTGTGCTGGTGGTGTTATCGGTTATTACCTGCATGGTTCACGAATTGGTGTGATGGTTGCCTTAAAAAATGGTTCAGAAGATTTGGCGAAAGACATTGCAATGCATATTGCAGCAAGCAAGCCAATTGTTGTTAATCGTGATCAGGTTTCTGCTGATGCAATTGAAAATGAACGAGAAATTTTCACAGCTCAAGCGAAAGAAAGCGGTAAACCACAAGAAATTATTGATAAAATGATTGAAGGTCGTATTAATAAATTTATTGATGAAGTAAGTTTATTAGGTCAACCTTATGTTAAAAATCCCGATA
>JAGVJQ010000115.1 GCA_020051015.1 Gammaproteobacteria bacterium
AACATTGACCCGATGAAACAGAGGCAATATCATAAAATGTCTGAGCATCTAAACCTAATTTATCTGCTAAGTGAAAAGCTTCACTGACGCCAATCATGGATATTCCTAATAACATGTTATTACAAATTTTTGCTGCTTGGCCACTACTTGCTGCACCTGCATAAAATATTTTCTTACCCATTTTACTCAGAATTGGCTGTGCAAGATCATAATGCTGTTTATCACCGCCAACCATAAATGTTAACGTACCGGCGGTTGCACCCGTGGTGCCACCAGAAACCGGCGCATCAACTAAGGCGAATTTTTTTGTTGCTGCTTCTTGATGTAATTGACGAGCGGATTGAATATCAATCGTTGAGCAATCAATCAATAACGTTGATTGCGATGCATGCGCTAATATACCCTTTTCACCGAAATAAACGGCAAGGACATGTTTCCCTTCCGGTAACATGCTAATTACAACATCCGCTTGTTTTACCGTGTCAGCAATCGAAGTGCCAACTTGCGCTCCAGCTTTTGCCATGATTTCGGTTAATGCAGGTACTACATCATAAACAGTAACTTGATAACCTGCTTTAATTAAATTGGTTGCCATTGGGCCACCCATATGGCCGACACCGATAAATCCAATTTTTTGCATAATTAATAAGACCTCACCAATTGTTCAATTTGTTCATATAAAATTGCCGGATGTTGTATATCTGATAAAAACAATCCAGCATATTTAGGCCCGATACTTGGCACCGCAAAATGAATGGTGCCAATGCCATATAATCGTTGAATCATATTACGGCGCAAGGTAATTTCCGTAATATGTTTATAATATAAAACTTTGTGTTGAATTGTCCAAAAGCCGTCATAATACTCGAGACGATCGCGATAAAATTCATAACGCACAGCATTAATTGTTTTGCGATAAGCAATGTAAATCAGTAATGGAACAAGCAGGAAAAAGAATGCACCAAAAAAGAGAAAGGGTCGTATGGGATGTACTAACGTTCCAGCCCATATGTGATAACCAACTGCTAATAAGCCAAAAATAACAGCACCCATAACTGTTAAATTAATTTGAAGTGGAATATAACGAGCTAAGACTACCCAGCCCACCATTCGCGGTTTTACAATTAATGCTGGTTTGTGATTATCATGACGCGGCTCGCTAGTGGATGCAGATTGCTCTAGTTCAGCAGTCGCGCCAACAGCCGTACCGCATTGACTACAGAAATGCGCACCGTCAGGAAGCGTTGCGCCGCATTGCAAACAAAACATTACCGCACTCCTTTTTTAATTCACTTTAGATAACAGACTCTAAGTGCTCAACTATTAACTGCACATTTCGTCGTCCATTAAACTCATTAATATCCAATTTATATGCAATGTGAACTTTCTCACAGCGATAATTAGGCCAATTTTCCAAATCAACGTTAAATGCAATTGCATCAAAAGTCCTTTGCCCTGCCACCCAGCATACCCGCATCTTAAGATGTCGTCCACCCACAATACGCTGATCTTGCAATAAAAATATTCCGTCGAATATAGGCTCTGGAAACGCTTGTCCCCATGGCTCAGCATCGCGCAATAATTGTGCAAAATCTAACGTAATATCAAACTCTTCTAATTCTCCATCAGAATGAATGATACGCTTTAGTATATCTTCATCGAGACCATGGCTAACTTCATCGGCAAATGCTTGGCTAAAACGTTGAAAATGTTGCCGCGGCAACGTAATGCCTGCCGCCATCGCATGTCCGCCAAATTTGCTGATAAGTCCCGGATGCTTAGCATCGATTGCTTGAAAAATATCACGAATATGGACACCCGGTACCGAACGCGCAGAACCTTTTAATTCTTCTGCATTGGCCGCAGCAAATGCCACCACTGGCCGATGTAGTTTATCCTTGATACGTGAGGCTAGAATTCCTATTACCCCTTGGTGCCAGTCTTCATCAAATAAACACACGCCCGTTGGGCAAGACTCTAAGCGGTGCCAAGATAACTGTCGCAATTGCTCAAGCGCTTGTTCTTGCATATCTGCTTCAATTACGCGCCGTTCATCATTCAGTTGATTTAATTGCTGTGCAATTGATAAGGCCCGCGCATAATCGTCAGTCAAAAGACCGGTTATTCCTAATGACATATCATCTAAGCGGCCCGCTGCATTTAAACGAGGAGCTACTGCAAATCCTAAATCCGCAGCGGTAATCTTATATTCATTTCGCCCTGCTACATTTAATAATGCCTTGATACCTGGGCGCGCGCGTCCTGCTCTTATACGTTGTAAGCCTTGGTGCACTAAAATACGATTATTGTGATCGAGTGGCACTACATCCGCCACAGTCCCAAGGGCGACTAAATCAAGAAACTGTGCCATATTAGGCTCTGTAATATTATTTTCGGCAAACCACTTTTGTTCTCGTAAAAAACTGCGCAAGGCTAACATCAAATAAAAAATGACGCCTACTCCGGCTAAATTTTTACTACGAAAAGGATCGCCTGGCACATTAGGATTTACAATTGCATCTGCTTGCGGTAATTCAGCACCCGGTAAATGATGATCAGTCACAACCACTTTCATGCCTACATGTTTAGCTGCATCTACTCCAGCAAAACTGGTAATGCCATTATCAACCGTAATCAATAATGCAGGATCATATGTTTTTGCTACTTCCACAATTTCTGGTGTTAATCCATAACCATATTCAAAGCGATTGGGAACCAAATAACTGATATTGTTTGCCCCCATGGTTTTTAACGCCGTTACCGCTAAAGCACAACTCGTTGCACCATCGGCATCGAAATCCCCTAATATAAGAATTCGTTGTTGCTGACGCATTGCATCATAAATATGTTGTGTTGCCGCAGCTAAACCGTTGAGTTGGTGGTACGGTAATAATTGTTCTAATCGTTTTTCTAGCTCTGTTGTAGTAGTAACACCTCGAGCAACATAAATGCGCTGTAATACTGGGTGTATAGCTCCATCAATAGTGGTAGCATTATCAACTTGTCGTCGTACAATGTGAGTCATCGTTATGGATTCTTATGTTTTATTAGGGCCTGTTTACAATGCTACACAACCCCTAAATTACCTAATGATTTTGACCGACGCCACCATCGTTTTAGTTTTTTGGCGTCAATGTTATAAATTTGTTTATTAATGACAAGCTGCAACTTATCAATTTTTTTATCTTTGAGAGCCTGCATTAATAATTGAGCCCAATGTTGCTCAAGGTCATTTAATTGCAGTTTATCAGAAATAACGATCAAATAACTCCCATCTGGATATAATTGATCAGCAATATCTGCAAAACTTGTTGGCAAGGGTTCATAAGGCGTATCCGATAAATAACATAAACCATTAATATGTTCATTATCGCTCCAAACATGAGTCCAATCAGTTTGCTCAAGTTGTGGTACGATGCCCTCACCCCAAAACCATAATGCGTCAACTGTTGCAAGTTTTCGCATTCGTCGCTCCTGATTAACCGGGTGATTGTGCAATAACATTTGTAATTCAGTAAATAACCGTCGCCATTCTATTTCTGCTTTTCCAACCGGTAACTTCTCAGCAATATTACTACCCAGCATTTCAGTCACGGGTACAGTGGTAATTTCAGGCTCTTTTGGTAAATTGAGTAGCCATTGATTGGGTTGCGGAGCAAATAGAACGTAATCATCCGCATACAGGAATTGATTAATATCCAATAATAATGACGTTATTTCATTGTCAGTTAATGAAATACGATCGAGCAAAAAAGCATTTGACTGATCAGTAGCAATATTAACAGGATCAGCGTGCATCCATATTGAACTCCCGCCACTAACCTCCCATGCTGCCGCATGTAATGCTGCAATTGAGATAGACTGCTCGTCATTTAAACCAAAGAAACGGTTATAGATCGTATCATTTTGCGCCCAGGGCTTGGCTTTGTCAGCTCGACTAATAAGTGTTGTTAGTGCTTTACACTTTGCTTTGGCAAGTTGAAATTTCCAATTTTCTGAATTTAGGCAAAGCGTTATCTGCATAAAAATTTACTCCATCCGGTACCTATTGAAACAACATTTAATTTGTAGTAATGTCTGAAATGTCGTCAGATCATAGCAATATCTAACGATGACAACCAGTCTACAACGAAGAATATTTTATGCTCCCTTTCATTATTATTTAATAATCGTTGCCTGGTGCTTATAGCGCTCAATTTTCAGAACCTAAGCAGTATATTTAATAACGGCATGCCCTCCGTTAATTATATCTATACCCATCGCGCTTCGTAAAATGCGTTGAAGATAAGCTGCTCACCGTTCGATTGAGCCGGTTTTAACCGGAGATACCAATTCTATGCCCGCCAACCAAGATATACAACGCCTGGAGACGCCTGCCAGCATCTTCCGTGGCACGACAACGCTATTTTTTATACAAATTTTTTCAACCTTAAGCTATAGCGTATTATATTCGACGCTTATTCTTTATATTACTGAAGGCTTGCATGTACCAGTTCGTACAGCTACTGGCATTACCGCAACCTTCATCGCATTTAATTATGCCTTACACTTATTAGGCGGCTATTTTGGTGGTAGGTTATTAAGCTATCGTTTATTATTTTCTATTGGCATGTTTATGCAAATGCTGGGTTGCATACTACTTTCTGTGCCAACTAGTAATATGATGTATCTTGGGTTAGCCGCCTTTCTTGCTGGTTCGGGCTTAAATGTAACTTGTATCAATTGCATGGTAACCCAATTATTTAGACCTGATGATAAACGCCGCGAAACTGCCTTTTTGTGGAATTATAGCGGTATGAATATTGGCTTTTTCATTGGTTTTGCCATTGGCGGTTATTTCCAGTTAAAAGCTAATTATCATGAATTGTTTCTTCTAAGCAGCTTAGGTAATTTAGTCGCACTATTATTAGTCGTCGCCAATTGGCGTATTTTAAAAGATCTTAATACTGCCTTGGTAGTATTAAATAATCGCCAACGTATACAACGCGGCATGTTAGGCATTGCGGGTATCTTAGCCTTATTTATTGCCTTATTTATCATGCTGCAATATCAAGCATTAAGCGATCATCTCGTTTTATTTGTCGGTATTTTCATGGGGGGCGTCATTGCGACCATCGCAATTAGACAGCCAACCAAAGAGGCTAGTCAAAAAGTGTGGGCTTATTTAATTCTGGCCATTATGAGTGTGATTTTTTGGACTTTGTATCAAATGTCACCTACCGGCCTTAACTTATTTATTGAGCGTAATGTCAATCGCGAAGTCTGGGGTATGACGATTCCACCAGAATGGGTACAAAATATTAATACCGTTGTGATTGTTATTGGTGGTCCTATTTTAGCTTGGGTATTTCAAACCATGCGTCGCAAAGGTATGAATATTAATATTCCGTTACAATTTGCCGTCGCATTATTACTGATTGGTACGGGTTATATATTACTACCACTCGGCATACACTATGCCAATCCTCAAGGTTATACCGCTTTCTTTTGGGTGGTATTAAATTATATCTTGCAGAGTCTTGGCGAACTCTTTATTTCTCCCATTGGTTACGCCATGGTTGGGCAATTAGCTCCCGAAAAATTGCAAGGGATAATGATGGGCACGTGGATGATGATTACTGGTGTGGCGGCCACACTTTCTGGCGTATTTTCACAAATGGGGGTTGGTGAGAATAGTATTGCTAATCCATTGGCAACCAATGGTAGCTTTAGCCATGCGTTTACTATTTTAGGTACCATGTCGATTACTGGATCAATCGTATTATTCTGTTTGGTACCGTTTCTTATTAAATTGGTACGGGAATCAAAAGCGCCAGCATAGAATTTTTCCGACCTCACCATAGTCAGATTGGTGATTTGGCAAGATGGGCGTATGCAATACGCCCCTACGAAAGATCAATCTATAATGAAACCATGTGATAGAGGCCCTAAGATCGCACCATTTGATACAATACTTTCCGCGCTGCTAACACAACTTGCGTTCTAGGCATTGCCGAATTTACTAAAATCACAATACCTGTTGATGTTGCAGGTACTGCTGCAATATATGCTCTAAATCCAGCGACACTGCCTGTTTTATCATAGAGAATAACACCACGTAATGGTTCTGGCGTCACTTCATATGCTGGTGATGAATGGATGGTTAATGTACGGTAACGTGCTTGAATATAACCATCACTTTTTAATTTATTGAAGTCATGTATTTCCCAGCCTAAGCCTTGCGCTCCATACTGCGTTTGGAAATATGGCATTTGTGTTAATCTAAATGCTGCCGCAAGATCAGGTGGTGTACCCGGCAACCCTAAAGCGGCGCCAAGAAATTTCAACATATCACGCCCAGAAGAGCGAATCGAACCAGCCGCTGGAATCACCAATAATGTTTTAGTTGTGGTGACAGCTTGACCATTCCAACTATAACCTTGCGCGCACGAAAAACACGGCGTACCAACTAGTCCGGAATCTGACATCTTCAATGGCTTGAAGATTTGCTGTTTGAGCATGGTTGCGTAACTTTGATGGGATACATCTTCCAAGGTATAGCCTAAAACACCAAACCCGATGTTCGAATACTTCCACCAAGAGTTAACACGATAAGGTGGTTGCCATCTTTTCAGACTTTGCATCAGTTGATAACGATTTTGAATGGTACTGGCTGGCATTTGCCCCAAACCAGATACGTGAGAAGCTAACCCAGCTAGCGTAATTTGATCAAAAGCACGATTTGACGTGGGCGCATTGCGTAAATACATAATGGCCGGATCATCCAGATCGACTTCGCCGATATAGGATTCATAAGCTAATAAAACGCTGGTGAAAACCTTGGTAACCGAACCAATTTCAAATACTGTACCCGAGTTAACGTGGTTAAATGGGTTATGAGTTGCCGTCCCAAAATAAAATGCTTGGGGAACACCGTGATTATACAAAACAACCGTGGCACCAGGTACCTTATTGCGCTGTAAAACAGGTTTAATAACGCTATTAACCAGTTGTGCAGTTTGCTCGGGAGATAGGGTACGAGCCTGGGCGGTTAACTGACAACACAATGTAATTAAGCAAGCGAACAATACTTTTTTTATAAAGCGCATCCCTCTTCCTTGTCTGAGCTGGTCTTTAAAGACAATATTCCAAATGGATATTAGGGTCTGATTACAATTCTACTATGCTGGGCATTAAGCTTTGATTTTTTGCGCTCCGCTGCTCACAGACGGCCAAAGTATGCTCCGCTGCGGTGCTCAAAAATCAAAGCTTTCTGCCGCAGCATAGCGAATTGTAATCAGACCCTATGCAATTTTTTGCAATAATACCATTAATCCCTCTTAACTCGAAGAGGGAGCATGCACATTTTTTGTTATGGATTATGGCGATTTTGGCTAAAACAACCAACGACCATGGAAGTGGCTGCATCAACAAGACGAGAAAATGAGGGTCTGGCAAAGAAACTTGCCGTAATGCTTGCTGGATTTGCTTCTGCGAAAAGGAGCTTGCCACGATTTAATGTTTCGGCTAGTTTACTAATATGCAAGATATCAGTCGCCATTAATCCTGCCCGTCCTGCTGACAATTGAGCTGAAACATAATTAGCTATTTTTGATTGTTGCTCTGTTGGTAAAAGATGATGTGCCGCGCATAATACTAATGCAACTTCAACTTTAGATTTAATCCAATTATCTCGATTAACATCTTTCTGTTTTAAAAAATACAATGATTTTGCTGTTTGAAACTTATTTAATACAAAACTCAATGTCGCCGCGAAACCATTACTTTCAGACTCAATAATTCTAGCAATGCCTTGCAACAAAGGCCTATACTCTTTGATTAATTGAAAATCACGTTCATCATAATTCCCTTCTTGATCATGTCCATTTACTAATTCGTCAATAATATTCTTTTTTGAATTTATTAAACTTTCTAATTGTTCTACAATAGCTATCGTCATTGTTCTACCTAATAAAAAAATCGAAATAAGAGCAGCTATTAAATCAGACAAACCTTTTGTAAAAATTAAGAACATCATATCGTGCGTAAAATATTTTCAACATATTGATGCATAAAGACGTTTGCTGGACAGATTTAAGCCTCTGTATTACAGTTATACGACTATTAATAATGAGTAAGAAGTCACAATATGCTACTCACGCAAGAACAATTCCCTGATTTGCTGCCCGTTCAAGCTTATGAACCAGGCAAATTGAAGATAAACGATCAACTTTATCACCATTCCGTCACCTTGATTTTTGGTCAAACACCCCAAGCATGGCCACTACAAGATATTCAACACCTAACGTTAGCCATGTTGGAGCCGATTATTGAGCAAGCACCAGAAGTGATCTTAATTGGCACAGGCGCGACATTGATTTTTCCCGTGCATGAGATTTTACAAGAAGTGATGCGACATAAAATTGGGATTGAAGTTATGGATACGGGTGCTGCTTGCCGGACATATAATTTACTATTAGCAGAAAGTCGTCAGGTAGCGGCAGCATTGATTGTATAATTCTTATAAAGTGGATGTTGCTATCCTATCAGTTATTCTGCATGTTGCATTGATGTTACAGAGTACCCTTTTGGATTGATATTCACTGCTTTCACTAAGTTGTCTTGTACTTTTAACACTTCGAGTGGATAGCCAAACAATCGTAAACACGTTTGCTCTTGAGGAATAGCTTCTAAATATTCTGTTATCAAACCACTTAAGGTTTTAGGTCCATCCACGGGCAATTGCCAGCCCATTAACCGATTTAACTCGCGAATATTGACGCTACCATCAATGACAAAACTACCATCTAGTTGTGGTTCAACATACTTACATACCGCAGGAATATCTGTTTTAAATTCCCCAACAATTTCTTCCAAAATATCTTCTAATGTGATTAATCCTTGGATATCACCATACTCATCGACCACTAACGCACTACGACGTTGTTCCGTTTTGAAATTCAATAACTGAATATGCAACGGTGTACCCTCGGGCACGAAATAAATCTCGTGGGCAATTTCACGTAAGGAATGCTTATTCAATCGATCTTGCCCGAGCAATTTCAATGCTTCGCGTAAATGCAAAATACCGACGACATTATCAATATCATCTTGATACAACGGCATTTTAGTATGCTTGCCGGTTGTTAATTGCTCGACAATATTGTCCCACTCATCGTGCAAATCAATACCGATGATCTCATTACGTGGAATCATAATGTCATCAACCGTTACTTTTTCCATTTCTAAAATACGTAACAACATGTCCTGATGCTGCTGTGAAATGCGGCCACTTGATTCCAAAACGACTGAACGTAACTCATCGACACTTAACCTATCAATGCCACTCTTACCTATATTAACGCCAAATAATTTAAGTATGCCATTGGCAATGGTGTTGATCAGCCACACGACTGGATACAAGATTTTAAGCAAGATGACCAATAGCCAGGATGCTGAGGTTGAAACACCTTGCGCATGAAGCGCAGCTAAAGTCTTAGGTGCCATTTCACCAAAAATCAAAATAATAAGAGTCAATATCAACGTTGCTACAGCAACACCAAAATCTCCGAAAAAGTGGACTGCCAATATAGTAGCGACAGACGACGCAAGAATATTAGCAAACGTATTGCCTGTCAGGATGATACCCAATAAGCGATCGGGACGTTCTAATAATTTACTGACCCGCAAAGCCGCTTTATCGCCAGTACGAGCCAAATGGCGAATACGGTAGCGATTAACAGACATCATGCCCGTTTCAGAAGCAGAAAAAAATGCTGAAACTAAAACCAGACACACTAATATGACTATTAGCGTGAGACTTCCAACGTGACTCAACGCGATTCCTTATTATCTGATGAGGGACTAAAACTATATCATAATCATGTATTTTGAGCTATACCCATCGTACTGTGCGGGACATAAACAGCTAGATTTTACTAAGAATACCCGTACCTAAATAAACTAGCACTAAAATCAAAAAACCAATTAATGTACATCTGACTGCGATTTTCCCACGCCAACCCAGCTTATACCGCCCAATTAATAAGGCACCAAATACGACCCAGGCTGATAAGCTCAATATCGCCTTAGGCAATAAATAAGTCCAGCCGATGTCTTGTAATAGCCATAATGCTGAAATTAAAGTACATGTTAATAAGATAAAACCCATCGTAATTAAATTAAATAACAAGCTTTCCATCGCATCGACCGGTGGTAATAACATTAACCAACGAAAATTGACTTGACGATGTAATAAATAATTTTGACCGGCTAATAATAATGCTTGCGCTAAGGCGATCAAACTAGCCGCCATGGCAATAATGGATAATACAATATGAATGAGCAAAGCCAGATTAGCACCCGTGTTTACCATCACTTTACCTGGCCACCAATATTGCATTAATATCGCCAATACCGCGAGTGGGAAGATAAGTAAGGCGAGGTTTTGTACTTTTTTCATGCTGCTTAATGAGGTAACAACCATCCCCGCCAACCATACCGTTACTGAAAACAAATTAGACCAAGCAAGGTTTTGTAGTTGTGCTTTATCAATAGTAATAAATAAAAAATTGCCATGTAAAACTAAAGCAATAATAGCTGGAATAATCCACAAGCCACGAAAACCCGATAAATGTTTAATTCCAGCCAATAAATAGAGCCATGCTGCCGCATAAAATAAAATACTGGCCATCCCGGTATTGGTTGCAAACAATATGCCGCTCCTTGAATAGGATATAGATTAAGTAGAGGCTGGCTACAATTCGATAGGCTGAGGCACGAGGACTCGATTTTTGAGCAGCGGAGCACAGAAAATCGAGTCCTCGTGTCCAGCATAGTAGAATTGTAAACAGCCTCTGATAACAGTTGATGCTAACACGCCTTAAGCATATACTCTATACCCTAAATTTAACCAAATGGCACCAAGGTAAATCCATGTTTCAGAACTTAACCGAACGCTTAAATAAAACTATCCGCAATTTGCGCGGTCTTGGCCGACTGACGCCAGAAAATATTCAAGAAACCTTACGTGAAGTCCGTACTGCATTATTAGAAGCCGACGTCGCCTTACCTGTGGCACGTGAATTTATAGAAAAAGTACGCGAACGCGCCATTGGTAATGAAGTATTACAAAGCTTAACCCCTGGCCAAGCCTTGATTAAGGTGGTTCATGATGAATTAATCAACATCATGAGTGATGAAAATCAACAACTTAACCTTAATACAACACCGCCCGCTATTATTTTAATGGCTGGTCTACAAGGCTCAGGGAAAACCACCAGCACCGCCAAATTAGCACGTTGGCTAAAAGAAAGCATGAAAAAAACCGTCATGGTGGTAAGTACAGACGTTTATCGCCCTGCTGCTATCGATCAATTACAAACGCTCGCTAAAGAAATCGATGTGGTATTTTTTCCTAGTAACCCACAACAAAAACCGATCGATATCGCCAATGATGCAATAAAGACTGCCAAATTACAGTTCATTGATGTGGTGTTAATCGATACGGCCGGCCGCCTACATATCGATACAGAAATGATGGATGAAATTAAAGCATTACATGCTGCGGTTCAACCCATTGAAACCTTGTTTGTCGTCGATAGTATGACAGGCCAGGATGCGGCAAATACCGCCAAAGCCTTTAATGAGGCCCTGCCCTTAACTGGCGTGATTCTGACTAAAACCGATGGTGATGCGCGTGGCGGTGCAGCCTTATCTATTCGCTCCATTACCGGAAAACCGATCAAATTTATTGGTATCGGCGAAAAAACCCAAGCATTATCACCATTTTATCCTGATCGTATCGCATCACGTATTTTAGATATGGGCGATATTCTCTCCTTAGTCGAAGAAGCAGAAAAACACGTTGATCGTGATAAAGCTGAAAAATTGGCTAATAAATTGAAAAAAGGCAAAGGTTTTTCATTAGAAGATTTCCGTGATCAAATTCAACAAATGAAAAATATGGGCGGAATTGGCAAATTACTAGATAAATTGCCGGGAGTTGCTAATGTACCGGCGCATCTCAAAGATAAAATTAACGATAATATGTTTGCTAAACAAGAAGCTATTATCAACTCCATGACCAAACGCGAACGTCGCCACCCAGATATTATTAAAAATTCACATAAACGTCGTATTGCGGAAGGGTCAGGCACCTCGATTCAAGAAGTGAATAAACTCTTGAAACAGTTTGATCAAATGCAAAAAACAATGAAAAAGTTTTCTAAAGGTGGTTTAGGCAAGTTAATGAAACAATTCAAAGGTAAAATGCCGCCAGGTATGATGCCACCGATGTAATGCTCTATCAAATCCCTAGGGGCTGTTGATTTACGTGTAGGGTGGGCTAAATACCACATCACGTATTGATATGGAGTGTAACACGATAATAGGCGGTATGTGCCCACCATTTGCGCGTAATACAACCATCGTTCTCGGGTTTCGCGCTTAAGTTTATTCATCTATGCAGAAAAGGTTGTTCACAGGTGGGGTTTTGGCATATTTGCCGATGATTTTTTGTTAAAATTTTCAAACAGAATCAAAAACATTTATAACTATTTGATTTTAATAACTAATTTAACAAAGTTACAATATGATCTAAATTTAACCACCTTGATTAAGCCCTTGTTTTGCAGATTTCTAAAAGTTTTCGCACAAAGTTATCCACAGATTTTGTGGAAAACTCACTTGTCAATGCTTTATTTTTAAAAAATAATGCCATTAACTAAAAAAAAATCACTATTAGGTCTTCTCTTTGTCATTGTTTTTGCGTAAAATACGCGGTCTTAATGCCTATCAAGGTATCGGAACGCATAAAATGCTTAAGCAATAACGCAAATTCCAATACTCAGGGAGCATTTAACAGTGGCAAATTAGAGATAATAAATAATTCTAGATTATGCTGCTATAGTAAACACAGCTGGGAACGGCTGAATGTGTATGTAAGAGGAAATTGACAATTATGGTAGTTATTCGTTTAGCTCGTGGTGGCGCTAAAAAACGTCCATTTTACCAAATTATTGCAGCTGACAAACGTTGTCCACGTGATGGCCGCAATTTAGAAGTATTAGGTTACTTCAATCCTATCGCTACTGGCGGCGAAAAGCGCATAGTGATGGATTTAAACAAAATTAATGATTGGATGAGCAAAGGTGCTCAAGCTTCTGATCGTGTTAAAAGCTTGATCGTTGAGTTCAAAAAAACTCAAACCACTGAAGCTGCTGCATAAGTAAATAAATATGACTAACGCAAAAGCTGTTCCTGGTAAAGATCGATTCATCATCGTGGGACAGCTAGGTAAGACATACGGTGTATTTGGTTGGGTTAAGGTAAATTCATTTACTAACCCAATTGAAAACGTGTTGGATTATGAACCTTGGTTCTACCAACAAAAAAACCAGTGGATTGAATTACCTGTTAATGACGCTCAATCGCAAGGCAACAGTATCGTGGCCCATATTGAAGGTTATGATACGCCTGAGGCAGCAAGAGCATTAACCGGTATTGAAATTGCTGTACAGCGTTCACAATTACCCGCGTTAGCCAAAGATGAATTTTTCTGGTGTGATTTAGTTGGCCTCAATGTTATTACAACAAATGGCATTGAACTGGGAACAGTAAGTCGACTGTTTTACACAGGTGCAAATGATATTTTGGTAGTACAAGGCAATAAAGAACACTTGATCCCTTATATTAAGGATCATTTTGTTTTGAAAGTGGATATCCCTAAACAAACAATGATTGTTGACTGGGATCCGGAGTTTTAATGATGCAAGTTGGCATCATTACCTTGTTTCCTGAAATATTCGATGCACTTAATTATGGCGTCGTTGGCCGAGCAATTGAACGTGAGCTGGTAAAGATTACTCATTTTAACCCGCGCGCTTTTGCCCAGGACAAGCATCATCATGTAGATGACCGGCCCTATGGTGGCGGCCCAGGAATGGTTATGTTACCTGAGCCTTTAGTTGCTTGTATTGAGCATGCTAAAACCATCATGCCAGCCGATACCAAGCTGGTTTACTTAAGTCCGCAAGGACGGCAGTTTAACCAGACTATTGCCACGAATACAGCGCAATCATCATCGCTGTTATTATTGTGTGGTCGATACGAAGGAATTGATGAGCGCGTTATCGCTGAATATGTTGATGTTGAATGGTCAATTGGCGATTATGTGTTAAGTGGTGGTGAATTCGCAGCATTGACAGTAATTGATGCCATAGTACGCCTTATACCGGGTGTATTAGGTCATCAAGATTCTGCTGCTGAAGATTCGTTTAGTGAGGGTTTATTAGATTGTCCTCACTATACTAGGCCAGAAGTATTTCATGACCAAGCAGTACCGCCAGTATTATTAAGCGGTAATCATGCTGATATCGCTACATGGCGTATGCAGCAGTCACTTGGTAGAACATGGGAACGACGGCCCGATTTATTAGAGCAGTTGCAGCTCACAAAAAAGCAGCAAAATTTGTTAGACGAGTATATTCAACAGGTACGTGGGAGTAAAAAATGACGAACATTATTCAACAACTTGAAGCAGAACAAGTACAACGGGCATTGCCTGAATTTGCACCTGGCGACACAGTTGTTGTCAATATTAAAGTAAAAGAAGGCGATCGCGAACGTGTGCAAGCGTTTGAAGGTGTAGTAATTGCAAAACGTAATCGCGGTGTTAACTCTGCGTTTACTGTTCGCAAGATTTCTCACGGTGAAGGTGTTGAGCGGGTATTTCCTGCTAATAGCCCACTCATTGACAGCGTTGTTGTCAAACGTCGTGGTGATGTACGTCGCGCTAAATTATACTACTTACGTAAATTAAGTGGTCGTGCTGCTCGTATTAAAGAAAAGCTGACTTCTAGTAATAACACCGCAGAATAATTTGTAGGGGCGTATTGCATACGCCCTTCTTTCAAACATCACAAATATTTAATATCCGCATCATTCTATCAATTTGAAAGAATGATCTAAAAGGGCGTATTTTATACGCCCTTTTTTTCTAAACTATCAATTTTACAGTATGCTTTTGTAAGCTGAATTAATCTCAATGATAAATTAAAGTCTTTCTTTTATTGGTAAAAATCCTTTATCATCCAAAGACTTTATGATCCCTCTTAACAAGTAGTTATTGTCGAAACGAATAACATATTTTCTTCCGTTTTCTTTTTCTGGTATTAACATATTCTTGTCAATCAATTTGCGTATCTGTCTTGATACCTCTGCATCTACTTTCCCTGGAAATATACTTTTTAGGTCTGCCGCTTGAATTACTTGTTTTTCAATAACTATTTTTAAAATTTTTGCTTCCGCATTTGTGATATATTGCCGTTCAATTGCATAATCAATAGTCGGTAAAAGAATCTCATCACGCAAATAATCATAATTTAACAGTTTGTCAATTTTTTCAATTTCATTTTTTAATCCCTTTAGAACATATTCACACCAATTTAAAATACCTTCTCGAGTACCACTATCCGCTAAGGATAGAAAATCATAATAATTATTTCGATTATTACAAAAAACAGCCGTTGGATTTAATATTCGCCCAGCATTAACATTAAATCCAAGTTTAACTAACATTGCATATGTGAATAACCGAACTGTACGTCCATTTCCATTATTAAATGGATGAATCCAAACAAAACGATGATGTGCAATTGCAACTTTTAATAAATCATATTTTTGGCTATCTTGATTTTTAATAAAATTAAATAATTCATCCATATACTCACCAACTTGAATACCTTCTGGCGGTTTATGAGCTGAATTACCAATACCTACATTACCTTTTCTATATATGCCTGGTGTGTTATCACCCTCGCCGTCTGGCGGAGGCAATAAACCATTAACAACCATTTTATGTATTTCGCTTATAAAAACTTTATTAATAGGATGACTATTAATATGTTCCTCGATAAAATTCATTGCATTTTCAATATTTTGAATTTCTTGGATACTTAATGGAATAGTTTGTTGTTTTTCAAGTTTTGTTTCAATATATTCTGCAAGAGTCGTGTTATTCCCCTCAATTCTTGCTGAGCCCAAACTTTCGAGAAGATGAAAGATATGTTTGAGTTGGAAGAATACCCTGGGATGGGTGGTACCATTTAATTGTTTCTTGCGTAAGTAATCCAAATCAATTATGAGATCGGTAAGATTTGAGTCAAAAGTAGGTTCAACCAAAATTAAGTCAAAATGATTAAATTTAGCAATCATTATCAATTTCTCTATAAAAAAATTAACATGGCAATAAAAAATAATTAACAACATTACTATAATATAGCATATAAAACAGTAAGTTAACATTTTATTTTTGAAATAACATTTAACACACAATGAATTAGGAACTATAAATTATTAAAATTTATTTAACAAATCCCCCCGCCTCTTCCAACTGATAAGCTAAATGCAATAACGTCGCTTCATCGCCCATTCGCCCAATAAAATGCACACCAATTGGAATATTCTCTTGTGCTTTATAAAACGGTACTGACATCGCAGGGTGTCCTGTTAAATTGCATAATGGGGTATATGCGACATAATCAAAAATTTGTTTTGCTAATGCCGATTCAATCATATTCATTAACCATGGCAATCGACACATTCGCAATAATTGCATGATCATTTGTTCATACCATTTTGGTTGAAAGTAACCAATTGGTACGGGTGGTTTTGATAAAACAGGTGTGACTAATACATCGATATGCTGCAAATATTGTTCCAATTGCCATGTTGCTTGATCCATCACTACTGCAGCATGCGCATACTCAGCACCAGTATAATGTTGACCAAAACTAGCGATAGTAGCGGTAGCTAATTCTATTTCACGACGTGCTGGTCCATGTCCAACTTGTTTAGCAAATTGATTCAGCATGTTTTTTACTTCAGCGGACACAATCGTTGCATAAGCAGTTCGTAATTGTTCCGCATCAAATGATAATTTAACTTCTTCAAGTTGATGTCCCAACGTAACACATTGTTTTAATCCTGTATTCACCGCTGCAATGCAATCTGGATGAACATTAACATCACCAAAAAAAGATTGCATGGTAAAACCTATTTTTAATGGTGATGTTGATAAACTCAATTGATGTGAATAAGATTTTGTTGGCGTTGGTAATCCAGCCACCCCACCCCATGGCTCAGAAGAAATATCTAATAAAACAGCACTATCACGTACTGTGCGCGTTAATACATGCTCAGTGATTAATCCATTCCAACCACGACGAAATTGACGTGAACCTGTAGGCGTTCGGCCCCGGGTTGGTTTCAAACCAAATAAACCACAACAAGAAGCCGGAATACGTATCGAGCCGCCACCATCATTAGCATGTGCGATAGGTACCATTTTTGCTGCAACGGCCGCTGCACTGCCACCACTGGAACCGCCCGGGGTAATAGTGGGGTTACATGGATTTTTGGTTGGACCAAAGGCAGCAGGCTCGGTTACTGCCCCTAATCCAAACTCAGGGACATTTGTCTTTCCAACAATGATTAAACCTGCTCTCAAATAACGATTAACTAATTCGCTGTTTTCTGGGACAGGAAAGTCTTTCAGCCATTTACTGCCAAAACTGGTAGGAATACCTTTATAGTCAGCAAGCAAATCTTTTAGTAACATTGGAACGCCCGCTAAAGGTAAGGATAAGTCGAGCTCTTGTAATTGGGCATGAGCTTGATCATATAACTTGGTAATAACGGCATTTAACGCGGGATTAGTTACTTCAATTTGGTGAATTGCGGCATCCAAAACCTCTTCAGGCGAGACTTGTCGCGTTTTGATTAGTTTGGCTAAACTAACCGCATCGTAATCGGTGTAATTAAAATACATAATTTGTCCATTCCTATAAAACCTTCTCTTCCCTTGCGGCACCCATCATATCCGTAGCCCGTATTAGCGCGGTTGGAACCTTCAAAAGGGACATTGCTTGATGTGCTTAAGTGATAAAAAAATGCTATCGCGCGTAATACGGGATCAGTGGTTGCCCATAGCATGATCCCGTATTACGCTCTTATGGTGAATGGTTTTGTTACTGTCATTTTTGAATAGAAATGACAATTCAAAACCTAACCATTTCTTTCGCTAATACGGGCTACATTTTTAGTATTCACGGCACTTAGTTAATCTGGATTTTTAATTGTCGCGGCTAATCTCACATCCACGCTCATCACTAAGCGCTGACTCATGGTTGCTTGTGGTTGAGGGGCTGCTACGGCCATCATTTTATAGTTATTATCATTTTGTGCAGGCATGGGGACTGGCATGTCGCCTGGATAGAACTCAAGATCATGTACATAGAACTCTTGATCATAGGTTTTATCAACCAGCTCAATTTCTTGTTTTACTTTAGTATAAAGCTGTGAGCGCAAGTTATCTTGTGCCGTTTGAATTTCAGCTAGGCTTGGCGTGAATTGAATATCAATAATGGAATACTTAATGCCTGGTTTGCTCAATTTATCTGTTTGACTGCGTAAATTGGTTAATTGATCTGACGTTAAGCGCGCTTGTTCTTCAATGTGTACACGCTCAAGACCAGAGGAGTCCTGATTGCGTTCATAATCCGTCATTTGCCAGGTAACATTACTGGCTAATTCTTTTAAGCTTTCATTGACTTGCTGTTGTAAATTATCCATTCCACCTTGATTTAAACTAGCATCAACGCCAACCGTAACCAAGGCTGTTTTGGTGGTAACCCATTGCTCTACACTAGTTTGATAATGAACAATATTTAATGCTGGATACGGGCCAACAGGAATCACTGGCTTATTGCTGTCAGCATAGGTGGTTGTGGTTACTAACATCGCACATGCCATTCCTAATAAGTGATATTTCATTCCATTCTCCATTATGTTGAGATAGATTAACATAGTACCTCTATCATAAGGGAGTTTCAAACTTCATAAAACAGTGCCATAATACCCCCCTTAATAGGAATTACAGGCTATGACGACCGTTATGCAATTGATTGATTTTTTACCACTACACAATATAAAGGTAAAAGTAAACGCTCAAAGTAAAAAGCGGGCTCTTGAAACAGTAAGCGAAATTGCTGCTGCGTATTTAAAAAATACTAAGTTAATCTTACCTATTCTTGAGAGCTTATTAAATCGTGAACGTTTAGGCAGTACTGGTATCGGCCATGGCGTTGCCATCCCACATTGCCGACTTGAAGGACTTGAAACCCCATTAATAGTGTTACTAACCTTAGAAAAAGGTATTGATTATCACGGCCTGGATGATCAACCGGTTGATATTATTTTAGCGTTATTAGTCCCCGTCGAGTCTACCGACTTGCACTTAGAACTATTGGCCTGGATTGCTGAACAATTTAGCAAAGTCAGTGTTTTAGAAAAAATTCGCAGTGC
>JAGVJQ010000036.1 GCA_020051015.1 Gammaproteobacteria bacterium
ATCACCGGAATTTATATGCCAAATATTGGAACCATATTGCAGAATTTTTTCTCGTTTTTGATGCGCTTGTACCGCCATAACCGCTGGTAAAACAATTGCGAGAGTTTGCGCATGATCCAATTTATACAAGGCCGTAATTTCATGTCCAATGGCATGTGTGGACCAATCCTGGGGAACCCCTACTCCAATCATACCATTTAAAGCCATTGAGGCCGCCCACATAATATTGGCTCGGGCATCATAATTATGTGGATGTGCTAGTGTTTTAGGCCCTTCACTAATTAACGTATGTAAAATACTTTCCGCCATTGCATCTTGTAATGGCGCATTCACTGGATACGTTAAATATTGCTCCATTACATGAGTAAATGCATCAACAACGCCATTACCTATCTGTCTTGGTGGTAAACTAAATGTGGTTTCTGGATCTAGTACTGAAAATTGTGGATAAAGTAATGGGCTGCCGAAACCAAGTTTTTGCTGTGTTTTTTCATCTGAAATCACTGCGAACGAATTCATTTCAGAACCGGTAGCGGGCAATGTTAATATACTTGCTAATGGAATAGCGCGTTTTAATTTAAGTTGTTTTGTCACAATATCCCAAGGATTGCCATCGAAAGGAATAGCTGCTGCGATAAATTTGCTTCCGTCTAATACTGAACCACCACCGACAGCAAGAATAAAATCAATCTTTTCAGTACGCCCTAATTCTATTGCTTTCATCAATGTATTTAATTGGGGATTGGGTTCAATTCCGTCAAATTCAATCACTGTAAATGGTTTTAATGCAGTAGCTACTTGCTCGTATACTCCATTTTGTTTGATACTCCCTCCGCCATAAGTCATTAATATTTTCGCTTTTGCCGGTAATTCTTTTGTAATATTGGCAATTTGTCCTTTACCAAATAAAATTTTTACTGGATTGTAAAAAGTAAAATTATCCATTTTTTATCCTATTTTAAAAATTGCGCAGATTCTGACATCATCGCGATAAAAGGCAAAGCAATCATGATCACACCCAATAGCACTAGCACAATCGGTGTACTAATTTTGACTTGTTGTGGATTTTCACGGTGATATTTGTACTGTAATAGGCCAACCAATAAAAAACCCAGGCCAATAACATAACAAACAGCATTCATCATTCGGCCCAAACCTTGTGCAGGCTCTATTAAATTGCCCATCACGGCTCCTAATCCATTTCCATAACCATACGCTGTGATGGTGAACATTGATAAAAATAACAATATAACGCTTTTTTTCATTGCCATATGTCTCCGAATTAGTTAAGTTTATTCATTAGACCTCTTTCGAAACTCTACTTCTATGGTCAAATACTGCGTTGCTTCGGTGCTCGAATCCTCACAGACTGTCATGTATGCTCCGGTTCTGCGCTCCGATGCGCCTTGTATTTGACTCATATAAGCAAGTTTCGAAAGAGGTCTATTCAAATAAAAACTGTAAATAAGGGTAAACTATCAGATGGATAAATCATTAATAAATTTCACGGCCTCATCTGAACGCTTATGCTGGGATTATTCTAACCTGAATTTTTCAGAATATCTTGTCTGGATAGAAGAACTTATAAAAAAAAATCGCTGTGACTTGACACCTAAAACAGAACAGAAAATTATTGCAGCCAATAAACCCTTCGAATTAGTCCCTGAGCAACCATCCCAAAGAGGTATTTTATTAATCCATGGACTATTGAGTTGTCCCTTAGCAATGCATGATATTGGCCAACATTTTAAAAACCAAGGCTTTCTTGTCCGTAGTGTTTTATTGCCAGGACATGGCACACGACCTGGTGATTTACGAAATGTTAATTTAGAGGATTGGATAGCAACCGTTGAATTTGGCTTAAATAGCCTTAAACAAGAAGTAGAACACCTTTGGATTGGCGGCTTCTCCGGTGGCGCTGATTTAGCATTATATAGTGCATTTACACGTCCAGATATTAAAGGGGTTATATTATTCGCCCCTTCAATAAAATTAAAAAATCCATTAGCACCATTAACCAGCACCATCAATCAACTCAGTAAAAAATTTCAACTAGATTATTGGCCGGATATTGATCATGAACACGATTATGCAAAATATCACTCATACCCTATCCATTTTGCCGCACAAGCACACAAATTAACAAAAATCGTGCGACATATTGTCAAAAAAAATGTTCTGACCTGTCCGGTTTTGATGATTTTATCCGAAGATGATGAAACAGTTTCTAGCATAACTGCTCTAAAATTTTTTCATCGTTGCACCAATCCTAAAGATCGTCTTATTTGGTATGGCAAAAAAAAACCACCCATTACGGACCCACGTATTATTTATCGTAAAAGTAGTTTTCCATCTGAAAATATTCTTGATTTTTCGCATGCTTGCCTAACTTTTTCGGCTGAAAATAGTCATTACGGTCGTAATGGGGATTATTTACCGCCTTTACATGTTCCTACCACATTGTTATTAGATAGCTCGGAACATCATGGCGCATTAAGTAAACATAATTTAAAAAATTATGTCATCCGTCGCATATTATATAACCCCGACTTTTCTTTTATGATTCAAGAATTAGATAAATTTATTGCGAAAACACAGGCAAATAAGTCATGAGTGAAAGTATTATTATTAATTCAACAAACAAAAAAGATAAATATGAACAACTCATTCCACAAATAGCAGCTTTATTAGCAGATGAAACTGATCTTATTGCAAAGTTAGCTAATCTTACCGCAGCATTAAAAATGACATTTGATTGGTTATGGATTGGTTTTTATCTAGTAAAAAATCAGCAATTAGTGCTGGGGCCATTTCAAGGCCCTATTGCTTGCACACGCATTAATTACAATAAAGGTGTTTGCGGCAGCGCGTGGGCCCAACAACAAACATTGATTGTCGCAGATGTCGAACAATTCCCAGGACATATTGCTTGTAGTTCATTGTCAAAATCAGAAATTGTTGTACCCGTGTTCAATCAAGTGGGTGAAATCAGCGCTGTTTTAGATATTGATAGCGAAATATATAATTGCTTTGATGAAATTGATCGACTATACCTAGAAAAGATTGTAAAATTCATTTAATCATTTATATAAAATTTAAAATTATGCCATTAATCAGTTTACGAGATATCTCAATTAGCTTTGGTAGCGCCCCACTATTAGATAATGCCAACTTTCATCTAGACGAAAAAGAACGAGTTTGCATTTTAGGCCGTAATGGTATGGGTAAATCTACCCTATTAAAAATAATTAACGGTGAAATTTTACCTGATAGCGGTGAAATCATTAAGCAAGTATCTGTCCATTCTGCGCGTCTTGAACAAGACGTGCCCGCCCATATTGCAGGAACAGTTTATGAAGTGATTAGTGCCGGATTAGGCGAACAAGGCAAGTTATTGGCAATGTATGAAAAACTCAGCCATCAATTAACATCACATCCAAATGAAAAAATTATAAAAAAACTTGAAGATGTTCAACACCAACTCGATAAACATCAAGCATGGAATTTATCTCCCAAAGTTGAGAATGTCATTCAAAAACTGGCACTGCCCGGAATGCAGAATTTTTCTGAGTTATCTGGCGGCTTAAAACGCCGTGTTTTACTAGGACAAGCTCTTGTCACAGATCCTGATATTTTGTTACTAGACGAACCAACCAACCACCTCGACATTGATTCAATTGATTGGCTAGAGAATTTTCTGATAGATTTTTCAGGCTCAGTAATTTTTATCACTCACGATCGCATGTTTATGCAAAAAGTTGCTACTCGTATTATTGAAATTGATCGTGGGAAATTACAAAGTTATCCCGGTAATTATCAACAATACCTCGAACGCAAACAACACGAGTTAGAAATAGAAGAAGTGCATAATCGCAACTTCGATAAAAAATTAGCTCAAGAAGAAGCATGGATCCGACAAGGCATCAAAGCACGACGTACGCGTAATGAAGGTCGTGTACGTGAGCTCGAAAGATTACGACAGATCAGACAAGAACGTCGCGAGGTGATGGGTAAAGTCAATATGCATTTACAGCAAGCTGAAGTATCTGGCAAGTTAGTTATTGAAGCTAAAAACATTGAGTATAATTATCAAGACACGCCATTAATTCGACAATTTTCCACCGTTATTACACGCGGTGATAAAATTGGTATTATCGGCCCCAATGGCGTTGGAAAATCTACCTTATTAAAAATATTACTTGGTGAGATATCGCCACAAAAAGGTTCTATTCGACACGGAACAAAATTAGAAATTGCTTACTTTGATCAACTACGTAGTCAACTTGATGAAGATAATTCAGTAGAACAAAATGTTGGTTATGGTGATCAGTATGTCAATGTAAATGGTAAATCTATGCATATTATCGGTTATTTGCAAGATTTCCTCTTTTCACCTGAACGTGCTCGTACGCCTGTGCGTTCATTATCTGGCGGTGAACGAAATAGATTATTATTAGCTCGTTTATTCAGCAAACCTTCTAATGTCTTAGTACTAGATGAACCCACTAATGATCTCGATATGGAAACACTCGAATTATTAGAAGAGTTAATCACCAATTATGAAGGTACATTATTGCTAGTTAGTCATGATCGTAGTTTTTTAAATAATGTTGTTACGAGTACAATTGTATTTGAAAAAGATGGTGAACTAAGTGAATATGTTGGTGGTTATGATGATTGGTTGCGCCAAAGAAAAGTCAATACCATTGTACCCATGACGACCGCAACACCTAAATCAATGCCGACCATGTCGGTAACAAAAAACAACTATCAACAACAAAAAGAGTTGCGTGCTGTTGAACAAAAAATTGAAAAATTAGAAATCCAACAAACTGAGTTACAAGAAAAAATGGCTGATCCACAACTTTATGAAGTTGCTAATGCTAAAAAATTAGAAACACTACAACATCAATTGAATAAAATTGAAACTGAACTAAAAGATCTTTATCAGCGCTGGGAGAATCTTGCTGAATAATTAAAGGCCGTTTGCAATTCACGAGGATGTGATACTCGAAAATTGAAGCTTTGTGTCTATGCATAGTAGAGAGATAAACACCCTTTATTTTTTTTGATCTTTTTCACCCAATGTCCATGATGGTGGATCACTAGCCGGAAAAGAATCCTCCCCTACCTCATCGACGATGTTTTGAGGCTCTTCTTTTTCTTTCTTTGGTGTATTTTTTTGCGCTATTCCTGTTTTTTTAATATCGTTTTGTTTTATCATCTTTATACTCCTTGATAATAATAATTACTTATCAGCCACTTAATAAGTATAACATTTGAGTGAGTCGATTGATTTATATCATAAAATAACAATTTTTCTTGGTTTGCGTTATAATAATCTGGCTTTTTCGCGAGCGGAGGTTTTTATGAAAAACGAACACAATATACATCGAATTGTAGTTGTTGGTGGTGGCGCGGGTGGTCTAGAGTTAGTAACCAAATTAGCACATAAATTTCGACGCAAAAAGCAAATCCAAATTACATTGGTTGATATGAAATTAACCCATATCTGGAAACCACTATGGCACGAAGTGGCTACTGGCACATTAAGTTCAAGCGATAATGAAATTAATTACTTACTACACAGCCATTTTCATGGATACACATTTGAATTAGGTACATTAATCGGTTTGGATCGTACAACGAAACAAATTCATCTTGGTCCCATTATAAATGAATCAGGCTATATACTTGCACCCGCGCGCCAATTACCTTACGACACATTAATTATTGCTATTGGCAGCATATGTAATGATTTTAATATCCCTGGCGTAGCAGAGTACTGCTTATCACTTGATAGCCAACAGCAAGCTGAGCAATTTCATCGTCGCTTTTTACAACGATGTATGCAGATGGAATACAGCGAAAATCAACTACCATTAAATATTGTAATCGTAGGCGGCGGTGCAACTGGCGTTGAGTTGGTTGCAGAATTGAATCGAGTTGTCACGCAAATTCATACATTTGGCTGGCAACAAATTAATGGAAATACCATTAAATTAAGCATTATTGAATCATCTGATCGCTTACTTCAAGCATTAAAACCAAAAATATCAACTGCAATTTATGATGATCTTTCGCAACGAGGAATTACTATCTACACCAATCAACGTGTGCAATCTATACAGCATAATGCGATTATTACTGCACAAGGTTTATCGATCCCAGCCGATATGGTCGTATGGGCTGCTGGTATAAAAGCACCTACGGTATTAACTAAATTAGATGGTTTAGAAGTAAATGCTATTAATCAATTAGTCGTGCATCAAACATTGCAAACTACCGTTGATAAAAATATTTTTGCTTTTGGTGATTGTGCCTACTGCCCACAAGATGAGAATAAAAAAGCAGTACCCCCACGTGCGCAAGCCGCACATCAACAAGCCTCTTTGTTGGTTAAAACAATGCAAGCATATTTAGCTGGCACAGAACTACCCACCTATCATTATCATGATCATGGTTCATTAATTTCACTCAGCCAACAAAATGCTGTAGGACAGCTTATGAGCTATATCCCCGGTAGTTTATTTTTGGAAGGTAGAATCGCACAATTTTTATATTGGTTATTATTTAAAGAACATCAGGCAGTATTATTAGGAATATGGCGTACCGTGTTTATGACTATTTCAAATTTTCTAACTGAAAAAGTAAAACCGCGATTGAAGCTGCATTAAAGCTCTTAAAATGCGCTGCCCTAATTAGACCAATCATTTGCTACTAACAATTTGTATATGATTCGGTATATAATAACTTATTACTGCAATCTTAAACTTAGCCTAGATGTTTTATGCAAGGAGCAAAAAATGGCAAAAGTATTAGTTGTTGGTGCTGGTCCAGTTGGATTGACCTGTGCCATTGAGTTAGTGCGTCAAAAACATGATGTTATTATCATTGAGCAAAACGCAACGCGTGAACATATTAGTAAAGCCATAGGAATTAATGCGAAGACATTACAATTATTAGAGGCTTCTGATGTATCACCTCGTCTTGTCGCTGCAGGTATACCCATTCAAAAAGTCCACTTGCATTATTCTCCCCAAAAAGAAATTTGTATTAATCTTAAAAAATTACCTAGCCGCTACAATTTTATGTTGTCCTTGCCGCAAGATAAGACAGAAGAAATACTCGAACATCGGTTAAACGAACTCGGTATCAAAGTACAACGTGAAACGCAATTAAAGCAATTACATCAGTCAAATGATAAAGTAACAGCAACTATAGAAACAGTTGGCAAAACACAAGAAATAACCGTAGATTTTTTAGTCGGTGCAGATGGCGCACATAGCATTGTACGTAAACAGTTAGGACAAGAATTTGTTGGAGTTACTTATCCCGAACGTTGGAATTTAGCTGATGTGCGTATGGATTGGAAATATGACGCCAAAGATGGTCATGGTTTTATTACTGCGCCCGGCTTAATTGGCGTAGTATTACCAATCGGCCCCGATCGTTATCGATTAGTAGCCAATCATCCTAATGCACTCGACATTTTACCTAAACCTTATAATATTCACGAAATTATCTGGCAATCTGATTTTTCAATTAACTGCCGCGTTGTCAAAAATTATCAAGTTGGTAGAGTTTTTCTGGCTGGCGATGCTGCTCATATTCATACCCCAGTAGGTGGTCGCGGAATGAATCTAGGAATGGAAGATGTTTGTGTACTAGCCAGATTATTAACCGAAGGTGGTTGGGAAAATTATAATAAATTACGCCATCCCATCGGTAAAAAAGTAGTACATATGACATCACAGTTTTACAATGTTTTTGCATTAAAAAATCCCTTAGCAATTAAGCTACGCAACTGCATTCTCTTTCCATTAATGCGTTTGCCCTTTGTGCAAAAGAAGCAGGTAAAAGAAATAGTGGGATTATAACGCGCGTACCCTTGTACGGGATATGCGTGACTTCATGCATATCCCCCCTACTACTCTTCTACGCATGTTTCTTAATAAAATCTCTCACTATTTTATTAAATTCTTCTGGATACTCGATATGGGGTAAATGACCCGCATTTTTAATTAACGCATATTGGGAATTGGGAATTAAACTTGCTACGCGACGAGTATCTTTTTCACTTGCAATGATATCTTCATCCGAGCCAATCACTAAACAAGGAACACGTATTTTATTTGCCCAATTAATTGATTGAAAAGTTAGTAATGCATTTAATTGATTACGCAAACCTATTTCTGTCATTGGATATGGATTTGCTATAGCTAATTCTATCAACATTTCAAAATTACCTGGTTGTTGCAAAAAATTGGTAGAAAATACCCATGCAAATGATTGTTCTATTTGTATTTTCGGTGTGACTTTTCCTTTTAGCATTTGACACCAGGTCTTGGCTGTTATGGCAAATTTAGTATCAATTTCGATAAATGAATTTGAGATAATTGCCGTACGAATTTTTTCTGGATATTTGTATGCTAATGTTTGTACAATAGCACCACCCATTGAGCTACCCACGATATGATAAGAATCAAAATCTAATTTGTTTGCTAACGCTACCACATCATCTGCCATCATATCTACCGTATATGGCATGTCAGGAATATCAGATTGTCCACTACCGCGATTATCGATTATGATCATTTGATATTCACTTGAATAACTATCAATCAAGTTTTGCCACGCAAAATGATCTGCAGAAAAACCAGAAATAAATATAATCGGTTCACCTTGGCCATAACTTTCATAGTATAAGTTAATATCATTTACTTTAATTTTTGGCATATTTTTTCCTTTATTAAAAACGTTTTACGCGAGTATGACAATACGGTAATTTTTCATTTCTATCGTAATATTCTTGATGATATTCTTCAGCAGGCCAAAAAATGTCGACTGGCAATAATTGAGTAGCCACCTTAAAATTTTTTGCCTCTAATAATCCAATCACCTGCTGTGCAATTTGTTTTTGTTTCTCATCGAAATAAAATACTGCGCTTAAATACTGCGGGCCTAAATCAGGACCTTGTCCATCTACTTGAGTTGGATCGTGAATTTCAAAAAAATACTTTAATAAAGATTCATAAGATAATTTTTTTATATCGTAAATGACACGAATTGCTTCAAAGTGTCCTGTCGTTTTAGTGCAAACTTGTTTATAACTAGGTGAATCAACTTGACCGCCAGTATAACCCACCTCGGTTTTTATCACCCCATCTAATCTATCTAAATAATACTGTACGCCCCAAAAACAACCCGCTGCTAAAATTGCCTCTTCTGTATCAATAACCTCATTATCTTCGACAAATTCAATTGATAATGAATTGACACAATGACGCAAATTTTTTGATGTCAAACCCTCCCCTTCAAAAACATGGCCAAGATGGCCATGACAACGGCTACACACGATTTCTGTTCGAATCCCATCTTTATCCGCTAATTTTAATATTGCATGTGGTAATTCATCATCAAAACTTGGCCAACCACATGATGAAAAAAATTGATTATCCGCACGAAATAATGCTAAGCCACAACGACGACAAAGATAAGTTCCCTTTTTATAAGGCTCTAAATAATTACCTGAATAAGGCCGTTCTGTGCCTTTATCACGTACGATGTGAACAACATCAGGCATGAGAGAATCTAACTTGTCCATAATCTTTCCATCTTCAAGGGTTATTAATATTACTATCATATAACTAACAACTTAATATTCAAGAACAATTATCAGAACAAGATGATTCTTTTACCTATACTTATTGAAAGTGTTTTGTTATTATACGATGTGATAACTCATGGTATATTAAACGGATTTAACAGGAATGGTGCAAAATGTTTATTGTCGACAGAATTGTGGCGGTTGTTAGACCTAAGCAAAAAATGCTCGAATGGTTGCATAACCAGCCAGAAGTCCAAGCTAATTTCAGTTTACAAAACTTACAAACTGATTGTACTGCATTGTTAATTCCCCCTTTCGAAAGTCCACGCCAAGCACGCGAATATATTAGACAAACATACCAAGGTATCTTTGAAGGTGAGCTGATTTCTTGGGGGTTGCCGAAAACATCATGGCCACAAGACCGTACCTATGATCTTTTTAATGATTGGTTTAATGTAGAATTTCATTCCGTCGTGCTCGATATGGGGTATGTGGAACAGCAGAAAAATCGCGAGCAAGCAGAAAGCAATCATTAAAGTTGATCTAGATCAAGATTGAATCGTTTTAAATATGTCCCTCTATAAAAAAAATTATCTTCATGTTAAAACTGCCATGAGCTTGAACATGCGATGAGTATATAGGCGCCATACGGAATGTGATTGCTATACATACAAATACAATTCAAGCTCAACAAACACTCTAATCATATTTTTTCAATTCAATAAATACTAAAATATCTCATAGTAATTTCACAAAATTACAGTTAATTAAAGCCCTTACCACTCCAAGGTTAATAAAAACTCTGCACCATCATTTAGATCAAAAATTGCACTATACTGTTAATGGGCAAGATTATTAATAGTAATGGGGATAATAGATGAAAATCGATACCCAAGCATTGCCGTTAATGAGTAAAATAACTATCGGTTTTTTTGCAATTATTTTTATTTTAATTTTTGCAGTTAGCGTGACCATTTGGCAAGTTCACAATCTTAATTCAACCGTTAATCACTTAGTTGATCTTAGAATACCAACTGCTCAAGCGAGTATTAACTTATTAAATGGACTTAATCGCGTTTCGGCCGCGTTTCGCGGTTATTTGCTTACTACTGAATCTTCATTTTTAAATGAAAAAGATGCAGCTTGGCAAACTGATGTCTTGCCTAATTTCGAAAAGCTACAACAATTAGCTACAAGTGAAAATAATAAAATCAACATTGACGAAATCAGCACTATCAATACTGCATTATCTTCCTATAACCAATGGTTGGAAACGGCCATAAAAACACCTAATCAACAACAAGCTCTACAAATTTTCCAAGATAAAACATCGAACATATCATCAAAAATAAAAACCACTCTTAAAAATATTACCAATAATCAAAATTATCTCATGACATTAGAGGCAAAACAAATAGAAAACGATACATATAGATTATTAACTATTGAGTGGATATTGTTAACTATAGGCATTATCACTGGTATTGCTCTTAGCCTAAGAATCAGCCGAAATATTGCACGGCCAGTTTTACAATTAACTGACATGACAAAACGCGTCGCCAAAGGGGAGTTAAGTGATGAAACTAATGTCACAGGCCC
Source organism: Gammaproteobacteria bacterium (assembly GCA_020051015.1). Lineage (GTDB taxonomy): Bacteria > Pseudomonadota > Gammaproteobacteria > UBA1113 > UBA1113 > JABEVJ01. The sequence goes on from JAGVJQ010000036.1 coordinate 11,210, forward strand.
GATGGAAATTCAACAACTTGGTAATTCAGTCAATAATATGATGAATACGATGAAAGAGATCACCAATGTTGCAACATCAGTTGCGGCAGGAAATTATAATATCAAAATTGCTCCACGTTCAGAACAAGATAAGTTGATTCACGCATTGATTCACATGACAGACACGTTAAAACAAAATAAATTATATTATGAAAATAAAACCTGGCTACAACAAGGAATTAATTCTATTGTAACCACAATTTCAGAAAATAACGAATTAGATGCATTATGTAAAAGTATTTTAAATGAAGTATGTCGTTATCTACAAGCTGGTATTGGCGTATTATATTTAAAGAAAAATGATGGTGACATTTTAGATTTGGTTTCCTCATTTTCGTTTACTGAGCGAGAAGGCTTAGCGAGTCACTTTAATTATGGCGAAGGTGTAATTGGACAAGTAGCGGTAGAAAGAAAACCAATTTTGTTAAAAAATATTACCCGTCATGAGATCGTTATTAGTACTGGCACAACTGAAGAGTCTCCAATAAATACTTATACATTTCCATTAATTAATAAACGTGAATTAATTGGTGTTATCGAATTAGGGTTTCATGAAGTCATTGATAAAAATAAACTAGATTACATTGAACAAATAACACCAACATTAGCCAGCAGTATACGAGTAGCTCAACAACAAGAATTAACTGAGAAATTATTAACTGCACAACAAGAATTGACACATGAACTACAAGAGCAACAAGAAGAGTTAAAAGCTGCCAATGAGGAAATGGAAGCACAAACTGAAGAATTACGCACATCAGAAGAAGAACTGCGCATGCGTGATGAGGAACAAAGAACGTTAAATGAAGAGCTAGAAAAGCAAAACAAAATTCTTGCCATGCAAAAAGAAGAATTAGAAAAAACACAAGGTAATTTAATTAATAAAACTGAAGAAGCGACGCTAGCAAGCAAGTATAAGTCAGATTTTCTTGCTAACATGTCACATGAGTTAAGAACACCACTTAATAGTTTATTGTTATTATCGAGGTTATTGTCAGAAAATTCACAGGGCAACCTAACTAATGAACAGCTCGAATCAATTAAGGTGATTTGTAGCAGTGGCGAGGAGTTATTACAATTAATTAATGACATCCTCGACTTGGCAAAAGTTGAATCCGGAAAAATCACACTTAAAACCAGTGAAATTCAACTGTATGATTTTGTTGAAAGTTTAGAGCGTGATTTTAAGCACATTGCCAAAAATAAAAACATTGAATTCACTTCAAATATTGATTCAGAAGTACCGAAAGCGATCATTAGCGATTCTCAGCGACTACGCCAAATAATAAAAAATCTCTTATCAAACGCCTTCAAATTTACCGATAAAGGAAGTATTAAAGTACGAGTTGGCCGCCCTAAAAAACACGTTGTTTTCAATAATAGTCAATTAAATATTGATAATTGTATTGCTTTCTCAGTTACAGATAGCGGGAAAGGAATTCAAAAAAAACACCAACAATTAATTTTCCAAAACTTCTATCAAATTGATAGTTCATCAAATCGAAAATATGGTGGCACCGGTTTAGGATTATCGATTTCGCTGCAATTAGCTAAATTGTTAGGCGGCGAAATTCAAATAGAAAGTGAATTAAATAAAGGCAGTACATTTACTTTATATATACCAGAAAAAACTTATATCGACACTAAAGATGTTACATTAGATGAAACCGAAACAGAAATAACCACCGAATCACAACAGACAGAATCAAGTATAAAAAATGTAAAAACAACATCGACATTAGAAAATGTTTCACCATCTAACGATGAAAAATTATTATTAATTGTCGAAGATGACGCACAGTTTGCTCAAATATTAAAAAATGTTTGTGAGAAGAAAGGGTTTTCTTGTCTTCACGCATCAGATGGAAAATCAGCTCTAGAGCTTGTAAGGAAAAATAATTTTTCTGGCATACTAATGGATATTAACTTGCCTGATATTAGTGGATTAGATATTGCAGATCAATTGAAACAAGATGAAGTTACGCGTCATATTCCAATTCACTTTATTAGTGGCATGGATAATAGTGAAGAAGCATTACGACATGGCGCCATTAGTCATATTATGAAACCTATTACCATTGAGCAATTAAATGTTGCAATTAAAGGTATATCACAAGCTGTCGGCTCACAAGTTGAAACATTGTTACTAGTTGAAGATGATGAGAATATGCGAAATACCATTTGTAAGTTATTTAAAGCAAGACAAGTTGATGTCAACACGGCCAGCACTGCATATGACGCATTGAAAATGCTTAAATCAATTAGTTATGACTGTATGATTTTAGATTTGGGTTTACCTGATATGTCAGGAATCGATTTATTAGAGACCATTAATAAAGATAGTTCATATACACATCCACCAGTTATTATCTATACCGGGCATGAACTAACAGAAGAAGAAAGTGATTTGTTACATCAGTACTCAGACAACATTATTATTAAAGGAAAATCATCACTAGATAGACTGGTAGATGAAACCACATTATTTCTACATCACATTATAGAAAAAGACACTCTTCTAACAAAAAAACAGCTTCCTTCATCAAGGCAATTCGATAAAAAACATTTCAATGGCAAGAAAGTCTTGCTGGTTGATGATGATATTAGAAATACTTTTGCACTAGCGAAAGTGTTGCGAGCATATGGTATTGAAGTATTAATTGCCCCAAATGGTCAAGTTGGGTTAGAGTTACTTGGGACAGAAAATAATATTGATGCTGTATTAATGGATATAATGATGCCAGTCATGGATGGATTCGAAACCATACAAAAAATTCGTGAAAAACCTAATTTTTCTAATTTACCGATCATTGCCTTGACAGCAAAAACCATGCCAACCGATAAAGAGAAATGCTTATCCGTTGGAGCAACTGACTATTTGCCAAAACCATTAGACGTGGAAAAATTACTTATTTTGTTACGTGCGTGGGTATAACGTCATGAATAATGCTGAAATTGAAAAAGCTGAAATTGAGCTTGTTTTGCAAGCGATTAAGGCACGTTATGGCTGGAACTTTATTCATTACAAAAGATCATCACTGCACCGCAGCATACGTAGAATCATATCAAAATACAATATAGAACATATATCTGATTTGATTACAATGATAATGTGGAATGAAGAATTCATGAATACATTATTATGTGATCTGTCTATACCTGTAAGTGATATGTTTAGAGACCCTGATTTTTTTAGCGTACTTAGATATGATGTTATTCCAGTATTAAAAACTTATCCATTTATAAAGATATGGCATGCGGGTTGCGCAAGTGGTGAAGAAGTTTATTCCCTAGCCATATTACTCGCCGAAGAAAATTTATATGACCGTTCACGAATATATGCGACAGATATTAACAATAATGCATTGGAAAAAGCACGTGAAGGAATTTTTCCAATGAGCAAATTTAGTAGTTATGAAAATAATTATCGCCATTCTGGCGGAAAGGAGAAATTACTAAATTATTTTATTTCTAAATATGATGCAATTATTATTAATGCTAATTTGAAAAAGAATATTTTCTTCTTTGACCACAATCTATCTTCCGATCAATCTTTTGCTGAAATGAACCTCATTTTATGTCGTAATGTCATAATTTATTTCGATCAAACATTACAGAAAAAAGTAATTAATTTATTTGATGAAAGTTTATGTTATGGCGGTTTTTTATGCTTGGGAATGAAAGAAAGTATCGACTTTTTGAAAGCATCGCGCGATTTATATTTATGGAAGAAAAAAGAAAAAATTTATCGCAAAGGTATCCCTGATGTGCAAGGAGAAAAACATGATTTCACCATCCAACAAACCTAGCTTACTAATAGTGGATGATAAAGAAGACAATCTCTTTGTATTAGAAAAAATACTTAAACCATTAGATTTAACTTTATATAAGGCCACATCAGGTGAAGAAGCGTTGACCTTAGCGCTAAAGGAAGATTTAATCTTAATTTTACTTGATGTTCAAATGCCCATTATGGATGGCTATGAAGTTTTAGAATTAATGAGGTTAGAAAAACGTTTAAAAAAAATTCCAGTCATCTTTATTACTGCTTATTATACCGATGATGAGCATCGTCTTAAAAGTTATGAGTTAGGTGCGTTTGACTACTTATATAAACCATTGGACGAACGCGTATTATTGAGTAAAGTTAATGTATTTCTTGAATTAGATAAACAGCGTCGTGAAAGACAATTATATGAACAACGTTATGAATTAATTCTTGATTCAGCAGGTGAAGGAATCTTTGGTCTAGACTTAAATGGATATATAAACTTTGCTAATCCTGCCGCTTCTTTACTACTTGGAACCGAGAGTGAAGCATTGATAGGTCAATCATTAGAAATGATTTTACCTCATGATAAAAATATAGAAACCCCATATGATTGGTTTAAGACGGAAATTTATCAAGCTAGTGTTGCAGGTTATTTTCATCGCGTGACAAATGGTATTTTTATTAAAAAAAATGGTACACCGCTAGCTATTGACTATGTAATCACTTCAATCCGTAGTGCTAATAATGATTATCTAGGTGTCGTTATTGCCTTCTCTGATGCTACGCTCCGACTACAAAATGAAGAGACTCAAAATCAATTACAGCAAATACAAAAAATGGAATCTATTGGGCAGCTAACTGGTGGAATAGCTCATGATTTCAATAATTTGCTTATGACTATCCAAGGAAATTTAGAGTTGTTAGATTATAGCACTGCTGATAATTCACAAGAAAAAGGACGAATTAAAGCTGCGCTCCAAGCAATTGAACGGGGTTCAGGATTAACCAAACGATTATTAGCATTTGCAAGAAAACAAATATTATTTCCTAAACGAGTCAACATTGGCGAATGTATTATGAATACTAAATCCATGTTAACCCCTGCCTTAGGAGAAGCTATAGAAATTATTACTTTAATTCCAGATGATTTATGGCTTGCCTGGATTGATGCAGGTCAATTCGAAAATGCTATTGTTAATTTAGCTGTAAATGCACGTGATGCAATGCCACATGGAGGAAAACTGTGTATTGAGGCACACAATATAAAAATTGATGAAATTACTGCTATTGATAAATATCAGGTTACTCCTGGAGAATATATTAAAATCTCCGTCACCGATGAAGGTGAGGGAATGCCTCCTGAAATACAAGACCATATTTTCGAACCTTTTTTTACAACTAAGGGAGTTAATCAAGGAACAGGATTAGGTTTAAGTATGATTTATGGATTTATAAAACAATCAAAAGGTCATATTACTGTTTATAGCGAAGTTAATCATGGTTCAACATTTAATCTTTATCTTCCTAAAGCACAAGAGAATGAACATCATACGAAAGTTAAAACAAAAAAGAAAGTAAAAAAAACCGTTACTAAAGGTAATGAAATTATTTTATTAGTAGAGGATGAAAGTTCAGTACGTGAATTAGGCGCTGAATATTTAGCTTATTTGGGCTATCAAGTATTAACTGCCGAAAATGGTCCCGCTGCATTAGAAATCCTTAAGCAGAATGAACATATTGATTTATTGTTTACTGATGTAATTATGCCAGGTGGCATGACAGGCCCTGAATTAGCCACAAAAGCTCGCGAATTATACCCTCAAATTAAAATTCTTTTTACCTCTGGTTATCCAAAAATGGCTTTAACTAATAATGGTCAACTGAATCACAGTGAACAACACTTACCTAAACCTTATAGATTAGAAAAATTAGGGCTAAAAATAAGAGAACTATTTGACTAAAATGAAACATAATTATGAAGCAGTTGTGATTGGAACTTCATCTGGCGGTCTCGCTGCATTATCGGCGATAATTCCTAGTTTACCTAAAGATTTCATGCCGGTTATCATTATTCAGCATATGAGTGAAGACACCGAAAATTATTTACCTATCTATTTGCAAACTATTAGTAAAATGCACGTCAAAGAAGCGGAACTAAATGAAAAAATTGTTTCTGGTACTGTTTATATTAGTGTCCCTGGTTATCACATTTTAATTGAACCCGATCATACTATTGCATTCTCTATTGACGAAAAAGTGCATTTTGCCAGACCATCAATCGATGTTTTATTTGAGTCAGCTGCCGATGCCTATCAAGATAAATTAATTGGTATTATTCTCACCGGCGCTAATGCTGATGGTAGCACTGGTTTAAAATCAATTAAAGAGGCTGGTGGATTAACTATCGTACAAGATCCAACTTCAGCTGAAGCAGCCTATATGCCTCAAGCCGCTATTGATGCAACTACCGTTGATTATATTCTTACATTGCCACAAATCCGTGATTTTTTAATTGGACTATCTGAAATGCAAAAAGACCTATGATGAGCATAGGGCACAGATAATTCTGTGCCCCTAAAAAATAAATTAACCTATGCTGGCTGACGTAACTCTCGTCTTAAAATTTTACCCACATTACTCTTTGGTAATTCACGACGAAACTCAACTGACTTAGGTATTTTATAGCCAGTTAAATATTCACGACAAAAATGAATGACATCGTCAGCTTGTAGCATAGGATCTTTCTTTACCACAAATGCTTTTACTACTTCCCCTGAGTTTTCATTTGGTATGCCAATTACTGCTACCTCTAGCACCCCCGGATGTTTAGCAATAACATCTTCAATCTCATTAGGATAAACATTAAACCCAGACACTAAAATCATATCTTTCTTGCGTTCTTTCAAGTACACAAAACCTTGCTCATCAATACACGCAACATCACCGGTTCGTAAAAATCCATCCTTCATCATCACTTTTTGTGTTTCATCGGGACGATTCCAATAACCTTGCATAACTTGTGGACCACGCACACAAAGTTCACCAACTTCACCAATTGATAATTCTTTACCTGCATCATCACGAATGCTGATCTCTGTTGATGAAACAGGTAAACCAATTGAGCCGTTAAAGGTTTTCATATTTAGAGGATTAATAGTCACGGCTGGCGAAGTCTCAGTTAAACCATATGCTTCCAATAATGGTTTACCTGTGATGCCAATCCATCGTTCAGCAACTGCGCGCTGTACTGCCATTCCACCACCTAATGCCAATTTAAATTGACTAAAATCAAGCTTGGTAAAATCAGCATTATTTAATAAGGCATTAAATAATGTATTAACACCAGTAATTGCGGTAAATTTATAATGCCCCATTTCTTTCACAAATCCTTTAATATCTCGCGGATTGGTGACCAATATATTTAATGAGCCATTTTTAAGGAAAACTAAGCAATTCGCTGTTAATGAAAAAATATGATACAGCGGTAATGCAGTAATAATAATTTCTTCGCCTTCATTTAAGAATGGATGAATCCAAGCACTTGCTTGTTCGACATTGGCAATCATATTACGATGCGTTAATACGGCACCTTTTGATATTCCAGTAGTGCCGCCAGTGTATTGTAAGAATGCCGCATCTTGTCCCGTGAGTGGCACATGATCAGGATTTTTACTACGTCCTAATTGCATCGCTTTAGTAAATTTGATTGCTCCTGGAATATTCCATGCTGGCACCATTTTTTTGATATATTTTACTGCTGCATTCACTATAAAGCGTTTTACTGGTGGATATAAATCACCTATCTCAGTCACAATGACATGTTTAATTTGGGTATTTTTAACAACTTCTTGTAAGACATGCGCAAAATTTGCTAATACCACAATAACTGTGGCACCAGAATCTCGTAATTGATGCTCTAATTCCCGTGCGGTATATAATGGATTAACATTAACAACAGTCATTCCAGCAATAAAGGCACCAAAAACAGACACTGGATATTGTAATAAATTTGGCATCATGACGGCTATGCGGTCACCTTTTTGGCAATACAGCTTCTTTTGTAAAAATGCGGCAAAAGAGTTAGCGGCTTGATCGATTTCGCCGTATGTCATTACCGTACCCATATTGGCGAAAGCTTGTTTTTCACTGTACTTGCGGCATGTTTTATCAAATAAATCCGCTAATGAACTATACGCATCAGGATTAATTTCTGCTGGAACGCCTGCTGGGTAACTTTTTAACCAAATTTTTTCCACTATAAGCCCCTTCCATTGTTAGCGATGGTGATATAACCTTGGGAGATTACGTTTGTAACCTCGGAATTGTTTTATACTCCCATCACATAGGTTTTCCAAATTTCATAAAACCCATGTGATGAGAGTATGATAGGCAATACTAACGTTAAAATAGAGATGGTGACAAGAGCTATGGATACAACAATCAAGCAAGAACGAGATACCGCAATACAATTTAAAGGAAAAATGTTTTCTTTAGCTGTATTACATATTCAAAGTAATGATTTAGAGTCAATTCAACGACAATTGGAACATTTAATTGCTCAAGCACCTAAGATGTTTCATTACGCTCCTGTCGTGATTGACCTAGAATTAGCCAACCAATTAGACATTGGGATTGAGCTAAGTGCCTTATGTAAGTTATTACGACAACACTTAGTCATTCCAGTTGGTATAGTCGGAGGTTCGCCATTGCAACAGCAAGCGGCTGCTAAAGCTGGATTAGCCCTGTTCCCAGTCTCAAAAAATGCTCGCACCGTTAATCCCAAACCTGTTGTAGCTCCGGCTGCATCAACAAAAGCGGCCGTGGTTGCTTCTAAAACAAAAGTCATTAGCCAACCTATTCGTTCGGGTCAGCAAATTTATGTCAAAGATGGCGATTTAATCGTCTTAGCCTCAGTCAGCCATGGCGCTGAAATTATTGCCGACGGTAATATTCATGTTTACGGGTCATTACATGGCCGGGCTATTGCTGGCGCGAATGGAGATATGAATGCCCGTATTTTTTGTACTAAACTCGATGCTGAATTAGTTTCTATTGCAGGAATTTACTCATTGAGCGATGACTATGCCGCGAAAAAATCAGATACGCCAAAACAAATTTTTCTAGAAAGCGATCGATTATTAATTACTGAATTATAAAGGATCATCCCATGTCCATATCATTTACCGCTCTTGCGAATGAGAGTATTCGTCATCTTGCCCCTTATCAACCAGGAAAACCGATTTCAGAGGTACAACGTGAATTAGGGATTAAAGACGTTATTAAGCTTGCCAGCAATGAGAATCCATTGGGCGCTAGCCCCAAAGCACTAGCCGCTATCAAAAATCAAATTAACGAGCTCGCACTTTATCCTGATGCCAGTGGTCACGATTTAAAGCAAGCCATCGCCAAACTATGGCAAATTCAACCCGATCAAATCACCTTAGGGGCCGGTTCTGAAGCATTGTTTGTCTTAATCGGACAAGCTTTTGTCAAACCCGGTCAAGACGTCATTATTTCGCAATATGGCTTTGCTACCTTTACTATTGCGACCCGTATTTTTCAAGGTAACGTAGTAACTGTGCCAGCTAAAGAGTGGGGACATGATTTAGAGGCGACCTTAAAGGCGGTTACCCCCAATACTCGCTTGATTTTTCTTGCCAATCCCAATAATCCTACTGCCGCCTGGCATGACCATGATACCTTGGTTAAATTTTTTGAACGTTTACCCTCTGATATTATTGTAGTTCTTGATGAAGCTTATGCTGAATTTATGACTGATGAAAAAAATTACCCAGATAGCAAAAAACTGCTCTCACAATACCCAAATATCATCATTACCCGCACCTTCTCAAAATTACATGGATTAGCCGGTTTACGGATTGGCTATGCCATAAGCCACCCTGAGGCTGCCGATATGCTTAATCGCGTTAAATTGCCGTTTAACGTGGCATCTACCGCTATGGTTGCTGCTATTGCTGCCCTTGACGATCATGACCATATTGAGGCCACCCTCAACCTAAACCGTGAAGGCATGCAATACTATAAAGAAGAGTTAACCAAAATGCATATCGCATTTTTGCCGCCAGCCGGGAATTTTATGACTATTGATGTTGCTCGTGACTGCGGTGCCGTTTACCAATCATTATTGCGCGAAGGTGTGATTGTAAGACCCTTAACGGGTTATGGTTTACCAACTTTCTTACGGGTTAGCATTGGAACTATGACTGAAAATCAACGATTTATACAAAGTTTACGGAAAGTATTATGACCATTCTTTGCAAATATACCGCCAAAATCCCTGATGCAAATGGATTTGTTAATTATACACCTGATGAAAACCAAGTATGGCATGATCTATTTGTGCGTCAGCAAGCCGTGGTTGTGAATCGCGGCAGTGATGAATTTATCCATGGCATTCAATTACTTAATATGGCTGCTGATCATATTCCGCAACTACCTGAAATGAATGACATTTTAAAACATAAAACTGGTTGGCAAGTAGAGCCCGTACCAGCATTGATTCCTAATGAATTATTTTTCGAATTACTTGCTAATAAAAAATTTCCTGCGGCTACCTTTATTCGACATCGTGATGAATTAGACTATCTGCAAGAGCCTGATATTTTTCATGAATTTTTTGGGCATTGTCCCATGTTAACGGATCAGATTTATGCTGATTTCACAGAAAGTTATGCTAAAAAAACGTTAACCGCAAGTGACGCTGATCGTGCTTATTTAGGTCGATTATACTGGTTTACCATTGAATTTGGCTTAATCAATACATTGAAGGGATTACGAATTTACGGCGGCGGTATCTTATCTTCTAAGGCTGAAACCATTTATGCAGTGGAAAGCCCACTACCGCAACGTCGCCCATTCGGTAATGGTTTGGATGCATTACGTACCCCTTACCGTATTGATATCATGCAACCTATTTATTATGTTATTGAAAATTATCGTGATTTATATGACGTCATGCAAAAAGACCTATTTGGACTGATTCATCAGGCGCAAGATTTGGGCGACTTCGAACCCCAATTTGATACTGAAGGCGCAAAAACCTATTAATGGATATGTTGATTATGAAAAAACTAACTGAATTACATTGTACCCCTTTACCTGAAGGCACTGCTGCCCTTACACATAATGAAATTACTGAGTTGTTGAAACAGGTGCCTGGTTGGGAAACGTCCCCACAATCTGATAAATTAATTTACACTGGTCATTTTAACAACTATTATGAAACCATGGCCTTTGTAAATGCTGTTGCTTGGATAGCTCATCGAGAAGACCATCATCCGGACCTTTTAGTTAGTTATAATCGCTGCAATGTGAGCTATAACACTCACACAGTCAAAGGACTCAGTGAAAATGATTTCATATGTGCAGCAAAAATTAACCAGTTGCTGCAAAAGACATAATAAAATTATTCAAAAAAAGAGTTGGTGGCTACTTTGGCTACTCATGCTAGGCTTAGTCATCAGCTTTCCGGCATTTGCCTTTGATCTACCCAATCAAGCTATACAATATGCAAAAGAAAACTATGGTACTGATGCGGTTAGTCGATTAATTGCCTGGCGTGATCTCATCAATAGTAACAAAAAGAATACCGAATTAGAGAAATTACGCGTTGTTACAGACTTTTTTAATGCGATCCCTTATCAATCCGATCAAGAAGTATGGAATAAACCCAATTTTTGGGCTAATCCACTCGAACTTATTGGTAAAAATGCCGGTGATTGCGAAGATTATGCTATTGCAAAATATTTGACACTAAAAGCCATGGGAGTACCATCTAATAAGATGCGGATTGTTTATGTAGTGTCTAATCAGTTAAAAAGACCCCACATGATTTTAGCTTATTATGAAACATCTAATTCACAACCGCTTATACTAGATAGTATGACTTTAAAAATTTTATATGCTTCAGAGCGACCTGATTTGCGTCCCGTTTATATGTTTAGTGAAAATGCCATATGGGTGACGCAAGATAAGACTCCACCAAAAGAAATCATTGCTGGAGTACAAATTCAAGGATGGAAACAATTGATAACCCGTATGCAGCAAGAAGGGTTAACAGAGGATGATTTAAAACCATGACATTACGTAGATTATTGTCTCTTGCAACTATTATTATCTTTTTCATTATATTCACCGGTTCATGGTTGATCGGGATGAATAATTTTCGGACTTTTTTACAAAGCAGCGTCCAAACGCAATCGATTAATACTGCCAATGCTTTAGCATTTTCTCTATCTGAATTAGGGAAAATTAACGATACTGATGCTCAAACCATGGTAGATGCTATTTTTGAAACTGGGGATTATCACTCCATCACTCTGATGTCAGAAAACAATAAAATTATTTTTGTTAGAAAACATGAATTAACAACTACCGATGTTCCACAATGGTTTAAACATAGTTTCCCATTACAATCAAAACCAGCAAGTGCTTTAGTCAGTCACGGTTGGACCCAAATTGGCACGGTACAAGTTCTGCCTGAAATTGATATTGCTTATCAAAAATTATGGGATAGCAGTAAGCAAATGTTTGTCTGGTTTTTAGGTTTGCTAGTGATTGTATTAATACTGGAATTTATTACATTACACTTAATCTTGAAACCTATTGATGATATTACCAGACAAGCATTAGATATTATTAATCGAAAATTTACATTAATCGATAAATTACCTCGCTTAAAAGAATTACGCAATGTTGGTACGGTAATGAACCGTATGACGCAGAAAATTCAAACTGTCTTTGCTGAGCAAGCCAATTTAATTGAACAACTACGCGAACATGCCTTTCAGGATAGCTTAACCAAATTAGGTAATCGTCGTTATTTTAATTTACAAGTTGATGATTTATTATCGCAACGAGAACAAAAATTTATTGGCGCCTTATTACTGCTGGAATTTAAAAACCTTGATATTCTGAAGCTAAATCGTGGCTATCAAATTGTTGAACTCTATTTAATTGAGATTGCAGAAACCATTAGAGAGTTGACTGATCCATTATTGGGTACCGTTAATGCGCGACTATCCGATACAACCTTTGGTTTGTTAATCCCTAATTTAAATCCAGCACAAGCAGCTGAACTTGGTAAACAATTAACCGATAAACTCAATCGATTACAAACCAGTACCGATAAAAGCGTAGTATTTCATATTGGGATTGCTGTTTACAAAGCTGAACAAACTCGAACTGAATTTATGGGTGATGCTGATAAAGCATTGCGTTCCGCTAAACAACAAGGTACTAACAATTATCATCTATTAGAAGCAGAGCAAGCAGAAAAAACCCATGCCGGTAGTTTTAATAAATTTAAACAGTTATTTGATGAAAATATTGCTAAAAAATCTTATACGTTATTCTTTCAACCTATTATGAATGTCACTTCTGATGCAACCACCATTGATAGTTTTGAAGCTTTATTCCGCCTACAAAATCAAGACGGTGTATACATTAGTGCTGGTGAGTTTATGGATTTAGCTGATGCGCATCATCTTACTAAAACTATTGATCGTCTGGTAATAGAAAAAG
>JAGVJQ010000148.1 GCA_020051015.1 Gammaproteobacteria bacterium
TTATGTTTTATCCTGGATTCTTAGAGCAGGCGATTAATGAGTTATCAAAAATGGGCATGGGTATTGTTATTGATGATTTTGGTATTGGATATTCATCCTTGATTAATTTGCAAAAACTACCAATAACGTGCTTAAAAATTAACAAATCATTTGTTGCGGATATTACTACTAATAAACATATTGCTATGATTGTCAGATCGATTAGCATACTTGGTAAAAGTTTAAAGCTTAATGTGATTGCTAAAGGGGTTGAAACCAAAGAGCAGCTAAAAGTCTTGCTAGAAAATGAATGTCATCAAGGACAGGGTGGCTATTTGCATGAGGCTGTATCAGTTAAAGAAATGACAAAATACTTAGAAGAAATATCATAATGTATCAATTTAACTTAGGACATAATGATGAATAAAATTACGTCAACTAATCAAATTCAAGTTCTGCAATTTGTAGTACAGAATGCACACATTTGTTTAGATTTAAGTTATGTAAATAAGGTACTTCCTTTGTTAATGCTGGATATAGTACCAAATAGCCCATTATTTTTTGCTGGATTAATGAACTTAGAAGGAAAAATTATTCCGGTGATTGATTTGGCGCTTCGATTAGGCATGCACCGCAACAAAAAATATTCATTAGATATGTCGATATTATTATGTACATATGACCTCCATCAAGCAGGTCTTATCGTTGATGATGTCACTGGATTATCAACAATTAACGAAGAAACAATTCAAATGCATGAAGAGTTTGATAAAACATCATCTCCGTTTATTGGTTCTATTTCAATAAATTCAAATTTATCTTTGCTATTAAACTTGGATTATATCTTCCCCATTGATATAAATAATGACGATAAAATAATACCCGAGCCATCATTAATCAACAAGAATGCTAGTGACAGTGAGATTTCCACATAAAAATGACTTTACATAGTTCAGAAGAAAAATCGATTTTAAATGAACACATTAAAGATTGCGAAGTTAGTCTTATGCAATTAATAAATCAACGTTTAGGAATAGTTATTCATAAACATCAAGTACCAGAACTTCATAAAACTATATTAGAAGCATGTCATAAATTTAATTGTACTCCTGAAACATATATGCAGATATTAAGTAATTGTTCATTTGATTCACCAGTGTTGATGCACTTAGTATCCGGCATTACGATAGGGGAAACATACTTTTTTCGTGATAGTCATCAAATGAAACTGTTACAAGAGATTTTATTGCCACAAATTATTGCAAAAAAACGCAAACAAGGTGAATTATCATTACGAATATGGAGTGCAGGTTGTGCAACGGGTGAGGAAATTTATACCGTTATGATGATGATCCATGAGATGTTATCTGATCGTAGGCGCTGGACATTGCAACTAATTGGAACAGATATTAATACTGTTTCTTTACAAAAAGCCATGATAGGCAATTATACTCAATGGTCAATGCGAACTATTCCCGCACATTATAAACATAAATTTTTTACTGAAGAAGATAATCATTATCAAATATCAGATGATATTCGTAAAGATGTTAGTTTTTCATATTTAAATTTAAATGATGATTATTATCCATCAATCGCTAACGGTACGAATGCGCAAGATTTAATTTTGTGCTGCAATGTATTAATTTATTTTGATAATTTTCATATAGAACAATTAATGAAAAAATTATCAACTAGCCTTGTAACTGGTGGATATCTCATTTTAGGTGCATCGGACCCTGTTGTGTTAGAGGGAACCAATCTTGTTTCACATCATCATCATGGCATTTATTTTTCGCAAGCAACGGAAGCGAAAAAAACAGCACCTAAACTTATTGCAGAAGATAAAAAATTAACACCCATCAAACAAGCAATTAATAAAAAAATTCACGCAGCAATACCCCCAATTAAGAAAACAACCGTTACAGTTGATTCATCATTAATAAGTAAATTATTAAACGATTCACGTTGGCATGATGCTTTGGATAACATCAATAGCTATGATATTAAAGAATTAAAATCAGTTTTTTTATTAAATGCTAAAGCTACAGCGTTAGCTAATCTTGGCAAATTAGAACAAGCTGCAGAATGCTGTCAAGATGCTTTGGTATTTGATGCAACTAATAAACATACGTATTTTATTAACGCAGTAATACTATTGGAATTAAATCAACTAGAAGAGGCTGAAGCTTTATTGCGCAAAACGTTATTTTTGGATCATCAATTTGTTGAAGCTCATTTTCAACTTGGATTGTTGTTATTAAGAAATAAGAAATATGAGGCTGGAATTAAAAGTTTACAAAATGCGCTTGATATTGCCAAGAATAAAAATCCAACGGAGTTAGTATCAGAATATCATGGTTTAGACTATAAACAACTGGCAGATATACTACAAAATGAAATTAATCTTTATGTTGCATCACAGGGGAAAAACAATGGAAAAGATGCAAAAAATTAAAAAACATTCAAATGCAAGTCAAGTACCTGCTACTGAATTAATGCCGCACGATGCTGACTCACAGCATATATTACACATGCGCGCGCAATTTTTGGCCACATCAAAAATTAAACAAGATGATCTTGAAACTTCGGCTGATGGAATAAAATATATTTGCTTTAATTTAGGCAATGCTCAAGAACGATATGGGCTGCCATATCAATTTGTTAAAGAAGTAATAAATAATGTACGACCAACCAAACTACCTACAGCACCAAACCATATTGCGGGCGTGATTAATCGACGAGGTAATCTTATTGCGGTTATCGATTTAAAACACTTTTTCCATACTAAACTTCCAGAATGTGAGAAAGACGCGTATATTATTGTAATTACAGTAAATGATATGACCGTAGGGATTTTAGCTGATGGTATAGAGGGAAGTAACATCTATGATCCAACCAAACTTGATCCACCCTTTACCTTTCTTGATATTATTAAACCGGATTTTATTATAGGTTTGCATCAGGGGGTAACAGCTATTATCAACGTAGAAGTATTAATGTCATCACCAGAATTACAGGTAAAGAAATAGATTACTTTTTTATGTGAAATTTGCATTAGGGAGCCGAGGCAATGAAATATGATCATATAACAAAATCACTCAGTATTCGCGGGCGTTTAATATTAGGTTTTTCTGCTATTATTTTAGTGCTTTTACTCGCAACTGGAATTACTTTAAAGAAAGTATATAAAGTAGATACTGCTGCTAGAGAATTAATTGGTACAAATATTCCACTTTATGATACGACAGCTGACTTATATATACATGTTTATCAAATGCAAACTGCAATCAATAATTTGGCTTTCACACATGATCATAAATATAAAGTTGAAGTTGAGCAAATACAAACCGATATCAATCAATTTCAATCACAAATTGATAATTATCTAGAAAACTCACCTGATCTTACTCTTAATAAAAATTGGGATACAACAAAATTATTACTTAATCAACTTAATATGTTAGTAACTAAAATAGATGATATAACTTCTGAAACATTAGCCATTGATATGGTGACAAAAGAGATTAATCCATTAGTTAGTAAAATCTTTGATAATATCGATGGAGTATTAAATGCTGAAGGGCAACGTTCTGGGGGGATGCTAACAATTGAACTACAGCAATTACAACAAAATAGTCACAGTACTATGAGTAGTGTTGCTACTATTGAAAAAACAGAATATTTTTTATTAATAGCAGGAACTCTTATTTCAATATTGATCGTTTATTTTACTACACGTGGTATTATCAACCATGTCAATATAATTAGGCAACATAGTAATAAAATAGCATCGGGTGATTTGACACAACGGATTGAAGTATTAAGTTCAGATGAAATGGGTCAACTTTCTCAAGATTTAAATGTCATGACAGAAAGTCTTGTGAAAATTACTAAACTAATCACAGAAGCCAGTCATAGTATGGTTTCATCATTGTCAGAGGTAAGACAGTCAGCTAGTTTTCAATCGTCAGGAGCTAGTCAACAAGCTACATCTATAAATGAAATTACTGCTTCACTTGAAGAAATTGAAAAAAGTTCTGCTCAAACTAATGAAAAAGCCAAAGCCCTTGGTGAAACAGCAGAACGTACTCGTGCTAAAGGTCAACAAGGTTTAGAGGCTATTGAACAAAGCATCAATGGCATGAAAGTGGTACGTGATAAAGTACAAATAATTGCTCAAACCATTCTGGATTTAAGTAATCAAACACAGCAGGTTGGTGAAATTACTTCTGCAGTAAATAATTTGGCCCAACAATCAAAAATGTTAGCATTAAATGCTTCAATAGAGGCGGTAAAAGCAGGTGAAGCTGGTAAAGGTTTTTCTGTAGTCGCGACTGAAGTGAAAAATCTTGCTGAACAATCTGAACAATCAACTATTCAAGTACAGAAAATTTTAGAAAATATTCGTCATACCGCTGAAAAGGCAGTGATGGTGACAGAAGAAGGGACTAAAGGTGTTGATGTTGGTACTAATTTGGTTGAGCAAACAGGTGAAATTGTAAAAAGCTTAACGGAAGTTATCTATGAAACAACCATTGCAACTCAACAAATTGAAGCGGCCATTAGACAAGAAAGTGTTGGTATTGAACAAATTACTATCGGTATGAATGAAATCAATCAAGTTACCGCTTCGTTTGTCGCTAGTACAAAACAAACCATGGAAGCCATTGAAAACTTGTCGGTAATTGCTAAAAATATTAAAGAATATATCGATATATATAAAGTGTAAGGTGCAGCATATTATGGATTTTGATCCAGAATTTGTAAAACAATTAACTGAGACATTTAGAGTGGAGCTAGAAGAGAAATCTCAGCTTATCACAGATAATTTGTTATTACTGGATAAAGGCAACTTACCTGCTGAAAAGCAAAGTAAAGCGATTGAAGAGATTTTTCGTTCTGCCCATAATATTAAAGGTGCTGCACGTGGTGTTGGTGTTGATGATGTCGGGCAAATTGCACATAGTATTGAATCAATATTTTCTGCGATTCAAAAAAAATCGTTAGTACTAACAGAAAAACTTATTAGCTTGTGTTTGAAAGCAGTTGATAAAATGCGAACCGCGATGCAATCTTATCTTGATAAAACATTGTTGCCTTTTTCAATTGAAGATTTTTTGGCTGAATTACAAAGCAGCTGCGGAAGTGATACTGTTGAAACTGAAACAGTAAAAAAACTACAACCTGAAAATGTACAAAACAAGCCTGTACTCGAAGCGACAATCGAGAAAAGCCAACCTTTGTCAACACAAAAAGAACAAACAATACATGTCTCGTTAGATAATCTTGATCGCGTTTCGGCATTAATGGAAAAAATGCAAGTAAATAAAATTGCAATTGATGATTATTATTTAGAATTAAATAAATTAACAGAAAAAATAAAACGTTTTAGTCAATTGTGGAAAAAATCACTTTCATCATTAAATAATCGATTTGGTCATGAGTTAGGAGAGTCATTATCGCAACTGCATGATATGAGTGATAATGCACTAACTGAAATGAGTGATTTATCCTATCAACTCAACAAAAATATGCGAGTTCAAGTTAATGAGTTATCAATTTTATCAAATTCATTACAAGATGAAGTGCGTATGTTGCGTTTGGTACCTGCAACTACCTTATTACGCTCAATGCCAAGATACGTACGTGATATTGCAATTGAGCTCGGTAAGCAGGTCGATTTTGAAATTAAAGGTGATCAAGTTAAGATGGATAAAATGGTGCTTGAAGCATTGCAAGATCCGCTTATGCACTTATTACGTAATGCTATTGATCATGGGATAGAAGCACCTAATGTCAGAAAAGGAAATAACAAATTAGAAATTGGTCGAATTAGCGTTAATGTTTGTGAGGAAGGTGATCATATTTTAATTGTGGTGGAAGATGACGGTGCGGGAATTGATATCGAAAAAATTGCGAAAAAAGCTCTCGAAAAAAAAATAGTTTCCCCAACCGAACTCAATACTATGAGCGATAATGATATTTTAAATTATATTTTCCATCCGGGACTTTCGACCAAAGAAAATATTACACAACTTTCTGGCCGAGGCGTTGGGCTTGATGTTGTTAAGACAAATATTGAAGGCTTAAAAGGAAGTGTTCAGGTAGAGACAATTCTAGGGAAGGGCACTACCTTTTATTTAAGGGTTCCCTTAACCTTAGCTAGTGAACGAGGATTGACGTTTCGTTGTGGTGGACAGTTGTTTGTTATTCCAACAAATTCTATCGAACGCGTTATGATGCTAGAAACAGATAAAATTGTTGAAGTTGAAGCAAGTCAAGCTATATTGCTTAATGGCCATCCCGTTTATTTATTATTGTTGTCAGATATTCTCAATCTTGAAAAAATTGAATCAATAAATCCCAGTCAAGTGTCTATTATTGTAATTAAAAAAGCGGGTTTGTCAGTTGCATTAGTTGTGGATGAGATTATTGGTGAACGTGAAATCGTTATTAAACCATTGCATCCGCCATTACATAGCGTCACTTTTGTGTCAGGAGGTACGCTAGCAGGTAATGGACAAGTAATTATTGTATTGAATGCGGATGATATCGTTAATGTTGCATTTCATATTGTAAATTCATCACGCATTACAACAAAGTCTGATGAATCACAAAATATTATCAAACCACATATCTTAGTGGTTGATGATTCAATTACTACTCGTACATTAGAGAAAAATATTTTAGAAAGTAAAAATTATCAAGTAACTACAGCTGTTGATGGTAAAGAAGCGTGGGAAATATTGCAAAAACAAAAATTTTCATTATTAATTACCGACGTATCAATGCCAAATATGGATGGGTTTGCATTAACAGAGTTGGTTAGGAAAAGTGAAAAACTAAGTGAATTACCAGTCATTATTGTGACATCACTTGGCAGTGATGAAGAGAAAGTAAAGGGTTTAAAGGCGGGCGCTAATCACTATATTGTAAAAAGCGAGTTTGAGTCCGGCGCTCTCTTGACTATAGTGGAACAGTTAATATGATAAAAATCCTTATTGTTGATGACTCTGAAACTGAAACAGCCCTGCTCAAAGGGATCTTTGAAAGTGATATTAATATCAAAGTAATAGGTTGTGCTAAAAATGGAGAGGAGGCACTTAAGTTAGTCCCTATTTTAAAACCTGACCTAATAACCATGGATATTCAAATGCCAGTTATGGATGGACTAGAAGCCACACGCCGCATTATGTCTAAATATCCCACACCAATTGTTGTGATAAGTTCAAAATTAAACGATGCCACATTACAACCCACGTTTAATGCTTTGGAAGCAGGGGCCTTAATGGTTATTGATAAACCATATAATGTTTTGTCTCCCAATTTCGATAAAAGCTGTAAGCGAATGATTGATATTGTTCGTAGTATGGCAGAAATAAAATGTATTACACGCCGTGTATTTAATAAGAAATCAGATGTAAAGACAACGATTATACCGTCATTATTTGAGCAACGTAAACCACCCTCGTTGATTGCCATTGGTTCTTCAATTGGTGGCCCACAAGCCTTAAAGAGTATTTTTGCTGAATTACCTGAAAATTTTCCTGTGCCTATTTTAGTTGTACAACATATGACGCCAGGTTTTATCAGTGGTTTTACTAAATGGCTGAATGAAGATATTAAATTAAAAGTTAAATTAGCCGAAGATTATGAGAGTTTAGAAAGTGGCACTATTTATTTTGCGCCAGATGGTTATCACCTAACTGTAAA
>JAGVJQ010000150.1 GCA_020051015.1 Gammaproteobacteria bacterium
AATCGATTGCGGATTATATCAAGGTTATAAAGAATTAAGATTACGTAACTGGGACAAATTTCCAATTAATATTAAATCAATCGATGCCGTTTTATTAACACATGCTCATATTGATCACTCGGGTTATATTCCTTTATTAGTCAAAAATGGTTATCGCGGCCCCATCTATGCTACAGCTGGAACGAGAGACTTATGTAAAATATTGTTACCTGATTCAGGGCATTTGCAAGAAGAAGAGGCCGAATTTGCTAATCGGCATGATTATTCCAAACATCATCCCGCGCTACCACTTTATACTCAAAAAGATGCCATTCATGCGTTAGATTATTTTGATCGAGTTAATTTCAATAAACCACTCGTATTAGATAAAGATCTCACTATAGTTTATAAGAGAGCAGGTCACATCATTGGTGCTGCGATGATTGAAATTCACTATAAAGATACATGTATTACATTTAGTGGTGATGTAGGTCGATTAAACGATCCTGTCATGTTAGCTCCGGATAACATTGAACATACAGATTATTTAGTACTTGAATCAACTTATGGCAATCGTCTCCATGATACAAATCCTCCAACAGATAGTTTAGAAAAAGTGGTAAATAATACCGTAAATCGAGGTGGCTCAGTCATTATTCCTACATTTGCTGTTGGGCGTTCGCAAAGTATTATGTATTATCTTGCGCAACTAAAAAAAGCTAATCGTATTCCTGATATTCCGATTTATCTTGATAGCCCAATGGCAATCAATGCAACAGAAGTTTTTTCACATTATTCTGATGAGCATCGTTTAACTAAAGATGAGTGTAAAGAAACATGTAATGTTGCTAATTATATCAATTCTGTAGAAGACTCTAAAAAAATTGATAAAGGACAGAGTCCGCGTATTATCATTTCAGCAAATGGTATGGCAACAGGTGGGCGAATTCTATTTCATATGCAAGCATTTTGTTCTGATCCAAAAAATACCCTCTTATTTACCGGTTATCAAGCTGGAGGAACGCGTGGTGCACGATTATTGAAAGGGGAAAAATCGGTTAAAATTCATGGTCAATATGTCGATATCAATGCTGAAGTTGTTTTTCTTAGCAATACTTCAGCACACGCCGATTATGCTGAAATTCTAACCTGGCTGGAAAGTATAAAGAGCGTGCCAAAAAAAATATTTATCACCCACGGTGAAATTGATGCGGCAAAAGCTTTAAAGGAACAAATTGAAATAAAATTTGGCTGGACATGTGTGATTCCACAATACATGGATAAGGAAGTATTATAATGGCATCGCCACGCATGGTATTAAAACCGTTAGGTATCAAGACTTATAAGGAAGCGGTTCTTTATATGCGTGCCGATTCTCCCGTCTGCTTATCTGAAGGTTTCGAAGTACCTGCGCGAGTATTAGTTACATTAAATGGACTTTCAATTATTGCGACCTTAAATATCATTAATAGCAGTCTATTGGCGACTAATGAGGCGAGTTTATCAGAATATGCATGGGATTATTTACGTGCTAAAACTGGGGATGAAATTATTGTCAGCCATTCAAAACCAGTGTTGTCATTAAGTGCAGTACGCTCAAAATTATACGGAAATAATTTATCTGAAAAAGAAATTCGAGAAATTATCGATGATATCGTGTTGGGACAATATTCCGACATTAACTTAACTATGTTTTTGTCAGCTAGTTCAGGCAATCGATTGACGCAAGATGAAATATTTTATCTCACAAAAGCAATGATAGAATCAGGGGAAAAATTAAAATGGCATACCGATTTTATTGTTGATAAACATTGTGTTGGTGGACTGCCTGGTAATAGAACCAGTTTGATTATAGTACCAATCGTAGCTGCATATGGATTAACAATCCCTAAAACTTCATCGCGCGCTATTACTTCACCAGCAGGTACGGCTGATACCATGGAAGTATTTTCACCAGTTAATTTAAGTTTAAAAACTATGCAACGCGTGGTGGAAAAAGAAAATGGCTGTATTGCGTGGGGTGGATCAGTATCATTAAGTCCGGCGGATGATTTGTTGATTCGAATCGAACGAGCGATGGACATTGATAGCGAAGGGCAGATGATTGCCTCTATTTTATCAAAGAAAATTGCTGCTGGATCAACACATATAGTGATTGATATTCCAATTGGTGAAACGGCTAAAGTAAGAACGCTTGAATCTGCTAATTTGTTAAGTAAATATCTTACTGAAACAGGCAAGAAATTTGGGATAGAGATAAAGGTTATTTTCACAGACGGCGCACAGCCTATTGGTCGTGGTATTGGGCCTGCTTTAGAGGCGCGCGATGTTTTGGATATATTGCAAGGAGAAAAAAATATATTACAAGATTTGCGCGAACGCTCACTAATGTTGGCAGGAAAAATTATCGAATTTGATAGAAAAATTGCAGATGGCAAAGGATATTTAATTGCTAAAGAATTATTAGACTCTGGTAAGGCATTGAGCAAGTTCTATGGTATTTGTAATGCGCAAGGTGGTTTTGCTGAGCCAGAGTTGGCGCCATATACACATATTGTATTAAGTAAAAAAAGCGGTGTGATTGTTGAAATTAATAATAGAAGACTGGCTAGTGTTGCTAAATTGGCGGGCGCACCACTAGCAAAAATGGCAGGGGTAAGATTACACGTTAAGGTGGGTGATCATATCGAAAAAAATCAGCCTCTTTATATCGTTTATGCTGAATCACTGGGAGAGTTAGATTACGCTATTTCTTATGTTGATGCCGTTAACAATATTATCACCATTAAGGTTGAATGATGCAAACTGTAGTATTTGATATTTTTGGACAAGTTGCTTTAACAAAGAAGATCAAACAAAAATTAAATTGTGAAATGGGTGAAATTAATTTCCATCATTTTCCTGATGGTGAAGTTTTAGCTAAAATAGCTACGCCAATAAAAAATAAACAGGTAATATTTGTTGCTGATTTAAATCGACCCAATACACATATTATTGAATTATTATTTGCGGCCAGTACGGCAACGGAGTTAGGAGCTAAATCTATTCAACTTGTTGCTCCGTATTTGCCTTATATGCGACAAGATAGTCAATTTAACCCTGGCGAAGGCATTAGCGCAAAATATTTTGCTAAATTATTGTCTCCTTATTTTGATAGAATAATTACTATTGATCCACATCTTCATCGATTTACATCTCTATCAGAAATTTATACTACTGAAACAGCCGTGTTACATGCTACCAATATTATTGGAAAATGGGTGCATGAGCATATTAAAGATCCCATCATCATCGGACCCGATAGTGAAAGTAAACAATGGGCACATGATATTGCGGCAACAGCGAGTGTTCCTTATGTTGTTG
Organism: Gammaproteobacteria bacterium; assembly: GCA_020051015.1. Lineage (GTDB taxonomy): Bacteria > Pseudomonadota > Gammaproteobacteria > UBA1113 > UBA1113 > JABEVJ01. Next base: position 3,343 of record JAGVJQ010000150.1, read on the forward strand.
CCCATAAAGAACGAAAAGGTGATTTTGATGTTAATGTGGTTTTTTCCGATCTCGATTTGATAAATGGAAAAACACCCGTGATTGTTGATGATATCATTTCAACTGCCTCAACGATGGAAAAGGCAGTGTTAGCATTACAAAAAAACCATATTACAACCAAACCAATATGTATTGGTGTGCATGCGGTATTCGCCAATGAAACGTATAATCGTTTATTAGAAAATGGTGCTGCAAGCTATATGACTTGCAACACCATTCCTCATCCATCCAATGCAATTGATATTTCGGAGTTAATTATCAATACATTGTAAACAGACCCTAATCTTTAGTCTTTTTAAAGTATGTCGTTGCTTCATCAATAAAATCAACGACAGATTGATCATAATAAGGCATGTTATCTTTAGGTACCATGCCCGTTTTAAAGGCATCCCACATCTTTTTACGGATGGCAGGAACATTACCATAAACTTCGTCTACTAATGCTAACCATTTTTGTAATAAAATCTGAGCTTTTTCACTAGCAGGATTTAATGGTAAATTTTGCTTTACTTCGTTAAACATGGCTTCCCATTTTTTGCCATACTCTTGCATTTGCTCTGGAGAATATTTATTACCAAGTTCTTCAAATTCTTTTAACTCTGCTTCATTAAAATAATCTTTTACCCAGTTTGCTTTATTTTGATCGGTCATTTTTAATACCTCAATAATTTTTGTGATAGATTGCCAATCGATTTTACCGTCTTCTTCCAACATTCGATGCGCTTGCTTAATTAACCTAGAAGCTTTATTAAGTCTATCCGCTTCGGTAGCAAGAACTTCACCTTGATATTGTAATGATTTTTCAATATCAAATTTTTTATTGGAAATTACTACCTTAATTTGCTTTAAATTAAAGCCCATAAATTTCAAGGTGGTAATTTGTTGTAGCGTGAGTAAATCGTCTTCAGAATAAAGTCGATAACCGGCTTCAGTTTTTTGATGTGGTTTTAATAAACCAATTTCATCATAATATTGAAGCGTTCTGGCAGTGACGCCAGTTAATTTACTAAAATCTTTTACTTGATATAAATTAGTCATCGTTTTACTCCTCGGAAGGCACTATAAAGTATCACGCAACGTGCGAGTCAAGAGGAAATTATCTACGGATGTGAAGTAATCGCAATAATCGTAATTTCACGTTTATCTGGACCATAATACCAAAAAATCCGATAGGCGGCTGGTGTATTAGTTTCTGCATAAGCTTCAAAAATTTCTTCACCGCGTGGACCAGTTAAAGAATGATATTTATGTGTATTTAATCCAGGATGGCGCGGATTCATTTCTAAAAAAGCTAAAGTTTTTTTAACAGCTTTAAGTCTTTTTGAAAGATGAGGATTGTTTTCAAGTTCTGTTAGATCAATATCGGCTTGTTTGGTAAATAGTAAAGTAAATGACATTATTCAATATCTTCATCCAAATGTTTTTTAAAACTACCGCGCTTTATAAGCTTGCCAGTGCTTGCATCGTTAAGTCCTTGTTTTACTTTATTGAGGGCTTGTTCATTTCTAAAAAGCCAAACTTCACGCGAAGGAACATCACTATAAGGCTCAAGAATAAGTCGGTTATTTTTATCTTGAATAATAGCAAATCTACTTACACCATCGGCCAAATGACCTAAGGTGATTCGTCCTTTAGCATCGGGCTTTACCATTTTGATTACCATAATTGTTGTCTCTTTAATTCATTATATGATTAAGTTTAGCCCATTGTGGGAATGTGGGCAAGTGGGAAATAATGCGTTAATGAATAAATTATATTTGCTATTTTATATTTAAGCAAGAGAAAACTCTCAAGATAGTTCTATGCAGCCGTTATTTCATCAATAAATCATCTACCACTTCCATGGTAATTTCAGGCAATTCCCGTTCTTCATCACGACAATTCTTAAGACCAAAAATCGCTTGACGAATTGAATCGGGTAATTCAGATGATGGTGCCTCTTCGCCAGGCCATGATGCATCACGAGTTGCTTTATCGGGCCAGCGTGAATAAGCCAGCCACATGCCATCGCTGGCCTTATGTAAACATGACCCCAATGCACCACGTGACTTAACAAAGTAAGTGGCAATATTATGCCAATGTTGTTGGTATTCTTCTTCGTGCTCTGGTTTGACAAAACCACGGTATATTACGGCAAACATTGTCAACAGCCCCTAGTTATAATGGAAATAGATTCTTCATCGCATGAATCGGATAAATATCCGCGTGAATCGATCGAATTGTACTATTTTCTATTAGTAAATGTCGAACCTGTTTTGCCATAGCTGGCGTAACTTCCAATAATGACGTTGGCATTTGTGTTAATGTTAGGGCATGAGCGTGATGAGTGAGTGAAAATGTTTTTTCATCCATTGGATTATGGTAAAGCACTACTTCTAATTCTTTATTAATAGCCGTCAGTTCAGGGTCGTTATAATCAGTTAAGGCTCCAATTACAAGGGCAGACACAGCATTTTCTTGGGTCGGAGGAAAGGGATAATAATAATCCATATTATCAAAAATTGGTTTATTATCGATAGGCGGTCTACCAATCGCCACCGAATGAAAATCATCGAATTCGACTAATGCGACGAAGGCGAGAGGTTTTTTTACTGCTTGATAAAGATGACGATAAAAGTCTTCAAATGATAATGTGCCTCCTTGCATCGGGTAATCGGCAATATAACCTGGGTTACAATCACGAGGAATAATAAATATCCCGCCAGTCAGAAAATCTTGGCTAGTAGTTAATTGAAAGTAATTGGCGGCTTCTTTATTGGTTGCGGTGGTATAACAAATATCATTGATGATGATAGCTTCACCTAAGGCTTCCTTATCATTGGTGGATGCTAACTCAAAACCATAGGCATAATCGGGTGCACTAAACCGCTTTGTTGCTAATTTTGTTGGTAGGTGACCTGCAATGACATCGGCCACCGAACCAATATGTCCCATGGCGCAGGAAGAGGCACCAGTTTTTTTAATTTTTAAGCCTGGCATGATATTCATTTCCTTGATGTTATTTTTCATTATTTAAGTATATACCCTCGATGGCTTGGGTATGATAATGTAATCGAATGGTGGATTAGGCTTTATGCCCAGCATAGTAGAATTGTAAACAGACCCTAATGTTGAGTTCGGCACAGTAATGAAGTGGCCCACCATTTGCTCTTCATATCTAATTAGTTAATACAAGGAAGTTAATAATGCATAATACTAATCATAATCCTTCTGAACATGCCCATAATCCCATTAATAAGGCATTAAGGGTCAAAATTCCTGGTTTCCATAATTTAGCGCTGGAACATGCCGTGTTTGATTATAATGGCACGTTAGCCATTGATGGCATTTTAATTACCGGAGTTGAGCCTTTATTAAACGGCTTGGCTAAACACTTACAAGTCCATGTTTTAACTGGAGATACTTTTGGTAAAGCACGACAAGAGCTCGCTGGAATTGATTGCCATGTGTCCATTCTTCCTGCCGAAAATCAAGGTGCTGCTAAGGCTAGTTATCTAAAACAATTGCACCCTAGTGAAATCATTGCCATCGGTAATGGCCGTAATGATCGAGATATGCTCAATGAAGCCAAGGTCGGGGTCGTAGTACTGGGTGAGGAAGGGGCTGCTACGGAATCAATGATGGCGGCCGATCTGGTTGTACCCAATATATTTAGCATTTTGAAAATGTTGCATGACACGCGTAAATTATCGGCAACGTTACGGTCATAGAGGGTTAATATAAAATAGTTCCAATTTTTGCTATTAACTGTAATAATGCGCGTAAATAATACAAACCATAACGTCCAACAAAGCCATGCTTCGTCTAGGACAACTTTATTTAGAGAGTGGAAAATGCCTGGTGAAGAAAAAATGCTTACCATTGGTTTAATGAGCGGAACTTCCATGGATGGGATCGATGCGGCATTGATTGAAACTGATGGAGACAGGCATGTTGAGTTATTAGGCTCATACAGCAAGGATTATGATCCAAATTTCAAATTACTTTTACGTGCAGCAGAATATTGTATTAGTGAATCTAAAGGTGATATGGATGAGGCCAATCGGAGATTTGCAGCATTTGGAATAAAAAAATATCTGCAAAATAAACTTCATATGAAGTTTGAAAAAGAAATTAATGATAAAGTTAATGCTGCATGTGAATACTTAAATCAATATTCTTTAGGACCTACTTTAGAAGATGTGATTAAACATTCCACTTATTTACATGGGGAAGCAGTCAAAGCATTATTAAAAGAAACCGACCGTAAATCAGCGGATATTCAATTGGTAGGTTACCATGGACAAACCATGGATCATAAGCCAAAAGCTGGATATTCCATTATTGTTGGCAATGGCCAACAATTAGCAGATGATGTTGGTATTCCAGTTATTAATGATTTTCGTGGGCGTGATGTAAGTGAAGGTGGACAAGGTGCGCCATTTGCCCCAGCTTTTCATCAAGTATTAGTGAATCGTGGTGATAAAACTCCTGCTGTTGTTATTAATATTGGTGGAATTGCGAATATTACTGTTATACGAAATTCTGATCCTACTACCTTAACTGGCGTTGATACTGGTCCAGGTAATGGCTTGATCGATCGACTAGTGATGCAACTGGTTAGTGAAGCAATGGATAAAGATGGCAAATACGGCAGAGAAGGAACAGTTATTGAAGCTGCATTTGATGCTTTATATGAAAAATCTATTCCACCACGAAATGGCGTCAATTATTTCCAATTACGTTCAGCTAAGGCCTTAGATCTAAAAGAGTTACATTTAGTGCCAGAATTATTACCGATATTACCAAAAGAGCAATTAGATGGTTTGTCGTCCGATGAGCAATTAAAAAAATTACAAGATGCTTATAAGGCTTTATTACCACAAGAACAATTAATAGTGTTGCAAAATGCATGTGCCACGTTAGAAGCATTTACTGCTGATTCAATTGTAAAAGGTATCTACCTTCATGAAGAAAATCCTAAAGTTATTATCTTAGCTGGCGGCGGCTGGAATAATTCTGTCATTATTGAGCAATTTAAAGAGCGCGTGAAGCAAAAATTTGGTGCTGATGTTGAAGTAAAGACGGCAGATGAAGTGGGTTGGCATAGCAAATCATTAGAGGCGCAAATTTTTGCTTATTTAGCCGTTCGTAGTTTACAAGGTAAACCCATTAGTTATCCAAATACAACGGGCGTTCCGCAAGCATTATCTGGTGGGAGGGTTTACGTGCCGCATCGTGGTGATTTTCCTATTGTGCGGGCATTAATCGCCGCAAATCCACAAGTCATGCATGGATATAGTCTCTTGCAACATATCCCTCAATCTGTGCCAGCATGTTAATTTTAAAAGAGTATTTCAATGCCAACCATATTTAATTATCTTCAATTTATTTTACTGGGCGCCATTTGGGGCGGCTCATTTTTATTTTTACGTATTACAGCGCCCGTGCTTGGTCCTTTT
>JAGVJQ010000019.1 GCA_020051015.1 Gammaproteobacteria bacterium
AGCATAGTAGACAAATTGGCGCTAGCCAATTTGGACGGCTGAAAGCCGCCCCAAAGGGGTGAGGGCCGAAGGCCCGAATCAATTGTAAACAGACCCTAATAATACGTTTCGCCTCTAATATATTCGGCTAAATAACTAATTTCTTGTTGCTGATTGCTCAACAACCATTTGGTAACATCACCACTTGATACAACACCCAGTAAGCGATTGCCATCAATTACAGGTAAATGACGGAAGCGATATTGGGTAAATGTTGCCATGGCTTCTTCAATGGTCGTGGTAGGTTTTGCGAAGATTAGATTTTGGGTCATTAGCTCGCCAACCGTTGCAGTACAAGGGTCCAAGCAGTTTTTGAAGAGCTTATTGACAATGTCGCGTTCCGTAAAAATACCAATTAATTGTTTATTATCAATAACTAACAAGGCGCCAATACCATTTTCGGCCATTTTAATTGCTGCATTCTGTACTGTTTCAGTGGATGCTACACTATGTATTATGTTCGATTTATTTTTAAGTATCTGTTCAACTGTAAAAGACATGTTATATTTCCTTCTGGAGCCAATAACACATAATTCAGTATAGTAAAGGACAACGCAAATGACTAACCAAGAATGGCCTGTATTAGCACCGCCATATAAATTAAAACAATGTAGACATGGGTTATTTTTATACAACGTGAATGATATTTTTATGGGCAAAGCGTTAGATTTATATGGTGAATATGGCGAAGCGGAAACTGCATTATTTAAGCAAATTATCCATCCCGGCTATTTTGTATTAGATATTGGTGCCAATATCGGTACGCATACTGTTTTTTTTGCTAAACAAGTTGGGCCCCGTGGTCGAGTTATGGCCTTTGAGCCGCAACGTATCGTTTTTCAACAATTAGTTGCCAATATAGCCTTGAATAGCTTACTGAATGTCGATTGCCGACAAGTCGCATTAGGCACTGCAGCAGGTATCATTCATATTCCACCGCAAGATTATATGAGGGCCGGTAATTTTGGTGGCGTCTCCATGACTGAGCAAAATATTGGTGAAGCAGTTCCTGTTATGTCGCTTGATGATTTAAATTTACCGGCTTGCCATGTTATCAAGTTAGATGTTGAAGGAATGGAAAAGCAAGTATTGGAAGGGGCGCAAAAAACCATTAAAAAATACCGTCCCATTATTTATACAGAAAACGATCGTGCTGAAAAATCAGCAGATTTAATTCGATTGCTTGAAGAGTTAGGGTATGAATTATATTGGCATTTACCAAGACTCTATAACGAAAAAAACTTTTTTCAAAACCCGGAAAATATTTATAAAACTATTGTATCAATCAATATGTTATGTATTCCAAATGAATATAGTATCTCGATAACCAATATGAAAAAAGTACAAGGTCCTGATGATGATTGGCGGACAGCGCCGGCATCGGGAGTTTAGGGTCTGTGCGAATTGTCAACAGACCCTAAATAAATAGTTTTTTTCGTATTCAAATTTCTCTTCTGAGGTTTCTCTGTTAGAATAACGTTTTTCAAAACGTCGCAAGGAGTTTCCTCATGGCATTTGATACCCGCCGCACATTACAAGTGCAAGGCAAATCTTATGATTATTACAGTATTAAAGCTGCAGAAAAGGCTGGCCTAGGTGATGTGAGTCATCTGCCATTCTCATTAAAAGTATTACTTGAAAATTTATTACGCCATTTTGATGGTCGTTCAGTCACTGAAGCGTCCATTAAAGGTGTTGCTGCCTGGTTGAAAAACAAAACTTCCGAACAAGAAATTAATTACAATCCAGCACGCGTCTTAATGCAAGATTTTACCGGTGTTCCTGCTGTTGTTGACTTAGCGGCCATGCGCGATGCCATGGTGAAGCTTGGGGGTGATCCTGACAAGATTAATCCATTAATTCCAGTGGATTTAGTTATTGACCATTCGGTACAAGTTGATAGTTTTGCCAGCAATCATGCATTTAAAGATAATGTTGATTTGGAAATGGAACGTAATATGCAGCGCTATGAGTTTTTGCGCTGGGGTCAAAAAGCCTTTAAAAATTTTCGTGTTGTGCCGCCTGGTACGGGTATTTGCCATCAAGTCAATCTTGAGTATTTAGGTCAAGTCGTGTGGACACGTGATGAAAATGGTAAAACAGTTGCTTATCCAGACACTGTCGTTGGTACGGATAGCCATAAAACCATGATTAATGGTTTGGGTGTATTAGGTTGGGGTGTTGGTGGTATTGAAGCTGAAGCTGCCATGCTAGGTCAACCTGTTTCCATGGTATTACCTGAAGTTATTGGTGTGAAATTAACGGGTCGATTGAAAGAAGGCATTATTGCTACCGATCTCGTGTTAACCATTACTGAAATGTTGCGTAAGCGTGGTGTGGTGGGCAAATTTGTTGAGTTCTTTGGTCCAGGTTTAAATGAGTTGCCATTGGCTGATCGGGCTACCATTGCCAACATGGCGCCAGAATATGGTGCTACTTGTGGCTTCTTCCCAGTCGATCAAGAAACCATTACATATCTGACTTTAACTAGTCGTGATCCACAACGAATTGCTTTAGTAGAAACCTATTGCAAAGAACAAGGTATGTGGCGTGATGATAAGACCCCCGATCCGGTTTTCACTGATGTTTTACATTTAGATTTATCAACAGTTGAACCAAGCTTGGCTGGACCAAAGCGCCCACAAGATCGCGTCGTGTTATCACATATTCGTGATGCGTTTGATAAAGCATTAACAGACGCAGGTAAAGCAAGTGAAGTTAGTAAATCAGTGAAAGTTGATGGTCATGATTACATGTTGCATCATGGTGATGTTGTTATTGCAGCGATTACTAGCTGTACCAATACTTCTAATCCAAGTGCATTAATGGCTGCTGGCTTATTAGCGAAAAAAGCGTTAGAAAAAGGCTTGCAAACCAAACCTTGGGTGAAGACATCATTAGCACCAGGTTCTAAAGTGGTAACGGATTATTTAGATAATGCTGGTTTGCAAATGTATTTAAATGACCTTGGATTTAACCTGGTTGGTTATGGTTGTACGACTTGTATTGGTAACTCAGGTCCTTTACCTGAAGCTATCGATAAAGCCATTACCAGTGGTGATTTAGTTGTATCCTCCGTATTATCAGGTAATCGTAACTTTGAAGGTCGTGTGCATCCTGCAGTAAAAGCTAATTGGTTGGCGTCACCACCATTGGTTGTTGCATTTGCATTAGCAGGTACAACGCGTATTGATTTACAACACGAGCCTATTGGTAAAGGTAAAGATGGTAAACCAGTTTACCTCAAAGATATTTGGCCAACCAATGCTGAAGTTGCAGCAGAAGTAGCTAAATTTGTTACCCAAGATATGTTCCGCAAGCAATATTCAGATGTATTTAGCGGCGATGCAGATTGGAAGGCGATTCGTATTGGAGAAGGTAAAACGTATAAATGGAATCACGATTCAGTTTATATTCAAGATCCTCCTTACTTTGAACATATCACCGAAAAACATAAGTATTTAAATGATGTACATCAGGCGCGTGTTTTAGCCTTATTAGGTGATAGCATTACAACCGATCATATTTCTCCAGCGGGTTCGATTAAACCATCTAGCCCCGCCGGTAAATTCTTGCAAGAGCATGGCGTGGCAGTAAAAGATTTTAACTCTTATGGTGCGCGTCGTGGTAATCACTTGGTAATGATGCGTGGTACGTTTGCTAATATTCGTATTCGCAATGAAATGGTACCTGGTGTAGAAGGCGGTTTTACTAAATATATTCCTAATGGTGAAACGATGCCGATTTACGATGCCGCAATGAAGTATAAAGCGGATAAAACACCATTGGTGATTTTTGCAGGCAAAGAATATGGTACGGGCTCATCACGTGACTGGGCAGCTAAAGGCACTTTATTATTAGGTGTGAAAGCGGTCATTGCTGAAAGTTTTGAACGTATCCATCGCTCAAATTTAGTTGGTATGGGTGTATTACCATTAGAGTTTAAAGATGGTATGACACGTAAATCATTAAATTTAGATGGTACTGAAACGGTTGATATTACTGGTATTGAAGGTAATGTAAAACCACGTATGATCGTGAAAGCAACGATTACCCGTACAAATGGTAGTAAAGAAACCGTTGATTTAGTTTGTCGCATTGATACGGAAGAAGAAATTGAATACTTCCGTAAAGGTGGAATTTTACAATACGTATTGTTTAATTTGGCTGGTTAATATTGTTATCAAATTCCCCATCATCGTTGATGATGGGGATCCTCTTTTCTCTGTAAATAGACCCTAAATATATTATAAATAAATCTAAAAAGAGTCTTAATCATGACCGTTCTTGCAGATTATTTAAGGGACAATCCACATTTAACGAAATTAGCTATCTCTCATCAATTCCTTTCAGCGGGTGAGCTAACAACAATAATTGATTATATAAAAAATAATGACCAGTTAAAATGTATTAGCATTCGAAATTGCAGGTTGAATAGCGATGAGCTGGCAAAAATTACACAAGCATTGAAACACAGTACTAGTATTGAATACATGGATTTTGCTTATTGTCAGATTGACAATGCTGATTCAATCATTGAGTTAATGAAAAATCATCCATCGTTACTCTCGATCAATATTTCTGATAATGACCTAAATGTAGATAATCTATGGCGATTGTTTATTGTATTTCAAGATAATAAAAAAATATTAGGGTTGGATTTATCTGAGAACAGTGGTGCCAAACAGGTGAAAGGCCAATTAGTGCTTAATGGGCTTCGACGAGAATTACAACGTAGAGACGCAGCATATATCACATCAATCGTTGAGCGCGAGACAGAAGAATTAACATTAAGAGAAATAGACTGGATTCAATTTATTTTAAACAAATATCAAGTCAGAGCAAACAATCTTAAACAAACAATAGGTAATATTTCTTTAAATGTTCCATTACCACAAGATGAATTTAATACGGTATTTATAGTAAATCGTTGGTTAGAAAGATTTTCAGCAAAACTAAATAGTTTAGAGGAAGAGTTAAAAAAGAACCCACATTTATTGACGGAACAGTTATGTTTAATACATTTAACGGATATTTGTTTTTCAGTCATGCACCAACAGATGATGAAAAGACAATATCATCAAGATGATTCAGGAAAATTTGCATTCCTAATGCGTTTTATTTCTAATGCTATAGATATTAATATTTTTAAATGGATCCTACCGTTATTTCATGCAGATAAAGTAACATTAGATCACCTTTATTATGAAATATTCAGTTTTAGTGAGTATCTCTCTTGTAGATACTCTCCCCAACATCAGTTGAATAACACCGGATCTAATAAATTTCCGACTGATTTAAGTAAAAAAAATGAGGCAGAAAAGAAACTTATCTTGCACATGAGTTATGATTTAAACTCATGCGAGATAACTTATTATCACTTAAGTTATTTAATTGAAAAACTGGATGAATACTATATGCTCTTAATGGAAAAAAAGACGCATAGGACAACCTCTTTTTATCATATGGTTTTCTATATTTTTCGTGGAAAAGCAGAGTCAACTGACATTGCAGAGATAAGCGACTTTTGTAAAAGACTTGATAGTTTTATAAATGATAAGATTACGTGCCAGTTATTTATAAATGACCTAAGAAATATTCACAGTAAAGATGATACACGTTGTGTTCGATATAAAAAACTTAAACAATGTATCTATTTTTTACGAACAACAGCAACCCACGAAAATAGAGACTCATTTATTTCCTCATATAGAAATACCGCCCAAGGTTTTCAATTTTGGTCAGATCCCACAAAAGATTCCGAACCTGATCTTGTTAAAGAAGAGTTAGGGTTTAATGAAATAATAATAACAGAAAACAATTGGCCTTCATTATGATCTTCCTTTCAAAAGGGATAGTAGGGGCTGTTGACCATTCTACTATGCTGGGCATTAAGCCTCGATTTTTTGCGCTCCGCTGCTCACAGACGGCCAAAGTATGCTCCGCTGCGGTGCTCAAAAATCAAGTCTTTC
>JAGVJQ010000009.1 GCA_020051015.1 Gammaproteobacteria bacterium
AAGCCTCGATTTTCTGTGTTCCGCTGCTCAAATACTACTATGTATGCTGCGCTGCGGTACTCGAAAATCATGTCTTTCTGCCTCAGCCTAGCGAATTGTAAGCAGACCCTAATGTAAAATTAAAATAAAATGATTATGCGGTTTGTGATTTGAAACCTACCCTAGCGTCGCATAATGAATAATGGACGGATGGCCGCTAGTGCAGGCCGATAAGAAGTAGTGATAATAAAGATAAAGCAAATCTGTTCGCCATTTTTGCAGCGAATTCGGTAGAAGCAATGTGTGCGTTTACCTGTTTCATGATTTGCCTAGTTGAAGATAAGTTAAATCTGTATATAGTTTTAACATACGAAGATTATAATTGTCAATGCTTTTTTTATTCAAACTCTAATTCATTTTCTTCGCACCAATCAATCAGATATTCTTTATAACATTCATTACGGTATTGGTACCATGCTGCAGCCAAACCAAATTTAGTAACTTCATCTTTAAAGCGAAAAAATGCACCTTTTCCTTGCAAAGCCTTTAATAATTGAGTTTGAATATTGGCATCAGTTTGCTCTTCAGCAAAATTTTCCATCATTTTATATTCATTCAGATCATTTTGCGTTGGTAATGCTAAATAATCATCTTCATTTTCATCAAAGGCAATAAACATTTGGATTTCATCTTCCATCCAATCTGGATAATCTTCATCACCATGCTCAACAACGGAGCGAACTTCATCAGAAATCTCAATAATTTCGCCGGTTTTTAAATTGATATAGCATTCATATTCTTCTGGCTGACATTGAATGGTATCAATTAAATCTGACAATTTTACTTTAGTCATGATTAAATGTTCCTTCAATTATTTATTTAAATTGAACTAATATATAATTTAAGCACACATTTCCCACGCGTCAATATTTACCACTATAATTGTGCAATGATGTAAAGGATGACTAACATGCGTTTAAAATTAATTACCCTAATTGCTTTGTTAATTACTTTTCTAACATTCTCAAGTGTTTTATTTGCCGGTCCAACCACTAAGCAACCACAAACGGCTACAGCAGTTTTTGCTGGTGGATGCTTTTGGTGTATGCAAGCTGATTTTGATAAAGTAAAAGGTGTTATTAGTACAACTGCCGGTTATACTGGTGGTACAGTAAAAAACCCAACATACGAACAAGTCTCAGCAGGTGGAACCGGTCACTATGAATCAGTAAAAGTGATCTATAACCCAGAGGTTGTCAGTTATCCTCAATTGCTCACATTTTATTGGCATAATATTGATCCGACCAATGCTAATGGACAATTTTGTGATGAAGGACAACAATATCGTTCTGTTATTTTTTACGCTGATGCGCAGCAACAGCAGCTTGCCATGCAAAGTAAGCAAGAATTGATTAATTCAGGCAAGTTCAATCAGATAGCAACATTGATCATACCTGCTTCGACTTTCTATCCTGCTGAAGAATATCATCAGGAATATTATAAGAAAAATCCTATTCGCTATAAATTTTATCGTTATAATTGTGGACGAGATCAACGATTAGAGCAAATTTGGGGTAAATCAACGTAAGGATTATCTTTTATTATGCAACCAAGCGAGTTACAATTAAATGATGATATAGCGGCTATTACTGAGGTGATCATGCCAAAAAAAGACTGGGCACTTATAATTCGTCGTTGTCTTGGAATTGCTGGCATTAGCCGAGACGAATCTGCTTTTGTGCAAAAGGTTGATCGATTCTTTGAATTTGGCTTACTATTGATCGCTATTTGGTTGCCTATTCAATGGTATTCAGAGCGCCATGGCTTATTAAGAAATGATTTTTATGACATTACCAATTGGATCATTTGGCTTGCCTTTGTTGCTGAAACAACAGTTTTAACCCTCATAACAAAAAATAAACTTTTCTATCTCGCGACTAATTGGATTAATCTTGCCATTATTGTTTTATTATTCCCATTGTTTTGGGTGCATTTTTATATTACCACTGTAGTACGTATTATCCGTTTTGGCTTGATGTTTCGATTCTTGGTACCTTGGTTTGAATTTAGTACCGATTTTTTGGCTAAAAATCACTTAGGCTCAACCATCTTAGTTGCTGTTTTGCTGACAACTAGCTCAGGTATTCTATTGGCTTCGTTTGATCCAGGCATTCCAAGTGCTGGCGCTGGGGTATGGTGGGCATGGCAAACCATTACCACGGTTGGCTATGGTGATATAGTCCCGCATACACCGCTTGGACGCATTCTTGGCATTTTGGTTATGATTTTTGGTATTGGTCTACTTGCTGTTTTGACTGCCAATTTTTCTGCTTTTTTTATGGCACGTAATCAACGAAAAATGTTAAAACCTCTTGATAAAACGCATCTTGAACAAATGCATGAAACCCTTTTGCGCCTAGAGCAGAAAATTGAATCCCTGGAAAAAAGCTTAAACGATGCTAAAAAGCCACCATCAGGTGAGCAGTAGCACGCAGATACTGTATTTCAGATAAAATTAAAACTTGTTAATTTATTTAGATCTTGCGTAGGGGCGTATTGCATACGCCCATCATGCCACAATCACAAATTTAACTAAAAATACAGATGTCGCGATGTTTGCGATATTATACAATATAAACAAATTGTGATGTTTGAGAAATGGGCGTATGCAATACGCCCCTACGTAAGATCTGGATTAATTTTAAAATATAGGTAAAAATATTTAATGACTAAATCAGCTTATCAAATCCCTGAATCTTATTTATCTGGCGCAGCTGTACAATGTTGCGAAAAACAATCGGGCCATAACACTTGTGTGTTACATCATCGTTGTCGACCAGTGCCCATTGCTGATATTACTCACGGCGATTTTCAGCAAACATTACAATTCGCAGCATTTAGACGTCAACAATTACAAGGTATTGGAATAGCGGCTAATCAATTAGGATTGTCGTATCAATTTTTTTTGATTGAACGCGATCCTGCTAATTCTCGATACAAAACGGCAAGTAATAATGAAGTTTATATTCCGCTGACTTACTATATTAATCCTATTATCAAACAAGTTTCTGATGAATGTGTTTGCCTTTATCATGCCTGTTTAAGTTGTGTTGGTGCTGACCGTGGTTTAGTTGCAACCTACAAAGATATTTATGTTGAATATTTTAATGAAAAAGCAGAGAAAATTTCGCGACAACTATCTGGTTGGGAAGCAATTATTTTTCAACATGAATATAATCACTTACTGGGCCGCACTTATCTGAATGTAGCGAAAGAATATATTACGACAGAGCAATTGCTAACTAATAATGATGGAAAAGTTCCCGCCCCACGCGATGTTACCGTTATTGAAGACATTCCAATCATGATCCCACGGGAGTGGATTGGAATGCGAATTGAATCGATTACTGATAATAAATGAAAGGTACCCATCTCATCTTTAAAGTACGATGGGTGTAAATTCTTTTATTAATTTTTTTAATGCTGTCGTTTTAAATTTTTGTTTATGAAATAAGATATAAAATTGACGAGTCAAATTTAAAAATGGCACTTTTAATTCAACAATTTTTTTGGCTTTGAGATTATCGATTACCGTCAATTTAGATACACAACTAATCCCCAAACCACTTTGTACGGCTTGTTTTATCGCCTCAGTATTCCCTAACTCTAAAAAGGGTTGAGCTTGCCCTTGCATAACCTCTTCAAATTTTTCTCGTGTTCCAGATCCTTGCTCTCGTAATACCCATTTTGCTTGATATAAATCGGTACGTAGAATATTCTTTTTTTTGCTTAATGGATGCGAAGGTGCTGCAATTAAAATGAGTTCATCTTCACACCACGGTACGACGTCAATATCAGGAGCATGACAAGTGCCTTCAATCATTCCTACATCAATAGTAAATTTCAATAGGTTCTGGATGATTTGTTCGGTATTACCAACTTGTAACTTTATTTTTACTTGTGGATGTTCTGTAATAAAGGTGCCAATAATCGCTGGTAAAACGTAATTACCAATCGTACTACTAGCTCCAATGGTTATTTCCGCTGTTAATACCTTTTGTTTCCCTTCTGTCATTGTCGCTTCAATTTCTTGTAGTTGTCCAAGAATATTTAACGCTTTGGGCAATAAAACTTTACCGCGTTCATTTAATAATAGTTTTTTCCCATGGCGTATGAATAATGGACCATTGAGTTGATTTTCTAATGTCGACAACGACATGCTACAGGCTGATTGAGTTAAATGCAGTTGCTCTGCAGCCTGTGACATATGTTCGTGGTTTGCAATCGTTACAAATATTTCTAGCTGTTTAATCGTGAATTTCATCTTATCATTATAATTGATAACTATTATATAAACAATCAATTTTACTTATTAGCATATTAGAAGGATACTAAGGACATATATTAAAAAAGGACAACATCATGAGTACAAATAAACCAATCCCTTCAAAAAATGATAATTACCAATGGGCCGTTATTGGTGCAGGCCCTGCTGGCATAGCTGCAGTAGGAAAATTATTGGATAGTGGTATTGCTGGTAATAATATAGCTTGGATCGATCCGGCATTCAAAGTCGGTGATTTTGGAGAAAAATGGCAGAATGTTTCTAGTAACACTAAAGTTAATTTATTTTTAAAATTTTTATATCATTGTGAATCTTTTCATTATCGTGGCTGTTCTGAAAAACATGCCATTCATTTTCTCGATCCTGAACAAACTTGTACTCTTAAATATGCTGCTGAACCATTGATATGGGTAACCGAGCGACTCACAAAACAAGTCAATCCAATTATCGATACCGTTGTGAAATTAAACATGCATAATCGCCATTGGCAAATCACCTTACAAAATAAAAATATTGAAGCAAAAAACGTTATCATGGCAATTGGCTCAGAACCCAAAATAATGCCCATCAGTGAGACCACAACTATTTCATTGCAAGATGCCTTAGATAAGCAGCGGTTAGAACGTTTAGTCAATAAAGATGATGTAGTCGCGGTATTTGGTGCATCGCATTCAGCCATTATTGTTATTCGCTTATTGTTAGAATTAGGTGTCAAACAAGTGGTAAACTTTTATCGCGATGCATTACGTTACGCTGTTTATTTAGATAATTGGACATTGTTTGATAATACTGGACTGAAGGGAGAAACCGCCATTTGGGCGCGTGAAAATATTGATGGTGTGAAGCCTGACAATCTAATTCGTGTCGGCTCAGACGAAATGAATATTAATCAATGGTTACCAACATGTAACAAAATGATTCAAGCAGTTGGTTTTACCCCGCGACAAGTTCGTGTCGAAGGCTTATCGAACCTAACATACAATAAAAAATCTGGCATTATTGCTCCTGGATTATTTGGTTGTGGCATTGCTTTCCCAGAAGAAACTGTAGATAAATTTGGCAATATCGAATTAAGTGTTGGCTTGTGGAAATTTATGCATTACCTCGATCGTGTCATGCCAGTTTGGTTAGTATATGGTGCTTAATTTTTAGGCACCACTTTATGAACGGTTAGAATAGTGTTACACTATTCAAATAAAGAGTAAAAAATAGTAATACTTGAGCAGCGGAACACAGAAAATCGAGGCTTTATGCCCAACATAGTAGAATGGTCAACAGGCCCTAATAAATTACGTAAAATTATCCATGTGGATATGGATTGCTTTTATGCTGCAATCGAAATCAGGGATAATCCTTCACTAATCAATAAACCCGTTGCCGTTGGCGGTTCATCCGAACAACGCGGCGTATTATGTACTTGCAATTATATTGCTCGCAAGTATGGCATTCATTCAGCCATGGCAACCGCAACGGCTTATCGATTGTGTCGAGATTTGGTACTTTTACCTGTTAATATGGCCAAATATCGTCAAGTATCTAAAAAAATACATCAGATTTTTGCTGATTATACTGATTTGGTGGAACCTTTAGCGCTAGATGAAGCCTACTTAGATGTCACAGATGCTATTGATTATCATGGTAGTGCAACATTAATTGCCCAAGCCATTCGTAAACGCATCTGGGATGAAGAACAATTAACAGCATCTGCAGGGGTTGCTCCTAATAAATTTTTAGCAAAAGTAGCCAGCGGCTGGAAAAAACCTAATGGTTTATTTGTGATTCGCCCTGAAGACATCGACCCATTTATTTCAGTATTGCCCGTTAATAAATTATATGGTGTGGGTAAAGTCACTGCAGAAAAATTGCATGGCATGAATATCAAAACATGTGCAGATTTACAAACATTTTCCCAAGCGGAATTATCGCAGCAATTTGGTAAGCTTGGACTACGACTCTATGAACAATGTCGAGGGCAAGATAACCGCATTGTTGATCCGAATAAAGTACGTAAGTCTCTTAGTGTTGAAAATACTTTTCCGCAAGATATCAAGAATCTTGCAACATGCATTGAAATTATCGAAGAACTTTATCAAAAATTATTACATCGATTACAAACGTATGCCCCAAATCGGTTGATTAAAAATCAATATATCAAGATTAAATTAAGTAATTTTAAAGCAATGAGCGCAGAAATTGCCTGCAATGAAGTTAACTTAGCGCGATATATTACTCTTTTCCG
>JAGVJQ010000020.1 GCA_020051015.1 Gammaproteobacteria bacterium
ACGCAAATCACGAAAATAACGTTCAATGGGATAATCGCGCAAATAACCATAACCGCCAAATAATTGCAGCGCATCATTACAAATATAAAATCCAGCATCAGTGGCAAAACGTTTTGCCATCGCGCAATACATAGCCGCTTCAGGATGTTTATTATCAATTGACGCCGCACCGCGATGCACCATTAACCGTGCTGCTTCTAATTGCGTTGCCATGTCAGCAAATTTAAATTGAATCGATTGAAAGTCTTGTAAATGCTGGCCAAATTGACTGCGTTCATGCAAATAGCTACGCGTTTGTTTTAATGCCTCAGCCGCACCACCTAATGAACAAGCTGCAATATTAATACGCCCCCCATTTAAACCTGATAAAGCAATTTTAAATCCTTGCCCTTCTTCGCCCAATCTATTCGCAACTGGTACGCGACAATTTTCAAAATACACCATGGTGGTACATTGGCTATTCCAGCCTAATTTATTTTCTGGTTTGCCAAAACTTAATCCTGGGGTGTCTTTTTCAACAACAATACATGAAATACCTTTGGGCCCTGGCTCGCCGGTACGCACCATGCAGGCATAGACATCGCTGGTCGAACCACCCGAAATAAACGCTTTTGAACCATTTAAAATATAATAATCACCATCGCGTTGCGCGGTGGTTTTTAAGGATGCCGCATCCGAGCCGGAGCTAGGTTCAGTTAAACAATAACTAGCAAATAAATCCATGCTTAATAAACCAGGCAACCATTTTTGGCGTTGAGCATCATTACCAAAAGAATCAATCATCCAGCTAACCATATTATGGATTGATAAATAAGCCGAGGTTGACGGACAAGCACGCGCGAGTTCTTCAAAAATAATCGCTGCATCCACACGGCTTAAACCACTGCCACCGGATTCAGGTCGTACATAAATTCCTGCCAATCCTAATTGCGCTAATTTGCGCAGCACTTCAACTGGAAAGATATGCTCCTCATCCCATGTCGCAGCATTAGGGTACATTTCTTCATTGGCAAACTGACGCACCATGTCTTTAATGGCTTGCTGTTCGTGACTTAACTCAAAATCCATGCCTTGACTCCTAGACGGCTTTTTCGATGTCCAAAGCATACCGCAAAAGTCATTACTTTAGTAGGGGCCGTATTGTATACATCCATCTCGCCACATCACTAATTTTACCGAAACATTGATGTTGGAAATATTATGCAATATTAAAAAGTTATGATGTTTGATAAATGGGCGTATGCAATACGTCCCTACGAAAGATCTACTGTACTGAAATCCCCATTAAAATCCTCTAACTTAAAAAACCCGGCTTCTATATGTACCCATAACCATTATTGAATGGACACATATAAGTGTCCATATTTGACATATATCGGATACTTATATATGATCATATAATGTAAAAAAGATACATATACATACCCTTATATAATAGAGAATTTTATATTTTCTATTATTAATCAAAGAGGTAATCATGAGCCTACGAGTAATTAGACAAATTGATCGATATTTAGCCCCTTGGTATAAAGTTGTTGATTATTATCAACCGAAACGAGGTTGGGTACAAACTATTCGCAAATCACTAGGTATGACTACAACACAGCTCGCGAGTCGCCTTGGTGTATCACGTAGCAGAGTTAAAGCTATTGAACGAACTGAAAAGGAAGACGCTTTAACGTTAAGAACCCTACGTGAATGCGCAACTGCGCTTAATTGCACATTCGTTTATGCGTTAGTTCCCAATACTTCATTAGAAGACATGCTAAAACAACAAGCCACCAAAATTGCCACCCAAATTTTAAATCAAGTTTCACACTCCATGTCGTTGGAAGATCAAGGCGTCGATAAAAAAGAAGCTCAAGCTCAATTGAATGACATGATAAATGAATTACTCATGGGAAATTTAAAACACTTATGGGAAGATAAAGATGTATAAGCCAATATATTCTGTTGGCGCTACTCCACTTGATCCAGATGAAGTAGAAGGGTTAATTCCCGATCATATTGAAACTCAAATGGAATTAAATAGCTGGGAACAAGCTAATATTAATGATGCTGAATTGTGGCTACGAAAACATAATTTCACTACATCAAAAATATTAACGATTGAGTTTATCACACAACTTCATCGTAAAATGTTTGATAAAACGTGGCGTTGGTCCGGACAATTTAGAAAAAGTAACAAAAATATTGGCGTCGATAAGTTTCAAATTAACGAAAATCTAAAATTATTACTTGACGATACAACATATCATATCGAACATCAAACTTATCCTATTGACGAAATTGCTGTTCGTTTCCATCATAGATTAGTCACCATACACTTATTTGCAAATGGCAATGGTCGACACGCGCGGTTAATCACCGATCTATTACTTGTGGCAGAAAATCAAGAACGATTTAGTTGGGGAAGCCAAAATCTTTATGGCCAAACTGATGCCCGTACAAAATATCTTAATGCATTACGTTTGGCCGATAAGCATAATTACACATTGTTATTGCAGTTTGTGCGTAGTTAACCAACAATACCCGACAAATTAGCATAATCCTCATTCCAGAACTACTCACTGCATTTTAATCATGTTAGTTTGTATGCGTAATGAGGGATTAAAACTCGATGATAGTACAATCCCTCATTAGTTGCACAATACGAGCTCTTTTTACGATCCGTTGAAAACTCTAGAAACATGGTTTTTACAAATTCATTGTGCAACTAATAAGGGCTACGAGGCTATGCGAACTATCTGATACCGTGCAGAACAAATGAGGATATTACGGACCGCCCCTACAATTACGTAACGCCGATTTATCGCTAGCCAGTGACCCTGAACCACTAGAAGGCAATGGGGATTGTGCTGTAAATCCAATTTGACTAGCAACTGTACCTGATGAACCGCTTACGGGTTGTTTTCTCCAACCACCCACGTCAGATGCTTGCAACTCAGGTATTTCGGCTATCGGGGCCCCCTCAACGGGAGCTTTGCCCTTCCCAACCCCCTCGAGTGTTGCGTTAACTGCATTATTTAAAGTCGTAATAAGCTCCAATGGTTGTTTTGTTTGTTTTGCTTTATACAATGCATAGTTTAATCTACCTTTATCATGGGTGTTCTGTTGTGGATTCGTAACAAAATAGGCGGCGATAGCATAAACACAATCCCAATGACATAGCTCACTAGCAAGCTGCGCAGCAGTTTTGCCATCCATGGTAGTTTCACCAATGTCAAAGTTATATTTGAGCAAAAGCTCATTGAGTAACCCTGAGCGATTTGCTTTTACGGCCCAAATCAAGCCAATAACGCCAAATCCCAACGGTTTCTGAATGTCCTCGCTAGGGGCGGGTAATTTCTCAATTATTTCATCATCGGTAATCGACGAATTTTTCAGATCCGCTTCAAATTCAAGTAAATTATCATATATCATAAGAACCTCTCATTTTATTTTTGATCTATACCTATCGTAATTGCTATGCTACCTCAATCCATTTAGTGATAATGGATTACCAAGGGTTGCGGTACCTCCTATATTGGATTGCGGTGATGGAGAACGCATCCATCCAATTTGACTGGCAACAGTACCCGGTGAGCCGCTGGGCGTTTGTCCTTTCCAACATGGTAATTCGTCCGATGAATCCACCACTGCTTGTTGGCAAGAGTCCCCAGCACTTTGTGCCGGGCTACATGCTGGTAAAGAATTGTTACCACCATCAACATGTGACAATTCAAGAAAAGGTTGCGGTATTGGTATTAATGGCGCTTGTTGAGCAAATTGATGTTGTGCCATTTGTAGAAAACTTATTAATTGATCCGTAGCTTGAGCTGCCGTTTCTATTAAAGTATGAATAGCAAAACCCCGATTATGCGCTTCAATTGTTACCTCGTTCGGCACCGCCATAGTTACCGTACCTTCTTTCATAAATTGCTGCTGTAATATCTTTAAGCCATGTCTAAAATATTGTTCTGCCTCATGCATGGCTTGCCAATCAGCATATAGTGAATTGTTACCCGGTAATTGGCTAGGTGCTATATCACCACTACCTGCATCAGTTGTTGAACTTGAATCAGCGGTCGATTGAGTAACCGAGTCTGAGCTTGGCAATGCAGTTGGGGTTATTTCAGAAGCAGTACTTGTTGTAGACGTTGACGTACTTGCATCAGCCAACGATGGATAAAGTGGTGTTGGCATTCCAGTAGCTGTTTCACCTGTATCTGTGGTTACTGATGAAGAGCTTACCATAGGCGGCGCACTCGTTGTTGTAGTCGTTACTGTCGTTGCGGGATAGACACTAGGCATAGCGCCATAGACATGTCCTGTTGGTACCTGCCACGTGGGCGGTGCTGACGGTTGATGATGCGTTGATTGGGGTATGTTAATACTATCTCGTGTCGCCGTGCCATACAAACTTTTTGCCCAATTTCTTAGCTGCCAGCTTTCAATTAATTTTCTTAATGGATGATCTTGCAATTTACCATCCTTAAACAACTGCTCTTTCAATAATAATTGGTCATTATTACCCAGCAATTCTATTTGTCCAAATATATCCTCTTTTACCGATTCTAAAATTTTGATCAAATCTGCATTTAAAGAAATAAACTCTCTTGCAAGTAACCTCAATATATTTTTTATTAATATTTTTGCTTGCGCATCCAGGATTGGCTTAGGCTCGACTAAAAACGAACCTTTTGTTTTTGGCAACGCATTGATAACTGCAGTTAGGACATCTTTGACAATACGAGATCTTGCTATGTCATATGATTTTTGTTTAAACAATGCAATGCTGTTAACAAGCTTATCCTCATTATCTATTTTAATTGCTTCGCTAAATTTTTTGCGATAGTGCTCATGGCTATCGAAAAGATCTCTTATTGTGAATGAACCTAGTTTTGCCAATTGCATAGAGGATTCTCTCGCGTCATTTTCCTTGGATGTACTGGCACCATGCTCTAATAATAATTTAACTGCTTCTGTATTGTTTAAAGCTACCGCGCTATGTAAAGGCGTATTACCTTGTTTGTCAGTCACTTCTATATATTGATTAACATTAACTGTTGTGAGTATTTCTTTTAATGAACCATTAATCGTTTTCTCTATAACCCCTTGTTCTATTAATAAAAACATATCGTCAGGGCGTACTTGATTGCTATGTTTAAAACCAGATAATCGTAAAGACTTGCAAATATCGGGACGTTGACAGCGCAGCGCTAAAAGAAAGGCCTTTTCTATGGCTTGAAAGTCCTGCGGTGTTGGTTGTTTTAATTGATTAGTTAATAATTTCACTATTTCCCAACGCCCATCTGCTGCAGCAGCTTCTATCGGATGACGTGTATCGGCTGGATTTAATTTTGCTTGGATTAACAATGTTAACAAAGAAGCTGACTGCCGAGTCGTGGATGGAGCATCCAAAACTTTACCTAATGCTGCTTTATTGTCTGCAGTTAAGTTAATGCTATTTTTATTAGCCACAATATGTTGTGCTATTAATCTGACACAATACCAATGTCCTTTCTCAGCAGCTATTTCAATGGGCGTTTTACCCTCGGTCGTTTTTTTAAATAATTCTTGATTTACTTGAGGATGTTTAAGCAAAACAACCATTGTATTGGTCGCATCTTTTTCTGCGGCATAGTGGAGCACCCCGGTTTTTGACGCTGGCTCATGCCAATATATTGGTGCACCTGCCTTACACAATTTTTCAATAAATACGAATGGTTGTTCTGCTCTGACAGCCAGAAATAAGGCGGAACCTAATCTACATCGATCTCCCGCATTTTGATACCAAGAACTATCGGATTTTACATATTCTGCTATCTTTGTTACACAATCCCATTTTCCCTCTAGTGCCGCTTTTTGTGCCGGAGTATGTTCATCGCGCACGCTGTGAGGAGAGCAATATCTTTTTTTAAGAAGATGAGCAACTATCTGTGAACGATTAGCATCAATAGCCGCAAATAAACCTTTTTTTTGTATTTCTGACCAACAAACAGAAACATGACCTGAGTAGGGCATCGTTGCATCAATCCATAGTTTTATATCTTCATCTTTGGTTAAACTATTTTTAAGATCTTCCTCAAATTTGGAAAAACTTGTATATCGCATGTGACACCTCTTCTTTGTTGTTTATGATAATCATTATTATTTTCGTTCACTGTAAAATTTATAAGCTATTTTTATTGCTGTCAAGACATTTGTTACAATTTAGTTACAATGGGGTTGTCGCGTGGGATGAAAAATTCGATGTATGGATGTATCCGATACGCTTATGCTGCCAATCTCGTAGCCCTCATTAAAGCATGCATGAATTATTACAACCCTCATTCCATAACGGCTCATTAAGTTTTAATCATCGTGGTATGCATGCGTAATGAGGGATCAAACCATTTTTATGATTAATTGATAGTTTAAAAAACCAGGATGTTACGAATTCATCGCGCAACTAATGAGGGCTACCATTTAGATCGTAGCCCAGGTGAAGCTCGGCTACAGAATCAAATAAATTTTTCTATAATACGATCGGCCCCCATTAAAGGTATGAGCCGAATCAAAGCTTCATCCATTACCCCAGCCTCGGCTTCAGCAATGAATTTGACTTTTCGTTCTTTCCAGGACAATGTTTGCACGAGATTAGCAGCAACTACGCAGGGTTCATCCAAGTTATTAATCGGTACTTCGGTGATTGCACCGCGGATGCTGGTACTGATTGGAACACATATCAGCAACCCTAATTGACTATTATATTCTTTTGATGACAATACTAAGGTAGGACGGTATTTACCAATTTCTTTTCCTTTGGTTGGCTCAAAATCAAGCCAAACGATATGGTTTCTATCTGGAATATAATGAATTGACATTAACTTTTATCTCCATACTCTGTCACCAACGGATTAGCAATTGCATCCGCATGTCCGGTCTTTGGATTTAACCCTTTCAATAGCTGAGCTTCACTAAAAGGCAATTTTATACGTCGTTTTGACTTGGCTTTAGTAATATGCAAACCTTTTTCAGTTACTTCAATATCCACTTCCGATCCTTCCTTAAAATTTGGGATATCTCGCATCACGCCTGAGACGCGCAAAGCTAACCCATTACCCCATTTTTGTATTTTTCCATGTACCAACATTGACGACCTCGCATACATTAATCATTTCCTTAAGTATACACTATGTTGATACAAAATATAGCTTATCTATATTACCAGACAACCAATAAAAATTCATTAATTTATAAATAAAAATACCTTTTGTGATTATTGCTGTAGCCCTCATTAAAGCATGCACAAATTACCACAGCCCTCATTCCATAACAGCTCATTAAGTTTTAATCGTCGTGGTATGCATGCGTAATGAGGGATCAAAACTCTGGGCTACCTCGTTTTCCCTCAAATGAAGAGGTAATGGTATAATTACTCCACTTTTTATGGATTTATACTGCATGATCATTCAAGTTGCTTTACCCCAGCCTCTACGCAAAACCTTTGACTACTTGCTACCGTCAGCATTAGCGAGTCAATCGGTTGCGCCTGGGATGCGGGTTAAAGTGCCATGGGGAAAGCAGGAATTAATTGGTGTGATCATGGGTACTTCGTTTCATAGTGACGTGCCAGCAGCAAAACTACGGCCGATTTTAGCGTTACTCGATGCCGAACCAATTATCCCCCCAGCATTAATTCAATTTTGTCGTTGGGCAGCAGATTACTATCATCATCCCATCGGTGAAACCATGGCATTAACTTTGCCACCAATTCTGCGGAAGCAATCAAATAAAACAACCGGTAAGAAAGTTGAAATTTGGCAACTGACCGAAGCTGGAAAAGAGCTTGATATAACTACCTTAAAACGTGCACGTAAACAACATGAGGCAATGAGGCTTTTTCAAAAATTAGTGGAACCCGACGAGCCCCCTCTCCCCCAACCTCTCCCCCACACGGGGGGGAGAGGAGCAGATTGTGCTAAAGAACACAATTCTTCCTTTCTCAAAGACAGCACCAAATTAACGATTGATCAATTACAAGAACACAACATCAATCGCGATACTTTATTAAAATTACAACAGCAAGGCTGGATAGAGAAAACATTTATCCACCAAATAATATTACCCACTGATGGTGAGTCAACACTGGATTCTTTTGCTCATCATGAGCCCTTGCTATTAAATGATGAACAACAACATGCGGTGAATTTGATTCGTGAGAGTTTACAGCGCTTTGTTCCCTTTGTTTTAGATGGGGTGACGGGTAGCGGTAAAACGGAAGTATATTTACATATTATTCACGATGTCTTGCGTAATGGGAAGCAAGCATTAGTCTTGGTGCCTGAAATTGGTTTAACGCCACAAACCGTTGCGCGCTTTCAACACCGTTTTCCGAATACTAATATTGCTATTTTTCATTCTAACTTAACTGACAATGAACGTTTACAACAATGGCAACAAGCGCAACGCGGCGAAGCAAGAATTATTATTGGTACCCGCTCCGCCTTATTTACGCCGCTGCCTGAATTAGGTGTCATTATTATCGATGAAGTGCACGATGCTTCATTTAAACAACACGAAGGATTGCGTTATTCGGCGCGGGATCTAGCGTTAAAACGCGGGCAAATGGCACAAGTACCTGTGATTATGGGTTCTGCTACGCATACTTTAGAAACGCTTTTACAAGTAAAAAAACAGCGATTTATTTCATTGCCATTAACTAAACGGGCGGGTGATGCTAAGCCACCCACCTTTCAAGTCATTGATATGCGCAAGCAACCTATTCGTGAAGGTTTAGCTCTTGTTACGCAACGTGAAATTGAAAAACATTTAATGGCCGGCAATCAAGTTTTATTATTCATTAATCGCCGTGGATTTTCCCCGGTACTATTGTGTCACGACTGTGGCTGGACTGCTGTTTGTAACCGCTGCGATGCACGCATGACCTTACATATGGATCCTTATCAATTACATTGTCATCATTGCGACACGGTAACACCTGTCACTCGTGCGTGCCCACAATGCCGTGGTGAAAATGTATTAACCGTTGGTGTTGGCACCGAGCGAATTGAACGTTATTTACAGCAAGTTTTTCCTCAACATAAAACCATCCGCATTGATCGTGATACTACTCGGCGTAAAAATTCACTCGAAAATTTACTGGATGAAATTCATGACGGTACTCCACAAATTTTAGTGGGGACCCAAATGTCAGCGAAAGGCCATCATTTTCCCAATGTGACGTTGGTAGGCATTTTAAATGTGGATCAAGGCCTTTGTAGCGCTGATTTTCGTGCAACCGAACAATTAGCACAATTAGTCACGCAAGTTGCGGGTCGTGCCGGACGTGCAGAAAAACGCGGACATGTTTTATTACAAACACATTTTCCGGATAATCCATTATTAATTCGTTTATTGCGTGAGGGTTATGGCAGCTTTGCCGAAGCGGCATTACAAGAACGAGAAATGGCTCATTTACCACCGTACAGCGCGATGGCAATTATCAGAGCTGAGTCGCCCAAGCAAGAAAATACCATGGCTTTTTTGGATAATATTCGCGACTTAGCAATCTCTTTACAATTGCCCGATTTTAATATCATGGGCCCGATGCCCGCTATTATGGCCAAACGCGCCGGTATGTTTCGTGGACTTTTATTATTGCAATCCACACATAAAACACAATTACAACTTGCGTTAAAACAATTGATGCCATTAATTGAATCGCAGAAAAAAAGTAATAATGTACGTTGGCATGTCGACATCGATCCGATAGATACTTTTTAAGGATTTTTACTTGGTTATTTGATATTTGTCATTATTCATGAATATCATTAATAAAAACAATCTGATATTATTGCCTAAAAAAATAATCTAAAATATAAAAACGAGGTATCTATGCCAAATAATAACCCATCTTTACCACATGCCCCCGCAAAGACAATACAAATTTTTGTTCGAGACCCCAATTATCATATAAGAATTATTGAGTGCGTTTATAATACTACCATTAATGATTTATTAAAAAAAATTGCAACGAAATTTGAATTATCTGAGCAAAACATACGTCAGAATTTTTGCTTTTTTACAAATGGACGAGTTATTGAACTTACGCCAGAGACGTTAGATAAAACTCTTGCGGATTATCATATTTCACAAGAAAGCACTATTCGTATGCATTATAGTTTAACCTGTCAAACGTCGGCCACACAAATCTCAACCAACCAAACAGCTTCATTTTTTTATCGCGCAACCTCATTGGTAAAAGAGACCGCCGCTTCTTTTTTAAGCCGTTCTTGGTTAAGTCTCTAATAATTAATCGGCTTTATTTGGTACAAGCTTATTTATTAAAAATAAAATACACTACAAAAATAACCGCTAATATCGCGAGGGTCCAATTAATCTCGCGATATTTACCCGTAAACAATTTGATTAATACATAGCTAATCATGCCCAAACCCAAGCCATCCGCAATAGAAAATGTGCATGGAATCATGAGCGCGGTTACTACGCTGGGTACAAAATCAGATAAATCTTCGCTATTCAAATGAATGACGTTTTTAATCATTAAAATACCAACAAATAATAACGCTGGTGCAACGGCATATTCAGGAATAGTTGCTGCTAATGGCGATAAAAACAAGGCTAATAAAAACAAGATCCCGACCGTTATCGCTGTTAAACCAGTACGTCCGCCAGCACGAATACCTGATTCACTCTCAATAAATGGACTAACACTTGATGTACCGATACAAGCCCCAACAACGGTTGTCGCACTATCAACAATTAACGCGCGCGAAATTTTATTTTTGCGTTCGGGATCATCAAAAAAGACTTTTTCCTGTGATAATCCTATCAAAGTACCCGTACTATCAAATAATACAACCAATAAAAATGATAAAATAACTGATAAACCTTGTGTGTTTAATAATGCTTTTCCATCGAAAGCAAAGAGAGTTGGCATAATGGATGGTGGCATGGAAAAAATTCCATGAAATTGTGCGACCTTAAATATAATACCCAAAAGCGTTACGCCAATAATACTTATTATGATACTACCCGATATTTTTAGATGCTCTAGAATAACAATCAAACAAAACCCAACAAAAAATAATAATACTGGCAACGATGCCAAATCGCCCAAGGTCATAAATGTATTGGGGCTAGCCACAATCACACCGCTACTTTTTAAAGCTAATAATGCAATAAAAATACCAATTCCAATCGCAATACCAATATTTAAACATTCAGGAATCGATTCCACTAACCAATGCCGAATTGGTGTTAAAACTAACGCAAGGAAAATTAAACCTGAAATAAATACAGCACCTAATGCTGTTTGCCATGGTAAACCGAGTGCTTGCACCACCACATAAGTAAAATACACATTCAAGGCCATGCCAGGAGCAACAGCAATCGGATAATTAGCAACGATTCCTGTAAAAATGCTACCAATAGCCGCAACTAAACAAGTGGCAACAAAGACAGCCCCCAAATCCATGCCTGTTAAATGCAAAATTTGAGGGTTGATAAACATGATATAAGACATGGTTAAAAAGGTACTAAAACCCGCTAACATTTCAATCTTGATATTGGTTTGATTTTGTTGCAGCTTAAATAATTTATCGATCGTCTTCAACATCATTGGATATTCCTTGATTAAAGGGAAATGAAGTTTGGGGAAGCATGGATATTGTACTATGGAATAACGCTTGATGGTAAATTTTATATTAGCTATTTAGAAACAAATTGAATGTTTTTTAACCGGCATGAGATGTGGTAATTTGCCAATTATAGTTTAATGAATTATCATTATTTTTTTATTCAAAATATCAAATTATGAACGCATTTTTAGTTTCAACCGTAACCGTTGCTGGCGCGGAAATTGGGGATAAAACCCAGTTTCTAGCTATTATTTTAGCAAGTCGATATAAAAAACCGATTCCAATTATACTTGGAATATTTGTTGCTGCGTTATTGAGTAATTTACTGGCTGGCATCATCGGTCAATGGTTAGGTAGTCAAGTGAAATCATCTGCTTTGCATATCGTACTTGCTTGTGCTTATTTAATAGCGGCTATTTGGATACTGATTCCAGAAAAGCAAGAAACAGAACACATACCATCATTAAGCCATGGTGGAATTTTCTTAACTACTCTAGTTACTTTTTTTGTTGCTGAAATGGGTGATAAAACGCAAGTTGTTACTGCTGTATTAGCTGCTAATTATCAAGCATTAACGTCTGTCGTTCTTGGTGCATCATTAGGCCTGCTATTAGCAAATATCCCTGCCGTTTTTCTTGGTAATAAGGCATCACAATTTATTCCAATTAAATTGATGCGCATCATTGCAGCCAGTATTTTTATAGCATTAGCCGTATTTGAATTAAAAATATATTGGTAATTTCTAAAGTCTAAACCCAGCTATACTTATACTTTCCATCATCGGATTATTATCATCATCCAAACCAAAACTTTTAATTTTTCTTTTATCAATATCGCTTAATAAAGCTTCGTATTTTTGTTCGATATTCTTCATATCAACTAATGAATCCTGATAATAATTTTTACCTTTTCCGAGTTTAGCTTTTATTTTTTCATTATGGTGAGTTAATTCTTCTTTAATTTCTTTTAGCGCCTTTTCCCCATCATTTTTAATAAAATCATGGAACTCAGGCATGTCAATTAAAACATCATATAATTCTTTTCTATTTTGACAATTTGTTTCTGCTAACAATTTAATTGCGTTTTTAGCCTCACCATCAACCACAACAGTTGCATCGCTCGGAATATGTAACTGAGCTAATTGACGTGAAATGATGTCATTAGTACTAAGAATAAATTTTAACATCAGTCTAAATTTGTGATAAATAAATATTGGATTATTGGTTAATTTAGCAAAAACAGCCACTTCCTCTTGCGAAAAGGCATTGGATGTTAACCCTGTTTTGCCTGGCGCATAAAAACAGCCATTTTTTTTCAACGTAGGTAATGATCTAATGTCATCTGCATCATAATTAAATGCCGTCCGCGGATCTCGGGTAATTCCATCAACTCCCAAGCGATAACCTTTAACTCGATAAAATAATTTCCAAAATAACATATCAAAGTCAATGCGAGCTGTTAAACCAGCATTTCCTCGATGCAGATCATCTTCACCAAAAATATAACTACCAACAATAATTTCAGCTAATCGTTTTATTGATTTTTCGTCTTCTAAATCAGCTTCCGTTAATGGTCTTTGTGCAAATGACTCATAGCCTTTAATGGCATTGGAAACGATACTGGCATATTTACCACTATTATCACAAACAGCATACGAGCGTGAGACACTATCTGGCGCTAAAAATTTAAAAAACTCGTTAGCAGCAGCTTCTAGAGGAGCCATTAATTCTTTGCTTTTTATGACCAGCTTATTGTAAACAATTTTAGTTAATTCGACTTCATCCTTGATAACTTTTTTCTTTTGCGCTACCTCAACTTTGTGGGCTGATTTAGTTGGTTCAATCGTTGTTTTTGTAGCGTTATAATGGAAAAAACTAGTATATCTTGAGCAATGTCTGTTCTTGGATGGCATACCCGACGGCACCTTGTCAGGCATACTCTTATCTGGATCGGTCACCAATACAAAATCACCAACATCCGGATCCGAATATATTTTTTTCCTTGCAACTAACTCAGGCACTCCAGGTTTTTCTTGTCCAGCCACCATGTGGAAACCATAATTATCGTCATCTTCTTGTTGTTGCATTGTAGTATCGATAGGAGCCTCATTAATCGCCCCTTCATCAAAAGATGATACTGAAGAATCTGATTCTGAATCCGACTCCTCAACACTTGATACTCGCTCACGGATATTAGATATCTCAACCGGCGGAACCGGGCAATAATCATTGAAAATGGAAGCACCCAAAAGAGTATCATTAGGTGTATCTGTATCACCCGGAGTGGGAGTAGATGTATCATTAGTTACAGGGAAAATCGTGGTTAGGGGTAGTGATATTTTATTAATTGGTTTTTCAGCGGCAGGAGATGTTTGCTCAGCGGGCGAAGCCGCTGACCAGAAAGATGATGTAGCAGTATAAAGTGCTTTGAACATGCTTTAAGGTCTTCACTGTTTATTAGTGTTTTAATATTACGCTACTTACCTTAACATTATCTGAATACAGTATATCGTAGTACACGTTTATATGCACTAATTTTAAGCAAGAAAAAACAAGTTATTTCATTAAAATAATTAATTAATGTAAGAAAAAGAAAGGTGAGAAGGGAGTAATCAAAACACCCTTCCCATAACTATCAAATATCAATATTGTCAGCTAACAATGCATTACTTTCGATAAATTCTCGACGGGGTTCAACTTCATCACCCATTAAAATAGTAAATATTTCATCGGCCGCAACCGCATCTTCAATAGTGACTTGTAATAAGCGACGAGTATTGGGATCCATGGTGGTTTCCCATAACTGAGATGGGTTCATTTCACCAAGACCTTTATAACGTTGTTTGGTTAATCCACGCTGAGCTTCATCATATAACCACGTGATCGCTTCATCAAAGTGAGTAAGCTCTTTGCGACGTTCGCCACGTGCAACATAAGCCCCCTCTTCTAATAATCCATTCAACTTCTGACCCAGTTCAGACAAATGACGATAATCAGAAGCGCTGAAAAATTCTGGATTTAACGTAATAGGCCAAGCAATGCCATGATGATAAACATTGATCTTCGGCAAAAATTGTTGAACTTCATGATCAGAGACTAATTCGACACTAAACCGAGTGCCATTATGAGTACCATTTTCTAAACGTTGAGCGAGTAAACTTACCCAATTTTTCATAAACTCTTCTTGCTTTAATTGCTCTTTCGTTACAACTGGCAAGTAAATTAAATGCTCGAGTAATTCTGCATTATAGACACGAGATAAACGCTGAATAATTGATTTAACTAAATTGTAGTGTTTTGCTAAACCTTCTAATGCAACACCAGAAATAGCTGGCGCATTTTTATTAGCATATAAACGAGCATCTTCTAATGCTGATTGTAATAAATTAGCATTTAATTCGTTTTCATCTTTAATATATTGCTCTTGTTTACCTTTTTTAATTTTATATAAGGGAGGTTGTGCAATATAAATATGACCACGACTAATTAATTCTGGCATTTGTCGATAAAAGAAAGTCAGTAATAAGGTACGAATGTGCGAACCATCAACGTCCGCATCTGTCATGATAATAATGTGATGGTAACGCAATTTATCAGGATTATATTCATCGCGACCAATGCCACAACCCAACGCCGTGATCAAAGTACCCACTTCTTGTGACGCTAGCATTTTATCAAAACGTGCTTTTTCCACATTCAAGATTTTACCTTTCAACGGTAAAATTGCTTGTGTTCGTCGATCACGACCTTGTTTAGCTGAGCCACCTGCAGAATCACCCTCAACGATAAATAATTCAGATAAGGCTGGATCTTTTTCCTGACAATCAGCTAATTTACCTGGCAAACCAGCAATATCTAACGCACCTTTACGACGTGTCATTTCGCGAGCTTTACGTGCCGCTTCGCGTGCTCGTGCTGCATCGATGATTTTGCCAACAATCGCTTTTGCCTGTTGTGGATTTTCTAATAGAAAATCTTGTAATTTTTCTGCAACAATTGATTCAACAACTGGTTTTACTTCGGATGAAACTAATTTATCTTTCGTTTGTGATGAAAATTTTGGATCAGGCACTTTAACTGACAAAATAGCCGTTAAACCTTCACGCATGTCATCACCCGTGGTATCAATTTTATTTTTCTTAGCCCAACCTTCGTGTTCGATATAATTATTTAACGTACGCGTTAATGCCGCACGTAATCCAGCTAAGTGAGTACCGCCATCACGTTGTGGAATATTATTGGTAAAACAAAATAATGTTTCTTGGAATGAATCATTCCATTGCAATGCAGCTTCAACTGTAATGCCATCTTTTTCTTGTGAAAAATAAAATACATTGGGATGAATGGGACTTTTCATGCGATTTAAGTGTTCGACAAAGGCTTTAATCCCGCCTTGATATTCAAAGACATCACCTTTACCAGTGCGTTCATCGAATAATTCAATTTTAACGCCTGAATTTAAGAATGACAGTTCGCGCAATCGTTTTGCTAAAATTTCATAATGGAATTCAATATTAGTAAACGTTTTATCGCTAGGTTTAAATTTAACTTCTGTACCGCGTTGTTGAGTGGTACCTACGGCTTTTAACGGCGCAACAGGCTCCCCCATGCGATACTCTTGCTCATGAACCTTACCTTCACGCCAGATCGTCAAATACAGCTCTTCGGAGAGTGCATTTACGACAGAAACACCTACCCCATGCAAACCACCAGAGACTTTATAAGAGTTACTATCAAATTTACCGCCCGCATGCAGAATAGTCATAATAACTTCCGCCGCTGAACGTCCTTCTTCTGGATGGATATCAACGGGAATACCACGACCATTATCACGGACAGAAACATAATTGCCATTATGGATAGTGACCTTAATATGATCACAATGACCAGCTAAGGATTCATCAATCGCATTATCAACAACTTCAAACACCATGTGGTGTAAACCGGTGCCATCATCCGTATCACCGATATACATACCAGGCCGTTTACGAACGGCATCCAGCCCTTTTAGTACGGTAATATTAGATGAATCATAGGTTGTTGCGGACATAAAGTACTCCAAACCAGCAAAGTGAAAATTTTGGCTTTTATTATATCAAATTTTGATGAAAAAGCCCATTAAAATTATGGGGGTTAGCATAATATAAATTTATTTATTATGCGCTAATAATTAAAAATAAGATATTTTCCAAAAGGAGGCACATTAATATTAAAACCTCTTTCAAAATTTAAAAAAATACATATTAATCAATATGTTAAAAACAAAACTCGTTTAGTTATGCATCAAGGGTAATATAGACATTTTGAGCAATGTACTATTCATCACGGGCAAGGATAAATTTTACATAACCCAAATGCTGAGCACAGATTAAATAAGGATATTTTATATGTTCCACGTGGAACATTATCATTTCGAACACCCTAGGAAATTAAGCACCAAAACCAGGACCAGCAAACTCATCCTTTGAAGTAACAGTTACTACAGCATCCCATTCGCTGGCTTGCTTTAGTCCTATAGGATTAAGACAGAATAGATTATGGTTATATTTCTCTTGTTTAGCCACTAATGCGGACTCCACTAACTGTGAAAAGCCATTTAAACTATCTGCTTGCGTATGACGTAAAGCCTTTTCTAGGGCAAGTGCTTCAAAGCCAATTCCATTAGCATCCCATTGAAATATTGTCATCAGATTATTAACAGGTTCTGGCTTATCTATTGGATTTCCTTTAATACCTTTAATAATCGCAATAATTGTTTCTAGCTGTGCAAACGTGAGTTGGTTAATAATGAGATTTAAATAGGTCATGCCTTCAACATGTAAGTATTCATGCTGAAAGATACGCCCTTCTATCTCATTAGTTAAATCTTCTTCCACCTCAACCACATTATCATTATCATCTAATGTTAAATACTTAACCCCGATAAATTTGTAAAATGGTAATTGTCCCCGCAGGGGGCCGCAAACACTGAAACATTGTTGGTCAACACTTCTTGGCTCACCATATCGCATGGCAATTTCAGGGTTAATTATAATTTTTTCCCTAGGCATCACTATACCTCTAGCTGCTAATTGTTGCTTATACTCATTCGAAATATGGTTATTGCCTAGGATAAATACCCTATAGGGCTCACTAATCTCTGCACATTGTACTGCAGCCATGCCTGCCGATGTTGGATATTGCGACGTTGTTTGTTTCAACAAACTAATTTGTTCTTTTATTTTAACCAAGTCAAAGACAGAATCTGGATTAAAGGATTTGCTTTTTTTATATAGGGTTGGATCATTTAACTGTCTTATAGTAATCATTATAAATCCCTCGTATTTTATAGAGCGTCAAGCCTCGTAGTAACAAATTGAGAATAAGAGCAACCCAATCTAACTGAGCCGATCAATTTAGCAATAGTATCGTAGTCCGGGTTAATACGTTTAGAATATTGTATTAAGCAAAAATTATTACTATGCATAGATATTGAATAATGTTAGTTAACGTGCGTAACCCGAGGATCTTTATTTTTCGAACCAAAACGACAAGATCAAGTAATGTTCCACGTGGAACATCCTATCCAAAATTCACCTCAACTAACTCACCTTCATCATGAATATTTCCATGTTCCACGTGGAACATCTTTCCTTCTTTATTTACTAACCCAGGCAGAATCAAATTTTTCTCAATTGCCGTAATGAAGACCTGGGCATTTAATCGATTTAACATTTCAATCAAAAAGAAACGATACTCCGCACCTAATTCAGAAGGTAAATCATCCACTAAAAAAATACATTCTTTGCCATTAATTTCTCGCAATACTTGGGCTTGAGCGATGCGTAGGGCGCTAACAACAATTTTTTGCTGTCCACGAGAAAGGAAATCTTGTAACGGGATAGTGCCAATTTTAAGAATCAAATCCGCCCGTTGTGGACCATAATAGGTATATCCTCTTTCCATATCTTGTTCAAGATGAGTTGATAATAATTCTTTTAAATCAATATCCTCATTCCATCCTTTGTGGTATTCGAATTTAAAATTCTCTATGGTCAATAATTCAGTTAAAACTTTATGGAAAACTGGATTAAGTAATTCATAGTAGTGGCGGCGGTATTGGTCAATTTGTTCGGCTAAATTACAAAATTCCTCATCCCAAACTATGATTTGTTCGTAACTCAAGTGATCTTTTAACGCTTGATTACGCTGCTTTAAACAACGTTGGAAGCGTAGCCATAAGGAATAATATTGATGTTCCACGTGGAACACACCCCAATCTAGAATAGATCGACGCGGTTTTGGACCACCATCCAATAAGGAAAAACTATCGGGATTTATCAAAATAATAGGTAATAAAATAGCTAAATCCGCTGTCGTTTTAATAGGCTGCTGTTGAATATGCATTTTACAATCTTTATCAGACGTTCGTTGAATACCGACATTAAGCGTAGTTTGCTGTGGTGAAATTAGATCACTAAATAAGGTCATAACTTCTTGATCTAATTTAATTATCCTATTAACTAAATGAGAACG
This sequence comes from Gammaproteobacteria bacterium, assembly GCA_020051015.1. Lineage (GTDB taxonomy): Bacteria > Pseudomonadota > Gammaproteobacteria > UBA1113 > UBA1113 > JABEVJ01. Next base: position 19,142 of record JAGVJQ010000020.1, read on the forward strand.
AAAAGAACGAACATGGCCAAAATAATAAAGACTTTCTAATAAAGAAGTTTTACCGCTACCATTTACACCGTAAATAAAATTAAATTTTTCTGATGGAAATATTGTAGCGTCACTAATATTTCTAACATTATTTATTACTACACGATTAAATTTCATATTCTCATCGGCATAACAACAAATACTGCACATTCATTACCACTTTCTTCCATTAATACACCGGTATTTGCATCAGTTAAGGTAATTTTAAACGTCGGGCTTTCCATTGCATTAACAGCATCTAACAAATATCCAACATTAAAACCTAGTGCTAATGGCGCAGCAGAATAATCGATCGTAATTTCCTCTTCGGCTTCTTCTTGTTCCGAGTTAGAAACAATGGCTTTTAATTTACTTTCCGCAAGTTCAATGCGAATACTACGATTTTTATCGAGTAAAACGGACACTCGTTGTAAGATTTCCTTAAATTCATCTCTATTAATCATAATAGTTTTATCACCATTGCGAGGTAACGCACGTTGATAATCAGGAAATTTCCCGTCAATTAATTTAGAGCTTAAGGTAAATTCATTACAAGAAAAATGAATATGATGTGTACCAACTTTTAAGGTAATTTGCTCTGATTCTGATGAGCCCAATAAACGCATTAATTCTAAAACGCCTTTTCTAGGTACAATAACGCGATTAACTTCATCGAGTTTAATTTGATAAAACTGCCACGCTAACGCCATTCGATGACCATCAGCAGAAACCGTCGTCATTTTATCAGAAGCAAACTCCATTAACATTCCATTTAAAAAATAGCGTACATCTTGTTGCGCCATAGCAAAATGGGTGTGTTCTAACAGGAAATAAAGAGAGTTTTTTGTAATAGTCGTTTCAACTACTATTTCTTCTTGTTCTAATTGTGGGAATTCATCACTTGATAAACGCGATAAATTAAAGCGACTCTTATTACATTTAATAATAATTTGATGCGGATCAAGATGAAATTCAATGATGGCACTATCAGGCAATGTTTTACAAATATCCAGCAATTTTCTACCGGGTAAAGTAAACTCTTCATCTGGTAAAGCTTCATCCAAATCAACACTTGCTGATAATTGAACTTCCAAATCAGTTGCTGTGATTGTTAATTTATTTCCAGTAATTTTTATTAAAACATGCGACAAAATAGGTAGGGTATGTCGACGTTCAACAACACCAACGACCATTTGTAATGGTTGTAAAATATGCTCGCGTTTTATCTTTAACATATACTTTTCCTAAGTCGTTAAGATACGAATCAAATTCTTATAATCTTCGGCAACATCAATCGTGGTTTCAGCCAATTCTTTGATTTTGCGACAGGCATGCAATACAGTAGTATGATCTTTACCGCCAAATGCTTCACCAATTTCAGGTAAACTATGGTTAGTTAATTCCTTTGATAAAGCCATTGCCATTTGCCGCGGTCTTGCAACCGATCGACTTCGACGTTGTGACATAATATCAGCTACTTTTACCTTATAATATTCAGCAACTGTTTTAATAATATTCTCAATAGTGACTAATTTATCTTGTAATGTTAGTAAATCTTTTAACGATTCTTTTACAAAATCCATCGTCACCGCTTGACCAGTAAAATTTGCATTGGCAACAATTCGTTTCAATGCGCCTTCTAACTCACGAACATTAGAGCGAATTCTTTTACCAATAAAAAATGCCACTTCATAAGGAATATCAATACCTGCTTGCTCAGCTTTACTCATTAAAATAGCAACCCGCGTTTCTAATTCAGGTGGCTCAACAGCAACAGTTAATCCCCAACCAAAACGTGATTTCAAACGTTCTTCCAAACCATTAATTTCTTTTGGATAACGATCACAGGTTAAAATAATTTGTTGACGACCTTCTAACAAAGCATTAAATGTATGGAAAAACTCTTCTTGCGAGCGATCTTTCCCTGCAAAAAATTGAATATCATCAATTAATAAAGCATCAACTTGCCGATAAAACATTTTGAAATCATTCATTCGATTAGTTTGCAAAGCCTTAACCATTTCAGCGACAAACCGTTCAGAATGTAAGTAAAGCACTTTTGCATGTGGATTATGTTGCAATATCATATTCCCAACAGCATGCATCAAGTGAGTTTTACCTAATCCAACACCACCATAAATTAATAATGGGTTATTAGTACCCCCTGGCTCCATACCAACTTGTTTAGCCGCAGCCAACGCTAATTGGTTAGATTTTCCTTCTACAAAATTATCAAAAGTAAAAGTTGGATTTAAATTTGATTGAAATAAAGGAATATCTTTTGCCACGGTAACATTAGTATGAGATGAGCTTTGTATACTCGTTGTGGTAATTGTTTGAGTCACTTCGCTATCACGGCGTGAACCAATTTCAATAACGACTTCAATTGGCGAACCATTAGATACTTGTATTAACACTTCATTAATACGCTTATAAAAATGCTCATGAATCCAATCACTAACAAACCGATTAGGCGCCAGCAATACTAATTTGCCTTCCCGCTGATTGGCATGTAAGGGACGAATCCAGGTATTAAATTGTTGTACGGTCAATTCATCTTGTAATAAATTGAGGCACTGATCCCAAATCACTAGTGACACGAATAATCTCCGAAACAGTAAATTAATTTATAGATTTTTAGACTTTCTTTTTAAATATTCAGACTGTTCAAAACAAAATAACGTAGCGTTTAAATTATATTACACAGACACGCGCTGCCTGCCAATACTTACATAAGCTTGTTTTTGAAGAATGTCTTTTATTTGTCAATCTAAAGAGAAAGCTAGTTTATACTTGTTTTAGAAAGTTATCCACAGGTAAATGTGAATTAGGTTGTAATAAAGATCGGAAAACCCTTTGATAGAATTCAATGGTAAAAAAGCACCCACAGAGAATAGGCAGTTATCCCCTGATTATACCGTTCAAAGAGGGTTGTAATTAACAAAGATAATATTAAAATAACTAATTAATAAATATATAGAATTATACATTATTAACAAGTGAATGCCCCCCTAATATTAATAATAATAAGGATCTTATAAATATATATTATTATTACCTCCACCAAATTATTAAAATAAATTAGTTTCTAAAAAGTAAGATATGTTTAAAAAATAACCATATTAAGAAAATAGATATTTAATGTTTTTATGATCATAATTTGTCCTTTTCCCTTACTCTTTTTCGACATGCTGCTCACTAATATTAATAAGTATTATATAGATCCATATTGTTAATATAGTGTTGATGAAATCTGTTTATATTATTTAATTTTAACTATTATTCAATATGTTATTAACAATCTAACCTTGTTAATATAACGTGTTGCTTATGTCGATAAGCAGTGTATGGAAATGAGGTCGTCCATAAAGTAAGGTATTTATCCACAGGTGTGTAATAGTTCTGCCAGCAGCTTGTTAACAGGATTAGACTTAGATGGTTACAAGATACGAATCATTGTAAAAGAGTAAAGGTAATAAAAATGCAAGATAACGCTTGACATTTGGTCTAGACAAAAATATCATTCAATGCTTATTTTTGGTACAAGAATTATTTAATGGATCGATAGAGCAATGAAAAGAACGTTTCAACCAAGTAACATATCTCGTAAAAGAACCCATGGTTTCCGTGCTCGTATGGCAACCCGTAATGGCCGTGCTGTATTATCACGTCGTCGTGCTAAAGGCCGTGCGCGTTTAGCTGTTTAACCAGTTGCATGAAGCAATGGGGTTTTCCAAAAACGTTAAGACTACAGACCAGCGCTGAATTTAAAACGGTTTTTGATCACGTAGATAGAAAATTTTTCACCAAAGGTCTTATGATCTTGGTGAAAAAAAATGACCACTCACAGCCCAAGCTTGGGCTGGTGGTGAGCAAAAAAAACTTATCTCTTTCCTGCCAACGCAATACGCTTAAGCGACTTATTAGAGAAAGTGTGCGACTTAATCAACACATTTTGACCGGTTTGGATATTGTAGTCGTGGCAAGAAGAGACATTGTCGAAGTAGATAGAAAATCACTGTGGCAGGCATTAAACCAATTATGGAAAACAGTCGACGCACAGCGCGACAAGTTTTAATACAATTCATTAAGGGCTATCAATACCTTATTAGCCCCATGCTTGGCCATTGCTGTCGATTTTATCCCTCATGTTCACACTATGCTACTGAAGCTATTACCGTACATGGGATAGTTAAAGGTAGTTGGTTTTCAGCAAAACGAATTATACGTTGCCATCCTTGGCATCCAGGTGGGGTTGATTTCGTACCTGGCGGCTACAACTTATCTGACCAAAGAGACAAATAATGGAACAGAGACGCCTTATTTTAATTATTGTACTTGCCTTAATTGCCTCATTATTGTGGCATAACTGGACAATGGAGCATTTGCCAGCGTCGCCAGAAGTACAACAATCCACTATCCCAAGTAATCAAACTGGAAATGTGAATATTGCCGTTAATAATGCGGTCAGTACGACACCAACCGATAACACCAGTGCGCCAACAAATATTGCTACTCCGACATCGACAACGACGCCAACAGCCAATACACAACAAACAAGTCAAGTAGTGAATGTGAAAACGGACGTGCTTGATGTGGATATTAATACATTGGGCGGTACGGTAACTAAAGCGGCGTTATTGCAATATCCTTTGGTTCAAGGTAAGTCGCAGCCAGTCGTGTTAATGAATAATGATCCATTGTCACGTTATTTAGCACAAAGCACATTGGTGTCAGCAGATAATAGCTTTTCAGATAGCACGTTGATTTATAGCTCAACACAATCTTTTTACCAGTTGAATAAAGGTCAACAACAACTCGTTGTTAACTTAACCTATCAAGCCGATAATGGATTAAAAATTGTAAAAAGCTATACCTTCACTCAAGGTAAATACAATATTGATGTTAATTACCATATTCAAAATGGTGGTAGTGCGGTATGGCAAGGTAATGTGTATGGTTTATTATCACGTACCAATGCTGTGGAACAGACTTCAGGTATGTTTCATGTTAGTTCATATACTGGAGCATCGGTTTCGACACAAGGGTCGCCATATCAAAAAATCAGTTTTAAAGATATGCAAAAGCAAAATCTTAATACCACCAGTCCTGGTGGTTGGGTTGCCATGCAACAGCATTACTTTTTAAGCTCATGGGTGCCTAATCAACAACAAAATAATCGTTATTTTTCACAAATTGATAATAGCGGTCTTTATACGGTAGGTGTTGCAAGCGCACCGATTTCAGTTAATCCAGGGCAGACGGTAACTACTGGTATGCAGTTATATGCGGGCCCTGAGTTAGCAGACCAATTAAAAGCATTAGCACCACATCTTGATTTAACCATTGATTATGGTTGGTTATGGTTTATTTCTGATGCTATTTTCTGGGCAATGGAAAAGATTTATAACGTAGTAGGGAATTGGGGTTGGTCAATTGTATTAGTGACTATCCTGATTAAATTATTGTTTTATCCGTTGTCTGCTACTAGCTATCGATCCATGGCTAGAATGCGAAAAATTCAACCTAAATTACAATCGCTGAAAGATCGTTATGGTGATGACCGTCAAAAGTTAGCGCAAGCAACGATGGAACTTTATCGGCAAGAGAAAGCCAATCCTATGAGTGGATGCTTACCGATTTTAGTGCAAATTCCGGTGTTCATTGCATTGTATTGGGTCTTGGTCGAAAGTGTACAATTACGCCAAGCGCCATTTATTTTCTGGATTCATGATTTAGCGGCACGTGATCCTTATTTCATATTGCCAATTATCAATGGGTTGGCGATGTTCGTGCAGCAAAAACTAAATCCGCCGCCACCGGATCCAACACAAGCCAAGATCATGATGTTTTTACCGGTGATCTTTACGTTTATATTTATTAACTTCCCTGCCGGTTTAGTACTGTATTGGGTTGTAAATAGTGTGATCTCAATTCTGCAGCAGTGGTTTATCATGCGGCAAGTTGAAAAAGCCGATCAAATTACGGTAATTAGTAAGAGTAATTCGTAAGAATTTAAATGGCATTATCTTCAAATCACATTGATACCATCGCTGCTCCAGCAACACCTGCTGGGCGCGGTGGTGTTGGTATTATTCGTGTATCGGGTCCATTAGCATCGACTATCTTACAACAAGTCACTCATAAAAAATTACCCTCACCGCGGCAAGCGGTTTACAGCCAATTTTTCGATGAAAACAACGATGCCATCGATATGGGGTTAATATTATTTTTTAATAGCCCCCATTCATTTACTGGCGAAGATGTAGTGGAATTTCATGGCCATGGTGGTCCTGTTGTTATCGATTGTTTATTACGACGTATTTTGCAATTAGGAGCTAGATTAGCCAGGCCAGGCGAATTTAGTGAACGTGCTTTTTTAAATGATAAATTAGATTTAGCACAAGCTGAAGCTATTGCCGATTTAATTGATAGCGCATCTGAACAAGCCGTAAAAAGCGCCATGCGATCATTGCAAGGTGAGTTTTCAAAACACATCGATCATTTAGTTTCAGAATTAATTCATTTGCGAATGTATGTTGAAGCTGCGATTGATTTTCCAGAAGAAGAAATTGACTTTCTTTCGGATGGTGTAGTCACGGGTCAATTAAGTAATATTATTTCAGAGCTTAAAAAGCTATTAGTTTCTGCCACACAAGGTGTGCGACTGCGAGATGGTTTAACAGTCGTTATTGCGGGTAAACCGAATGCAGGAAAATCGAGTTTATTAAATCAATTAAGTGGCCGTGAGTCAGCAATTGTGACTGATATTCCAGGTACTACACGTGATTTAGTTCGCGAACAAATTTTATTGCAAGGGATTCCATTACATATTATCGATACAGCGGGTTTGCGTGACAGTGATGATCCGGTTGAGCAAGAAGGTATTCGTCGTGCTAGAGCTGAAATTGATAAGGCAGATTTATTGTTATTAATAGTTGATGTGACTCATCAAACGCTCCCTTCCACCGCTCGCGGGGGAGAGGAGGCTGTCGGGAATCTACTTCCACAGTGCTTGAATATATCGTCTATTCTCGATGAATATGGTTTAGCTGGTCGCACAGTAACGATCGTATTTAATAAAATTGATTTACTACAAAAAGAACCACAATTAATCGATAGCAAACCTATTTCACAAGTGTTTTTATCAGCGAAAAAAGGTGATGGAATAGAATTATTACGCCAACACTTATTACATCAAGCCGGTGTTAATCAATTAGGGGAAGGGCAATTTATTGCACGACGTCGACATTTGGATGCTTTGCAACAAGCCTTTGCTATCGTAAAAGAAGCTGAAAAAAACTTTCATCAACATGCGATGGGTGAATTGTTAGCTGAAGATTTACGCCATGCTCAACAGCATTTAAGTGAAATTACCGGGCAATTTACTGCGGATGATTTATTAGGAAAGATCTTTTCAAGCTTTTGTATCGGAAAATAAAATAAATTTTGGTTATGCAATCTATCCTTCTGTTAGACAAATGGATAGGCATAAAAATTATAAACTCATGTTAATGTTTGGTTAACAATTAATAGTGATAATAACAAAATCCAATATTTTTACATTAAAATTTATTGTATAATTGCGAAAATTTAAAATAACTACTTATTAAACATGAAAACAAAATTATCTATTCACACTTGGTTACCTATGGCCGGCCTGATTTTTGGCACAGTTGCGCTTGGCTTTTCCTCCTTATTTGTCCTGTGGGCGCAAGCGCCAGGTATGGTCACGGCATTTTATCGGGAAGCATTTGCCGCTATTTTTACGGCGATTCCGGTATTTTTTATGACGCGTAAAGAGCGGCCATTTTCTCGCAAACACGTTATCTATGCGGCACTGGCTGGAATATTTTTTGTAGCTGATATTGCGGTATGGAATACATCATTATTTATGACTTCCGCTGCCAATGCGACCTTATTTAATAACACGTCCGTATTATGGGTAGGATTAGCTGCAGTATTAATTTTTAGAGAAAAACTTAGTTACAAATTTTGGTTAGGCTTAACTACCGCTTTTGTTGGAATTGTGATTATTGTTGGGTGTGATTTCCTTGAGCATCCTAATATTGGTTTAGGTGATTTTCTGGCAATGATTGCAGCCATTGGTTATGCTGCATTTTTTCTCACGACACAACGTTGCCGTGAAAAGTTAGGAGTTTTAAGTAGTTTTTGGATTTCTGCTGCGGCAGGGGCGTTATTTATGCTGCCCATTTGTTTATTAACTGGCAATCATATTTTGGGTTATTCATCGACTACCTACTGGAATTTTCTAGGCGTGGCTCTGGTGACACAAGTCGGTGGTTATATTGCTATAAATTACGCTTTAGGGCATCTACCAGCAACAATTGTCTCGAGTGTGGTGTTATTGCAGCCAGTCATTACTGCCATCTTAGCCGCCATTTTTATTAACCAGCCGATACAACCCAACCAAATTTTCGGTGGCTTATTTGTCTTGGTTGGAATTTATGTTGTCCACCGCAGCCGCTTGAAAAAACCAGTTGAAGAACCACAGCCAGCTGAGAATGAAGTGGGTGTGGTCTTAGCGGATAAACTTGATTAGCGGCAAGCGGTGGGATTGTTAAGCGGCATCTTTATGCTTAATAGTCATGTTTATTCACTCTTCTCTCCCCAGCTGTGAAACCGAAGCTGCTTGATGTCCTACTTTAAGTGCTTTTTCTTTTTTAGCTTCTCGTACCGCTAAATTCGCGACAATTAAACCCACGATAAAACGGTCCCGTTCGTGTAATAATCGATAAAATTCAGAAAGTTCAGTGGTTTTATCACCAAACAAGTCAGGTAATGACACAGTTTGGGTTTGGCCATCAGTGTCAATCAAAATAAAACTTAGTTGGTCCAGATTAGTAATATCATAAATGACATCTTTAATTCGATACTTCCAGATAAAGGCAGATTCTTCAGGGTTGTGGTTCTTAATTTGCTTACGGTTTCTATATCGCAACATATCACGATCGTATTTCTTTAAAGCGATGATTGCGCGTGGAGTGATAAATTGTAATTTATTAAGCCATGGTTGCATGATGTCTTCCTTAATAATAAATATCCATAATATTACTTTTATCCATGATAGCATATTATTTTATTACCACAATATGTTGCGGGTAAGGATTTTCAGCGATTACCCAGCCACAAACAGTCTTATTTAAGATGATAAAAGGCTACCTTTGCTGGGTGACATCAGGTATAATTGTGCAAATTTTGCTTATCTGCTTATTTAGTTAGGGTTTACTATGGATTTGAATGCACATTTTGATGTAATTGTTGTTGGTGGTGGTCATGCCGGCACAGAGGCTGCCTTAGCGGCGGCGCGCATGGGCGCAAAAACATTACTGTTATCACATAATATCGAGACCTTGGGGCAAATGTCTTGTAATCCAGCCATTGGCGGGATTGGCAAAGGGCATTTGGTCAAAGAGATCGATGCGCTGGGTGGTGCCATGGCATTGGCGATCGATAAAGGTGGTATTCAATTTCGGACCTTGAATGCAAGTAAAGGACCTGCCGTTCGTGCAACACGCGCGCAAGCCGATCGTGTATTATACAAACAAGCAATTCGGTATATGCTCGAAAATCAGCCTAACTTACAACTTTTCCAGCAAGCGGTTGATGATATTTTAATAGAAGGTGAGCGCGTCACAGGGGTACGCACCCAAGCCGGCTTAACCTTTAAAGCAAAAACTGTCGTTTTAACGGCGGGTACCTTTTTGGCTGGCAAAATTCATATCGGTTTTTCGAATTATAGCGGTGGTCGCGCCGGTGATCCTCCAGCATTAACATTGGCTGAGCGGTTACGTGAATTACCATTACGGGTTGGCCGTTTAAAAACGGGTACACCACCACGCATCGACGGCCGTACTATTGATTTCAGCGTATTACAAGCACAACCGGGTGATACGCCGGTGCCAGTATTTTCATTTCGTGGGAAAGCAGAAGATCATCCACGACAAGTTAGTTGCCATATCACCTATACCAATGAAAAAACACATGAAGTGATTCGACAAAATCTTGATAAATCACCAATGTACGCAGGCGTAATTGAAGGCATTGGCCCACGTTATTGTCCTTCGATTGAAGATAAAGTCGTGCGTTTTGCTGAAAAAAATTCACACCAAATCTTTTTGGAACCAGAAGGATTAATGACACACGAATATTATCCTAATGGTATTTCAACCAGTTTGCCATTTGAAGTACAGATTGATATTGTGCGCTCGATGAAAGGCTTGGAAAATGCTCATATTCTGCGACCTGGGTATGCGATTGAATATGATTTCTTTGACCCACGCGATTTAAAAACCACGCTCGAAACCAAATGTATTGAAGGCTTGTTTTTTGCAGGTCAAATTAACGGTACTACCGGTTATGAAGAAGCGGGCGCGCAAGGTTTAATTGCCGGATTGAATGCCGCTCGTAAAGCAAAAGATCAAGAGCAATGGAGTCCGGCGCGCGATTTAGCTTATGTTGGCGTCTTAATTGATGATTTAACAACGATGGGAACAAAAGAACCGTATCGTATGTTTACTAGCCGCGCAGAATATCGCTTAATGCTTCGCGAAGATAATGCTGATTTACGATTAACAGAAATTGGCCGTGAATTGGGTTTAGTTGGCGATGAGCAATGGCGAGCATTTTGTGAAAAACGCGAAGCCATTGAGCGTGAAAAAAATCGGTTAGCAGATTGGGTTATTCATCCTCACACTGACATCGGTAAGAAAATTACTGACACCTTATCAATTCCCATGACACGAGAATATCGCGCCTTAGAATTATTAAAGCGCCCAGAAGTACAATATAAAGATTTGTTATCAATTGCGGAAGATGATTCGGTGCATCCAATTGTCGCGGAGCAGGTTGAAATTCAAGTTAAATATGCTGGATATATTGATCGACAATCCGAGGAAATTGAACGCCAACGTCGATATGAAGATTTATTTTTACCAATGGAATTAGATTATGGTAAGGTAATTGGATTATCGAATGAGGTACGTGAAAAATTACAACGTACTAAACCTGAGTCCATTGGACAAGCATCACGCATTCCAGGAATAACGCCAGCAGCCATTTCATTATTATTGGTGCATTTGAAAAAATATGGATACTACGGTGGGGCAGCAACTGCTTAAAAGTGATAAACAAAAATGGCTAATTCCATGGGCAATAGCTATTGCTATGTTCATGGAGACGCTTGATGGTACTATCATTGGTGTTGCTATTCCACGAATTGCGGAAAGTTTTCATATTAATCCTGTCGATTTAAAATTAGCGTTAACCAGTTACCTATTAAGTCTGGCTGTTTTTATCCCTATTAGCGGTTGGTTAGCGGATAAATATAGCGAGAAAAAAATCTTTATCGCGGCATTGATTGTTTTTACGGGCAGTTCAATTTTGTGCGGTATTTCGCCTAATTTACCCTTTTTAATTATTGCTAGATTGCTACAAGGATTTGGTGGTGCCTTGATGGTGCCGGTCGGTCGATTGATGTTGATGCGAATTTTTACTAAAGAAGAAATGATACGTGCCATTGCAATCATGGTGGTACCAGCATTAATTGGACCTGCATTGGGGCCAACAATCGGTGGATTAATTTTACAAATTACCACATGGCATTGGATATTTTTAGTGAATGTCCCTTTTGGCATTTTTGGTATCGTGGTGGCATATATCTTATTACCAAAGACACAACCCCTTGCGGATATAAAACCATTTAATTGGCTCGGATTCTTGCTGTTTTCGGCAGGACTAACGCTTCTTACTGCAGCAATGGCAGCGGTGGGGGATAATTTCGCATTACTGAAATATGCCGCTATTTTTGCCGGGATTTCAGCTGTATTTTTATATTTATATTGGTGGGTTTCATCCAAGCAAAAATACCCATTATTAGATTTAACTTTATTCAAGCAAAACACATTTATGGTTAGCATGGCCGTTAATTTTTTTGCACGAATTGGTACTGGGGCGGTGCCTTTTTTAATTCCACTACTACTACAACTGGTATGGGATAGAAGCGCACTTTTCTCAGGCGTTATGTTTATGTTTTTAGCATTAGGCATGATGTCTTCACGCATGATGGTTAATCAAAAAATTCTGGTACGTGTCAACTTTAAAAAGTTTCTATTAGGCTCAACTGTTTTTATGAGTTTATTATCAATGAACTTATGTTGGTTTAGTAAACCATTGCCAGATGTGCTTTTAGCTGGGTTATTGTTTGTAATTGGTATGTTAACGACACAGCTTTATATGTGTTTTGGAATTTTATACCGCTTCGAATTACATCCTTCACAATATAGTCAAGCAGCAAGTATTGCCTCAACAATTCAACAATTCTCAGCAGGTACAGGTATTGCAGTGGCTGCAATCATATTACATTTAATTAGCAAAATTACCGGTTGGCCACTATTCTCAAGTGATGTATTCTTCTGGACATTTATTGTGTTAAATTGTTTTGGTTTAGTGTCGGTCTTGTTTGTGAGTAAACTGGATCCGGCATTGCGTTTTGAAGAAAGTAATTAGAATGTAGGGTGGACTAAATACCGCATCGCACACTAATATGGAATTTAGTAGGGCAATGAGGCAGTATGTACCCACCATTTGTTCTAAAAGCAACTTAAGCGAGTTTGAATGAAAAATTCATCATTAAAAGAAATTCTGATCAATGGTTTGCAGCAAATGGATATTAATTTGCCTATTGGGGCAGAGCAACAACTATTGGACTATTTAGCGTTATTGCATAAATGGAATCAGGCTTATAATTTGACGGCTGTCGATGAGCCCAAAGAAATGGTTGTGCGTCATTTATTAGATTGTCTGGCAGTGTTACCCGTATTTCCGGAAACTTCGCCTATTCTTGATGTTGGTAGCGGGGCTGGTTTGCCAGGGATCGTGCTTGCTATTGCAAGGCCAGAGCAGCAATTTTATTTATTGGACAGCTTAGGCAAACGAACAATTTTCTTAGAAAAAGTGGTTCGTGATCTTAAGTTAAAACAAGTAACCGTCATTAATTCGCGCGTGGAACAATATCAACCAGGATTTGAGTTTGCCGTGATTACTTCACGTGCATATAGTTCATTGAGTACATTTTTAGAGACGACCCGTCATCTAGCTAATGAAAATACCCTCTATTTAGCCTTAAAAGGTAGACTACAAATAGACGAAATTAGCGATATTAAAAATGAGGTTATCGATTTTAAATCACACGCATTAACTATTCCAAACTTAAATGCGGAAAGACATGTAATTACGTTTTATAGGAAACCATGACGATGACTAATGTAACCGAACAAGCCATTACAACCATAGATACAAAAAAATGGTTATTACCATGGGTGGTTGCTATCGCTATGTTTATCGATACATTAGATAGTACGATTGTAAGCGTTGCTATTCCGGCAATTGCAGGTAGCTTTCATATTAATCCTGTTGATATGAAACTAGCATTAACCAGCTACTTGTTAAGTTTGGCAGTGTTTATACCAATAAGTGGTTGGTTAGCCGATCGTTTTGGTGAAAAGAAAGTGTTTATTGGTGCGATGGGTATTTTCACTTTTAGCTCAATTTTATGTGCATTATCAACTAATTTGCCTTTTCTTATTTTAGCTCGCATGCTGCAAGGGTTTGGCGGGGCATTAATGATGCCGGTCGGGCGTTTAATTATGCTACGTAGTTTCACTAAAGCAGAATTTGGCAAAGCGATGGGATTAGTTATTATTCCAGGATTGCTAGGCCCAACATTGGGGCCAACTATTGGCGGTTTAATTTTGCATGTGACAAGTTGGCATTGGATCTTTTTGGTTAATGTACCGCTAGGAATTATCGGGATCATTGTCGCGTATCATTTAATTACACAAACCGAAAAACAAAAAAGTGAAAAATTTAACTGGTCCGGATTTTTATTATTTTCTTTAGGTTTGGCTGCAATTACTTTTGCTATGGCAGTATTAGGGGATAATTTCGAACTGAGAAAATATGCGGCAATGTTAGCTGTTTTAGCAGTGATTTTATTAACAGCTTATTGGCATGTATCAGCAAAACAAGCAAAGCCCTTGCTTGATATTGAATTATTCAAGCAAAAAACTTTTAGAATTTCTATGATTGTCAGTTTAATTGCGCGACCTAGTTTAGGAGCAATTCCATTTCTAATACCGTTATTATTGCAAGTCGTATGGGGAAAAAGTGCGTTGTTTTCAGGTATGTCATTCATGTTCTTAGCCTTAGGAATGATTTGCGCACGCTTCATATTAGGTCAAAAGTTATTAGAAAACTATGGCTATAAGAAAGGATTATTTATTATAATTTCGGCAATAACAATTGCATCAATGAACTTATGTTGGTTTAGCCAACCACAACCATTTATTTGGTTAGCTCTTATGTTATTCATCATTGGTTTAGTCACGTCGCAATTCTATACCTCTATTGGCACCATGTCAGTAATTGAAGTTGAGCCAAAAAATTTCAGCCAAGCGACTAGCATTTCCTCCACAACACAACAATTTTCTGCCGGAGTAGGGATCGCCATGGCAGCAATTTTGTTGCATTTAATCAGCAAAGTTACGCATCAACCATTGTTTTCTGCCGATGTCTTTTTCTGGACGATTATTATCTTAAACGGCATTAATTTTCTGTCGTTATTTTTTATTGCGCAATTAAATCCAAATTTGAAGTTACAAACTGCCAAGAAATAAAGCAATAAGGGATTTGTAAATAATATTTACATCTCCTTTCTTGATCTATATCACACACCATTGAAAAAAATATTTTGCTTGTAAAGCGATGGGAATAAGATAACATCTGCCATCGCAATATTATAGTCTCTGCATACGACAAAAAATTTAAGATTCGTTGAAAACCCACATACTATCAGGTTTTCAGGGACGGCCATCCATGGCCTCGCTCTCCATACCATCCATGGTCCGAGACGCCCTTCAAACCTGATAGTATGTGGGTTTTGAAAACATCCCTTTTTCCATTCTTAAAAAATTGTCGTGTGCAGAGTATTAATGTATTGGTCGACTCAATATAAATATAATGGTGAGTAAATTATGTTTAAAACATCTCCGCCTAAAGCACACCAATCTATGCCAGAACTACTTACATCTAGAGCCTCATCAGGCGAAAGTGGTTCTACTTCAATATTACATGGGCGGTTATGGCCAAACGCTAGAAAAGCCTCCCTTTCTTTTGAAGATAATGATACGTCAGTAATTAATCTTGATAGCTATTTAAACTTATTAAGCTCCATTATTAAAGAACCAGAGACTGTAAAACAACCATTTATGATGCATATATTCGGCATGTTAAGTTATCAGCAAAAAGCTTTTTTAATTTTGTTATTAAGTAAAATAAATAATGATATTTTTAATGAACCACCTCTTAAAATAAATATTTTTTTAAGAAACTTTCAAAGTAAATACGAGATTAATTTAAAGAAACCGATTAAATCACAGGATAAAATTGAGAAGAAACCAGTGCGTAAATTTTCTTCAGCACCGGCACTAGGAGAATCAAAAGAAAATGAAGTTAAATTAGCAAATCTTTGTGTTCTTTTTTTTAATACGATAGTAGAGAGCTTCGATGCAGAAAAGAATAATGTTGCCTTGTGCGAAGAAATTGTGACCTGCTTATGGGATGTGTTACTACAAAGTACTAATTTGTCAGAAAACAGCATGGTTTCTTGCTTTATATTGGGAAAAGATCTTGCTTGGTTTGAAAAATTAAAAATGAATGAGCAAGAAAAACTAGTAAGTAAACTAATATCAACAAAAAATATTACTTATCTTCTTGCATTGGCCTCAACAGATTATTTTTATAAAGAAAATGATTTACTAAAACTCATTTTAAATTCAGATATGTCGGTTAGTTTTTTAGAAGGAATTTTTGAAAACAAGAATCAGGCAGCCACGGAAAAATTTTTAAATTATCATCGTAGCGAAAATAGTTTACTATTAGAGCTGTTATTCGCTAAGATTTCTGATGGAACAAATTTAAAAAGCTTATTTGTCTTCGCTAAATTCAGGGCAATACTGCACGGTTATAGGCCGATTGAAAAAATGCGTCTGTTAAGAGCGTGCCTGGAGTCGGAACGCTATGATATGTTAGCATTATTGCTTCATGTTCATGCTGAATCGAATGTCATTGTCTTGGAAGATATCGGTGAAATGTCTAAGTCTTCCATTGAATCTCTGCAAGACGATGCTGATTCTCTTTGTGCCAATAGTTTAGCATCATGTTCTGTACTTAACGAAGATCAATCTTATGCAAATAAATTTAAAACCATGAGTTTATTGGGTGAAAATATAGAAAAGCGAGTGCTTGGTGCTATCCAGTATAAATTTATGTCACACGCAAATGTTGAACGATTACGCTCGCTTCCTCAGGGGGATTCTGTAGAACGAAAATTTTTGAAATTAAGAAAAAAATATCTTGCTGTTATTAATAGAGAACAATCTATCAATATAAAAAGGATGGAACTTACCATTTTAAGAGAACAAAATAAGTTAGAATGGATGAGTATTCATCAACAATTAGTTGAGAAACTAGTAGAAAAAATTTTAGAATTATATAAAAATAAAAAAATAGCTGAAAAAGATATTAATCAATTTGCTGACGCGTTTGGTCACTTCGCTTTTGCTCCCTTAGCTGCTCAAGATGGTAGTATGGATCCAAAAAAATATGCGATAAAAGAATTACCAGAACAATTGAAAAAATACTGTGATAAAAAATTCATAACTGAGTTTTTAGAGCAATATTATATATCTATGCAAAATCTATATGAAAAGGATAAAGCTTATTGTGCTGAACTTGGCATATTGAATGAAGTCGATTCTAAGTCAGCTAGGAAAAAGAGTGGGTATTCCAATAAAATTGATGGGTATGTTGAATTGAATATCTTTTTAAATAAATTTGAAGCTGCGTTAGGAGGTAATTCATTATCTGATATAATGATTAATACTTCCGTACCTTTAATAAAAAGTGTATTTTATGAAAAATATGGAATTGAAGACTTACCAGAGTCAGCAGAAACTCATCAACCTTTGACGTCAAGATTTATGACCAGCTTTATTGATAAAACACCCATAACTAATCAAAATGTTCTTTATTTAAGGGATAATATGGTGTCCCTTTTAATTGAAGATGCTGGAAATTTAGCAATGCTTATAAAAAATAATAGCCGTGATGCAGCTGAAACTATTAGCGGATGGTTAGATAAATGGCTCCATGTTGCTGAATATCTTCCAGAATGTACTATGGCACCTCATGGTTCAGTATTTGACGCTGGCTGCTCATCAGCAATGAGTACAGCGTTCACTGGTGGTATATAACTTGGATGGTAAAACAACTGGACTTTCGCTTTGTTACAGCCAGCCAATGAATTTTTTTTGATACAAAGTGTTCTATCTTGCGTCAATAAGCGAAAAAAGCTAAACCATTGTGCTAATATAGCGTACAATTAAGGTTCAGAATTTCGCTTGCGGCATTTATACCCATCACACCTTAATGGTACGATGGATATAGGCCACGAACTTAATTATCAACAGGATGTTTTATACTGATAACATGGAGAACGCATGATGTTAATATCAATTTTTCTAGCAAAAGTATTTGGATTGTTTTTTGGTATTATGGGCATTGCCATTCTTACCCGCGGTAAAAGTTTACAACTCGTTGTTAGTGAAGTTATCGATCATAAAAGTACGTTTTTCTTGTTAACCGTTTTTACCTTGGTGATGGGTATTTTGCTGATATTATCTCATAATATTTGGGTAGCAGCATGGCCTGTTTTTATTACTATTCTATGCTGGCTTATTTTTATTACCGCTATCGTCAGAATTTTTTTCTTAGAGAAGATGCAGCAACTAGCATTAAGAATAATCAATAAACCTAATTTCAGTTTATTTGGTGTAATACCGCTAATTATCGGCATTATTTGCTTATATTTTGGTTTTGGCCATCCAGCAATATAATGGGTTTGTGTTGGAGCCTGTATTAGTACAGGCTCCGATATAATTAACCAACATCGTTCTTATCATAATTGGCATATACTTTCACTGCTTTCATGTCTTCATTTAGGATCATGACTTCAGCTGCTAATAAACCGCGATTTATCTTGTAATATAAAACAATGCTTTGCGGCGATGCAAATACATCAAGTAATTGAAAATGTAAGGTATCAAATTTTTTTAATTGCTTAGTGAAATATTCACGAAGATTATTAATACCAGTAACCACACCCTTAGGATCGCCAAGTACTTTTTGCACCACAGGCGAGCAGAACTCAATGTTATCATCATAATGTTTCATAATAAGATTGACGTCATGCTTATTCCAAGCATCAAGCCATTCATGTGCAAATTTCCAAGCTTTATCTCTATCTATCATTGACATTCCTCCAATTTATAACAATTTGGTTAAATTAGCAGTGCTGTAGCCCTAATTAGGGATCAAAACGCTATTATAGCAGGATCCCTCATTCCGCATGCATACTAGCAGGATTAAAATTTAATGAGTTATTATGGAATGAGGGTTGCAGTAATTCATGCATGCTTTAATGAGGGCTACGATACTCTTGCCAGCAATCCACATGACCGGAGATAGTGAACTGTCCTTTATATCGGAAGCCTTACGTTGGATAAATTTTAGCTAAGTGAGCAGTAACAATGGATTTATCATAAACTTTAATGTAATAATTATTTATTTTTAAGGATGATCAAATGAAAAATGTGCCTATCAAAAATATTGTATTTGATATTGGTAATGTTATGGTTAAATGGTCACCAATGGATATTGTAAAAAATACGTTTGGCGAGCAAGCAGATATTAATACATGGTTGAAGTGTATTTTCGCGAGTCCAACTTGGTTTGAACTTAATCGAGGTGAAGTAACAGAAGCGCAAGCCATTGATATTTATTTATCAACAACAAGCATGACACCAGAACAAGCGGCGATGTTGTTTAGGCAAGTTAAAGAAACTCAAGTTTTGCTGGGAACGCATGAGCTACTACCAAGGCTTCAAAATAATTATCAATTATTTGCATTAACAGATAATATCCATGAAGTCGTGCACCATTTAAAGCAGCAATATGATTTCTGGGATTATTTTAATGGTGTGGTGGTATCAGCCGAAATTGGCTCTATGAAACCGCAACCTGAAATTTTTCAACATCTGCTAAATAATTATCAATTACAAGCAACAGAGACCTTATTTATTGATGATCATTTACCTAATGTAATTGGGGCGCAAGCAGTTGGATTGCATGCTTTTCAATTTGTTGGTGTTGATGATTGTAAACAGCAATTGGAAAAATTTGGTATTACTACCCATATCATTTAATAAATTAATATTTTTACGTCATCAGGAATAATCGTTAACAAGTTTGAAGTGTTTTCTCGCATGTCGAGATATGACGGGTAAAAATCACATCGATTGTTCCCAGGTAATCGTTTTATTTCGACCAGCTGTTTTTGCAAAATACATGGCTTTATCAGCACGGTCGATGGATTGTTCAACTGGAATATTCGGATCAAGCAAGGTTACTCCAAACGAAGCCGTTGTTTGTATATGTTTGCCATTACCAATATCAATTTTTATCTTGGCAAGCCCTTTTCTCAACCGCTCTACAATTTCATGACCAGTTGTTAATTCAGTTCGCTGCATACAAATGATAAACTCTTCACCACCATAACGAAATACCTTCTCATACGGTCGGAGATTTTCAATAATGTATTGTACAGAGCCTGTTAGTACTTTATCGCCAGCTGCGTGCCCATATTCATCATTAATTTTCTTAAAGTGATCTAAATCCATCATCGCGATACAACATGCTTGACTGTCACGCTTAACGGAATCTTGTTGTTCACGAAGTATAGGTAACATATTCACTCTATTAATTGCTCTGGTAAGCGGATCACAATTATATAATAAATCTTCCAACTCGCGTTTCATGGTAAATATTTCCAGTCGCATTCTTTCGAGCACACTAGCAAAATTATCATAGTCATAAGGGGAAATTGTCGTTTTTGTGTTTGCAATTAAAAGTTCTGTTGCCAATTGATGCATATGTTGATGTTCTTTACCAATAGCAATGAATCCTTGGTGTGTATGTAAATTTTGGGGGGCATGATTATAATACCATTGCCCAAAACGACACTCTTTATATGATTTGGCACTAAGATCATGCTGATCTGCAGGTAACCGACAAATAAGGGTACGTACAAGCGAATTAGACCATTGTTGGTGGTTATAAAGGGCTTGATCAAGTGGCCCGATAAGTCCACGTATTTCATCGTAAGGGAGGTTGAGTAATGACATAATCATTCCTTATGTATGTTATTAATTAGTATATATCTTTAATAAAAAGAATCGAATCAATAACCCCAAGAATTTTTGCTAAAAAGCGATACAATGGCTTAAGCTGGAAGTACGTTAGTTTGTTATAAAAATTAAAACAATCAATACATTATAAGATGATCTGTGTGAGTAGTTTTGTGCTATGCAAGTTTGGCAAGGAATTGATAAAATGCAAGAAGAAATGGTTAAAAACTTATTCCTGGAGACAGAATATACAGTTACAAATTCAACTGCATATAGGCTTGTAAATCTCTCTCAACTTGTTTAAACACAGAGGCCCAATCACCAATAGTAGGCTGACGCATGAATGATACATCTTTATACCACGGTGATTTAGCAATGCCACGTGGGTGACGCCATTCAGTTTGAAATGGTAATAATAACCAAACAGTTTTACCCATAGCGCCCGCTAAATGGGCAATGGATGTATCAATACTAATAATCAAATCTAATTGCGCAATGAGGGCTGCCGTATCAGCTAAATCATTAACAGCTGATCCTGCATCAACGATATTATATTGTTGTAATGTAGCTTTTTCATCACTGGTTAACTCTTTTTGTAAACTAACGGGAAGTACTTGTGCATAGGTGCAAAGAAATAAAAAATGGTTTAATTGACAATTTCTTCTCGCATTATGCGCATGTGTTTTGCTACCACCCCAACAAAAACCAATTTTCAATTTGGCTGGTGAAGATATCAATGATTGCCAGCGATTTATTAATTCTTTATCAGCATTTAAGTAAGGCTCTGGTAAAAATTGCTCGTTTGAAAAAATATGTAAATAATAAGGTAAACTAAGAATAGGGATATGATAGTCATGTTTTGGTGTGGGATCATCTTTAGTAAAAATACTATCAATGTCAGGAATTTGTTTCATTAAGTTTTCAAGTGCAACCGGGCTTTTAAAAATGATTTTTACTTTATATTTTTTCTTAAGAAGAGCAATATACCGAACAAATTGAATGGTATCGCCAAGACCTTGTTCGTGGGCTATAAGCAATGTTTTTTTATTTAAATTTTCTCCGCGCCATAATTTGCCTTCAAATTTATGCTTTTCATATCCCACTTCGGATAAATCAATGCGAGCCAAATATTCGTGCCAGCCCTTTTCAAATTTTCCCGCGGATAATAGCACCATACCATAACTAGCACGCATTCGAATATCTTCATATAATTGCAAAGTATATTCAAACATGGATATCGATTCATTAATATATCCCATATCAAATAATGCTGTTGCAAAATTTAACGCAGCTTCTTTTGTAAATTGTTCTCGATCAATTGTTAAAAGTTTTTCAATTGCTTGAACTACAAGGTAATGTTCATTATGTTTCATCGCTGCAGATATAAGATAACTTAGTGCCGCGACATGATGGGGTTCTTTTTTTAACGCCATTAATATTAATTGTACGATGCGTGTTAGTTCTTTACTTTGCGAAAGTAAATTAGCTAAATTTAAGAAGTCTTCTGGTGTCGCATGTTGCGGAAAAGTAGAAATGAATAAATCAAATGTTTCTTTAGCTTCATTTTTTTTATTTAAGCCCAGGTAAGCTGATGCTAAATTTTTTAAACCTAATGAATGATTAGGGCTTAAAGCAAGTCCTTTTAAACAGATTTCTTCCGCTTTTTCATATTGTTTAAGCAAGCAATACAAATGACATAAATTAAATAAATCTTCAGCTTGTCTTGGTTCGATGGTAATGATTTTTTCTGTTGTCTCAATGGCGCCTTTGGTGTTTTTTGAGTTGTAATAACAAGCCGAAAGCAAACGTAACATCTCAAGATCATTGGGGTGAGTTTTTAAATGTTTTTTAGCAAAGGCAATCGCTTCTTTATAATTACCGGCTAGATATAATTCTTGACCATACTCCAGCGGTTTTTTTGCTTCTACATCCATATTACGCCAATATTCCTTTTGTTTTATACGAGGGGCTTCGCTCCATACGTGTCAAGCTAAGCCCTGCTAACCTCCAAGAACCCCTCTCCCCAACCCTCTCCCGCACAGCTTCAATATTAATAAAGCGTAAAAATCCAGCGTATAGCTGCGAGGAGAGGGAGCTGTCCGTACAAACTTCGAGCCATTTTCGCTTAGCTTGATGCTTATGGGGCTTCGCTCACTTGTCATTTTCAATTATTTCAAATCATTCACCAATACTACTTTGCCAATAGCATTACCTTGTTCAAAATAACGATGTGCTGCAGCAACATCAGAAAAGGTAAACTGTTTTTTATCAACTAATGGCATAACTTTTCCTGCATCGACCAATTTTGCGACTTCAGTAAGAATATATCCAAAATGTTTACGGCCTGCGCCAGTAAGCAATGGAATCGGTTGCATAACTGCAGCAAGCGTTAATCCTTTAACAAAAAAAGATGCTAAATCATGGCTATCGCGAGCAAGAATAGTAACCACATAACCTTCTAATTTTGCCGCTTCAAATGCCATATCCAATGTTTTTCCACCAACGGTATCAAAAACTACATTATAGCCTTGGCCTTGGGTAAATTGATTAACAAAATCACTGACGGGCGTATTCTTGTAATTGACAACATGATCGGCGCCCAGTCTTTTAGCGATCGCTGCTTTTTCATCACTACTTGCTGTCGTAGTTACCACAGCACCATTTGCTTTTGCTAATTGAATGGCAATATGACCGACACCACCAGTAGCGCCATAAATAAGAGCGGTTTGCTGTGATGTGAGTTTAGCTTTATCATTTAAAGCTAGCCAAGCGGTAAGACTAACTAAGGGTAACGCCGCCGCTTCTTGCATCGATAATTTTTTAGGTTTATGCGCAATCAGATCGGCATCAACCAACATAAATTGTGCTAATGCTCCTTGTAATTGGCCAACACCACCCGCACAACCATAGACTTCATCACCAACTTTAAATTGTGTTACACCAGATCCAACAGCCGTCACCACCCCTGCAACATCACCGTGCAAGACTGCTGGAAATGGTGGACAAATTTGGCCTAATTCATCACGTCGAATTTTGCCATCTAAGGGATTAATACTTGAGGCTTTTACATCAATTAAGACATGGCCAGCAGTGACGGTTGGTTTTTGAATTTCCTTTTTTTTAAAAACATCGACATCACCAAATTGCTCAATAACCATTGCTTGCATCATCATTGACTTTTCTCCTTTGTTGTAAACAGACCTTAATGGTGTTGTTAATTGGCAACGACAGGATCAAGCGTAGTAGATTTGCGCATTATTTGAAGTGCGATGGCAGTTAACAAACCGAATACTCCAGACAATACCCAAATTAAGTAGGGATGTCCATGTCCTAATAGTAAACTTCCAGCAGCTGGACCAACGATATTGGCAAGAGCATAACAAAACTGGTATACGCCCATGCCCCAACCTTTGCGATTGGCAGGAGATAAATCATAGACAAGAACTTGGCTAATGGGGAAATAAACCATTTCGCCTAACGTCCAAATGGCAGTAGCAAGCACAGCCCACCAATAATGATAATTGAAAGCTAACATGGTAAAGCCTAAGCCAATAGCGATAGCGCCTGCGCTAGCAACGACATAGTTATTGAAACGTGAAAGAATCATACTTAAGGGTATCTGCAACAATACAATCAAAATACAGTTGAGCAAAAATAAATGACCAAACAAAAATTGACTGACGTGATAATACTTATATAAATACAATGGCATAGTCGCACGAATTTGTGCAAATGAACTTTGTAATAATCCTAGAAAAAGTAAATTAAGCCAGAAAGATAGAGGGACTGCCGTATTAGTATTCGTGTTGATTGGCTCATTATGTGATTCTGCTTGTAATTGTTTGACGCTATGAAAATCACCATGCCCTTTCAAAAATATTCCAGCCAATACCAAGATGGCACAATTCACAAAAAACGGCATATTCATGCTCAATTGCGACAACATACTACAGAAAAAGATACCACTGCCGATACCAATATTGATGACGGTATAACGAATATTGGTAACTTGATTGCGTAAATGTACCGGGCAAATTGCCATGATATAAACTCGATTGGCCGGGCTAAAGGCTGAGTTTGCGGTACCCATGATGATAGTCACCAACATCATTAACAGGTATTGATGGACAAAAGGTACGGCTAGAATAGTAATACTGTTAACAAATAAACTGATTAAACAGATTTTATGTGGTGGATATTTATCTGCGATGCGGCCACTTAAGTATGCGCCAATTAATGCACCCAAACCAAAGCCAGCCATGACAGCACCAACTTGCGTGACACTAAAACCACGATGCAAATGCAAAAATAGCGCCATATAGGCCGTAACCGACCAGCCGAAGGAGTTTCCGACGATGGCGAAGAAGGTTATCCATATCCCACGCGGGATTTGTTTAAAGGTGCTAAGCATGATAATTTGCAGCTGGTTGAATTATGTACAGTCGAAGTATATCATTTTTTATTCAATGAGGGTAGCTTTAAATGCTTAATTTATTTATTAATTCTAGGTTAATCATGTCAATGTTATACTTTAATATTAAGAATATTTCCCATATAGAGAGTTATTAAATGGTTCAAGAGGTTATCGAAGTTAACAATGTTTCCTTTAGCTATGAAGATATGCTCAAGTTAAAGAATTACTTTAAGACCAAAAAACCTGGTAAAGGCGCGTTCAAAGGCGATGGCCATGGTAATTGGCGTAATGTCCTGTTGGAAGCGCAAATAAAAGACATTGTTGATATAGATGAAACTGTTCATAATCGCTTAAACGAACTGTATAAGCTTCCAGTTATCGAACTTACGCGCGCGCATATCGACGAATTTACAACAATTATCAAAAATCTTACGTTTAATAAAGACGCTTGTTTCAAGTTAATTGGTGATTTACTAGCGGATCGTGGACAATGCGATTTTCATACCTTGTTCATACTTGCTACCATGAAACGACAAGGCGTCGACCTTCGTATACTGCTCTCTAATCATGATCGTGAATTTTTAAAAGTGTGGGCAGCAAAATTTAAGTTTGCCGACAATTGGGAATTATGGAATTGCCCATTTGATACATTAATTTCAAATGGAAGAGAGGGTCAAGACGAATCATTACAAGCGCTTGGCGAGTTATTAAATAGAGGTCTTGTTACTATTGACGAGATTAATGAGTTAGTTGATGTTTATATCGAGTCATTAAACCTTATTGATTACCAATTATCACCCGATGGACAAGCCATTGCGCTAATCGAGCATGCTCCATTTGCAGTGACGTTTTATCGCGAGTTAGCCGATGCTTTGGGCGATATTAAATTTGATGACAGCTCTACAGCACAGCTAGCTCAATCAATTGATAGGATGAATGCGAAGTATCGACAAATATTAACAGACAACATAGAGCCGGCTGACAAACACAAACTGAGTAAATTACTACATAAATTGACTTGGAATCGATGGAGCTTTTCTTCAGACGACGGTATGCCGGCGGATGAGCAAGCTCAATTCACTTCGGTGCATAATGGATACAATGTTTTTTATATTCATGGTCATGATGGCCCCCATTGTGTGCCAAAGGACAAACAACATTTTGTGGTTTCCATTGATAGTCATTTTGCAAAATCGGGGATCAATAGTACCGATCCTAGGTATAAGCACTTAATTTTATATCATTGGGATGGTGGTAATTTAGATATTAATCGAATTAACGGCGATGTTGCCGTCGCGGCGGCTAGCAACGTACCCGCGACTCCAGTTCGCCCAAGTGTTACTACTACTAATGTTTTGCCACCAGCATCAAGTAATAGTTTACTATCTTCGTCAAATGTAAGTGGCAATACCAGCCCACCATCTCTCTTATCTAGGATTAAAGCAGCTAGGGCGGAGGGTATACCTACTACAACGCCATTAACCCCTCTTAGTGGTAATCATCTATTGGGACAACCAAGTGTAAAGATTGGTGCAAATAATCCTGTTGTGTCACCAAGTTTGGGCGCAAGCAACCTATCCGTAACATCATTAAGTGGTAAAGTGGATGACAGTAAGGGGGTAAACCCAACGTTGCCGCTCAGTGTTGCTCGTACTAGCTCTTCTGTAGGTAATCTTGTTGCAGCACCATGTCCTGGCGCTGCGAGCGGCAAGCAAGTTATAGATTTAAAAGATAATATTGATCAAGATTTTGTACTTAATAATTTATCGGCTATTCCGTATGAAAATAAGATGATTAAAGTCCAATATCAAGCGATGACAAATAGCCAACCCAATCCAAATCTGCAAGTTACTTGTGAAACAGAAAAATACCAAATTAATATTGAACAAGATGCATTAAGTGCAGTTGGTAATAATTGCAATGTATATTGTTTCGAAGTAATGATGCGAACCTTTAAACTAAATGGTGAGAAAAATTTAACATTAGATTGTGAAAATTTGCCAGAAGAGAAAGTTGTTGCATTAGTGAAAGCTGCTATCAAACATGATTTTGTATTTGAATTATCTAGCAATATTGATTTACCACAAGTTTTAACAAAACTTGAGGCACCAGATTTAAGAAAGCTGATTAATAATATTCGTGTTTATAACGAGCCAGCGAAAACCGATGAGTTGTCTGATATGTTGCGACAAGAAATTGCTCGACGCACAACAGCGCCAGGTAATAATAACCATGGCGTCATGTTTCCTGCTCGACCAAGTGGTAGCTGTGCCACTGAAGTTACAAGTGAGTCGTCATTAAATTCACCAAATCCATTTGGTTTTGGCTCTGGGATAAAATAAAAAGAGAATTAGTATGTTGGTATGACTATGGTCAATTAAATTAATTCTTGGTGGTGTCTGTTTTAGCTGGTGTTGATTCAAATAAATATAAATACTGACCATAACCAGCTTTCTTCATATTGGCTTGTGGAATAAATTTTAGTGCGGCAGAGTTAATACAATAACGTTGGTGAGTTGGTGCAGGACCATCATCAAATACA
Organism: Gammaproteobacteria bacterium; assembly: GCA_020051015.1. GTDB lineage: Bacteria > Pseudomonadota > Gammaproteobacteria > UBA1113 > UBA1113 > JABEVJ01. Next base: position 46,440 of record JAGVJQ010000020.1, read on the forward strand.
TGCCCCAAGTGCGAGCCCGCCATAGTAGATAAAACCTCAGTACGTGTTATAAACCAACTATGATCAGTTTTTAAGACCACATTATCTGACGAGATTGGTTTGGTAAAGCTGGGCCAGCCAGTGCCAGAATCAAATTTATCAGTCGAGCTAAATAAAGGTTGGCCCGAGACGACATCGACATAAATACCGGGTTTTTCATTATTCCAATATTCATTTTTAAATGCCTTTTCGGTGCCGCCTTCTTGCGTTACATAATACTGCATGGGGGTGAGTTGTTTTTGTAATTCGGCTTCACTCGGTTTTTGATAAACAGTAGCAGCGATGGCGGATGTACTTAAGCCAAGAATTAAAACAATGGAAATCAATAACTTATTCATTTTAACCTCAGGTGCTTGTTGATTCATGGATTTATAAATTATAGTCTTTGTTTTTATACTTAATCTCAAGTAATCTACTAGGGGCTGTCAACAGCCCCCCCCCATATTCAACAATAAGGATGAACCGTTGACACAATTCTTATTAATTTTCCTTGGTGGCGGCTTAGGCTCCATGTTGCGTTATTGGATGTCGACCAGCGTATATCGGTTGCTAGGACAAAATTTTCCTTATGGCACGTTGACGGTGAATGTGCTTGGGTCGTTTATCATTGGGTTTTTGTCAGTTTTATTAATTGAACGATTTGATAGTTACGCAGCTAATTTAAGGGCATTATTATTAATCGGTTTTTTAGGTGGTTTTACTACATTTTCTACCTTTTCACTGGAAACATTTAATTTAGTGGAAGCGGGTGAAATCACGAAAGCACTACTTAACTGTGGTGTCAGTGTTGGTTTATGTATTTTTGCGGTATTAATTGGTGCCTTGCTCGGGAGAGAATTATGACAGAGATGGTGATGGTGCGAGTCTATATTTTAGAAGCAGAAAAGTTAGTGCAACCTATTTTAAGCTATTTACATGATACTGCTAAAGTGCGAGGCGTGACGGTATTTCGCGGGATTACAGGCTTCGGCAAATCGGGTCAAGCTCATTCCTCTGGGTTGTTAGACTTATCACTAAACTTACCCGTTGCAATAGAATTTTTTGATGAGCAGTCACGGATTGATGAAATTATTAAGTATCTACAATCAATTGTTGAGGCGGGACATATTACTTATTGGCCCATTCAAGTAGCTTAACTTAGGGCCTGTTTACAATTCTACTATGCTGGGCATAAAGCCTCGATTTTCGGCGCTCCGCTGCGGTGCTCAAAAATCAAGTCTTTCTGCCACAGCCTAGCGAATTGTAAACAGCCCCTAATTTTGGTAACAAAATATAATTATTTTTATTGTCCATTTAATAACCAATTAATAATAATCAGGCATACTAAGCCAAATTATTATTAATTCGGGTAAAGAAATGAACGATAAAGTAAAAGCAAACCAAGATGATGTTGAGTTAGAGATAATTGGCGAATTGCCAGTAGAACAAGATGATGCCGCTATACCGCCTTCTAATAAATTACTTGTCGTTATACCACTGAAATTATTTGCTGCCTATACTGGCGCATTTGTAACAGGAAAAATATTACATACTATACCTGCTGCTAATGTAGACGAAATGTGTTGGTCATTAGAAACGCTTAAGGCGGAGATAAAAATGGCCACCACATCGGGCATTATGAACTTGGAACCTTTATGGGAAAAGATTTTCAATATGCCAACCACAGAAAAAACAAATTCACAACGTACAAAAGAAATAGCAAAAGGTACGGCGCAAGGTATGGCAGTATTTAATGCCTTAACTATTGTAGGGAATTTAATTAGGTTTGCTGAACCCTCACTACAAATTAAGATTGCACTTCGATTAATTAATGCGATCATGAGCACGACGTTATTAGATTATTTTAAAGATGGCAAAATTCCACGAATAATCTTCTTACAAGTCGTGACCATTTTATTTGTGAAATCTTTTTCAGGTGATATTTCCATGTCATTAGAAAGATTAATTGCTGATGATCCAGAAGCAATTAGTGAGGCAGTAAGTTTTTTAATTAATTTAATGTCTGAAGCTTTAGTTGCGCCTGCTGCGGGCGTCGTTGCTGGTGGTCTGTTTGCTTTTGGTGGCTATGCCGCAAATAAAATTTGTGATGCTGCAAACTGGGCGGTGAGTAGCTTTGCTTTATGGGGTCGTAAAGAGCCAAAACTAGTAACTGATTGTACAAATCAATTAATACCAGAGGCAGTGATTCCATTGCTGAATGACTTTCAAAGCCTTAATCAACCATAATTAAGGCTTTATCCCTATAAAGGTAGTTAATCACTTAAATTATTAATAATTGACCGCGGTAATACGATAGCTACCAATAATATGTCCAAATGTTTCCAAAGTAGTATGACTATTTAACGATTTATTAGACATGATGGTAATGTTGTTGGACCACGTGCTATTTATTATATTGTATCCAAGGGTACCATAAAATAAGGTTTGGCCATCTTGCATAAGTGTAATGTGAGCAGATAAATTTGCTTGCAAGCCCTCAACCGAACGAAACGTAATGTATTCACATGTCGCTGGTTCTATGGCTTGGCCATGAGCGGTATTTCTCATAATAATTTCATTAGCGGGTAAGTCTGATATGGTGTAGGTAAGATTTGCCATAGCAGGGTCAGGATAGGCATCCGGATTAATTTCATTACAAATGGCTATTTTCATCGTGACGGGTGAACCCCATTCTTTAGCGATAGCTGATTGCGCGGATATTAATGCAAAGCTCGATATAAAAACTATTGTGAAATTTTTACAAAATTTACTTTTCATATTTACTCCTTTTCCTTTTATGGATAGTTTAGGTATCAATTTGTATAAATTGGCGCTATTAAACTTGGTAATGAAGTTTTTGGCAAGTATATTGTTAGCGTATGATGCAATAGAGAGCATTGTTACTCTGCAGTAGGTTTAACTATCGCTACTAGTATGGCGATAATGATATTATTGAGAATATATCAATTTCAAAGAGAATAAACATGATCGAAAATTTTGAAATAAAGTTTGCAACAATTGAGGACGTGTCACTTATTTTATCTTTTATTAAAGAGTTGGCAGAATATGAAAAGTTATTACATGAAGTTGTTGCAACGGAAGATATTCTACGTGAAACTTTATTTGGTGAAAAAGCACATGCAGAAGTTATTATTGGTTATTTGAATAATGAACCGGTTAGTTTTGCCTTATTCTTTCATAATTTTTCAACTTTTTTGGGGCGGCCAGGCATTTATCTTGAAGACTTGTATGTTAAACCAAGCGCCCGTGGTAATGGCATTGGCGAATTCATGTTAAATTTCTTGGCAAAATTAGCTACCGAAAGAAATTGCGGTCGCTTGGAGTGGTGGGTTTTAGACTGGAATGAATCTGCTATTAAATTTTATAAACGATTAGGCGCCAAAGCCATGGATGAATGGACGGTATTTCGAGTGACAGGTAAGGCATTAGATAATTTGGCGGATGTCTGATTAATTACTTGATTCAGTAGGTAAAACATCGACATCGCTATTAGTATTTTCAATATTTGCTTGTACCGTACTTTGATTCGGTGGCATACTCTTAGCTGGTTTAGGTGGTGGCGGCAAATATAATGGGCCTGATTGGCCACAGCCAACAAGTATAAAACTAACCCCTAATAGAATTCCGATTAACTTTTTACTCATGAGTTACACCATGCTAGAAACTGTCATTGTTGAGCCAAAAAATAAACCTACCCATGCTGTGATTTGGCTACATGGATTAGGCGCTGATGGCCATGATTTTGAACCGATTGTACCAGAATTACAACCGAAATCAGGTGCTGGAATTCGATTTATTTTGCCACACGCCCCAGTGCGAACAGTTACTTTATTTGGTGGTATGCCAGCACGCGCTTGGTTTGATTTATTTATGCAAAATGGTGAGTATGGTTTTATCGCAAGTGAAATTACTTCCATGGCCGAACAGATTCAAGCCTTAATCAATGCACAAATACAACAGGCTATATTGCCGCAAAATATTTTGTTAGCCGGATTTTCTCAAGGTGGAGCTATGGCTATCTATACGGCATTAACATCTGCAACAATGCTGGGCGGGGTCATTGGCTTGTCTACATTTTTACCAGTTGCAACTGAGCTTGCTACAAAAGCTACGCATCGCTTACCAGCATTTATCGCGCATGGTACGGCAGATGATGTTGTGCCTTTTCCAGCGGGCGTGAATTTAGCAAATTCTCTCAAACAAGCAGGCTTCCCCGTTGCTTGGCATAGTTATCCAATCGGTCATGGAGTTTCGCCAGAAGAAGTAGGTGATATCAAGATGTGGATAGAAAAAGTACTTTGAAAATTTGCTCTCTATAAATCATCTATACTGAAAAAATAATGAAATTTTTTCAGATGATATTTATAGAAGGGGCATCAGAATGGCGGGACCATTAGACAGACTTGGTGCAATATTTAAGCGACAAAAAACCTCTAGTAAAGATTTATCAAATACAGATCGTCTCATTTTTTTATATGGTAGTCCGGATTTAGCCGGTCAATATTCATCTATGGAGGGGACAAATGAAAAATCTTTCCTAGACAAATTTTTACACCATTTAAAACCAGGCATGGTAAGCATCGGTAAAGATAACATGCTTCGCGAAGTGTCATTTCCCACCGACACCAATACTTATACATTTGATAACGCAGTTTTTTCTGAATTTTTTGCGATACAATCTTTTGCACAACAACAACAAATACTAAACGAAAAAATTGCGACATTACAAAAAGATGATGTCATTTTTATTTTGGGTCATTCAGACGAAGAATTATTGCAACATTATCATCGATTGGTAGCTGCAGATAAAACAAGTAAAGCAAAAATATCTTTTATATTGGTTCCATCCGAGGATAGCAAAGAACTTAATAAAATAAATCCTAATCCACTTTTAGATAATAGCCATACTATTAAAGCTGATTGGTCAAACGTATCTAAGATTTGGTGGCAAGCATTATCCAGTGACGAAAGATTAGGTCATTTAGGTGATCTTGGAATTAGAACACGACGAGTTTTTATTTATGGTCATGCTGCTTTAAATTCAGGGTTGGCTGATAATTTGGTTAATATGCCAGGAGTTATGAATAAAACAACAGCCGAAGCGGGAAGGTATGCAATAAATAGTAATCCAACCATGCAACTTGAAAGTGATCCATTAATACGATATGAGCTGGATCAATCAATAAGTCCCAATAGTTCAAATAGTGATGCATTACCACACACAAAGAGTATGAGAGAGGCATTAACAACGACATTGGCATCATTAACCAAGTCAGATGTCATTCTTATTATTGGTGATGATGAACGCGCACTACCACATTATTATCGGCAGTTATGTAATGCATGCAAACCAATAAATATAAAACCGACTGTATGTTTTGTGGTAACCAACTTTGTTGGTGATGAAGAAGATAATGTTTATTACCCCGTGAATGAACATGTATCTGTTAATGTTATTACCATCCAAAAAGGCTGGCCGCAAATGGATGCGGTATGGCAACAAATCATGGCAAGTAAATTGACTTTAGCGTCAGTGCCAACGATAGTAATTCCTAATCAAGTAACGTTTCAAACGGAAATGGCAAAATTAAGAGAAGCTGTGCTGGGTCAAGATGCAGATTCTAGTTCTTCTACACAGCCTAAACTGTCGCACCAAGCTGAATCGGCGACCGCTGTTTCACCACCTCCTCCTGATGTAAAAGCTTGGCATATGCCAAGTAAACTTGATCAAGCAAAACAGGGGAGAAGTTTATTCCTTCGATATCGATCAGTGCCTGAAATTCAACACACAGATGAAGACTTGAATGTGGAGCCGAGTTTGTTACGACGTTCTGATCCTACATAATAAAAATATAATACGGGCCGTTTACTAGGTCTTTAATGTATAAAATTGTGAATAAGGGCTCAGCCCTTAGTGAATTATGCAATCTTTCTTAATACCGCATAATAAAAGCCATCCATCCCATTTTCGCCTGGTAAAATCTGGCAGCCAAAGGGTTGTGAGATTCCCCATTCTGTATTGAGCGACTCAATTTGAGCCGTTGGTTCTTGTTGTAAAAAGCGTTCTATGACATATGAATTTTCTTGCGGCAATATCGAGCAGGTTGAGTAAATTAATTTACCGTCAGTTTTTAATAATGGCCATAATGCCGTTAAAATAGCTAATTGTTGTGTTGGTAAAGATTGCAAATCGGTTTCTTCACGCAAATATTTGATATCAGGATGACGACGAATAACACCAGTTGCCGAACAAGGTGCATCACATAATATGCGATCAAATAATTGACCATTCCACCACTTATTTGGTTGACAGGCATCACCGGTTTTTAATGTCGCTTTTAATTTTAGACGACCTAGATTCTCTTTCACTTTGCTTAAACGTTCTGCATCAATATCAACGGCAACCAATTCTTTAATGGTCGGATAACGTTCTAATATATGGCATGTTTTGCCGCCGGGTGCTGCACAAGCATCTAATACATACGCATCAATAGGACAATCTAATAATGTGGCGGCTATTTGTGATGCTGAATCTTGAACAGAAATATAACCTTCTTTAAAAAAAGGTAATTGTTCAACCGGTATTGGTGAGGTTAAGGTTATTGCAGAGTCAACGATCGGGGAAACGGAAGATTCAATAGCCTTTTCTTGCAATAAAGTTTGATATTCAGCACGCGAAATACGCTGTTTATTTACACGTAATGCCATGGGAGGATGGACTTGATTTGCAACCAAAATAGTTTGCCATTGAGTAGGCCATGCATTTTGTATGGCTTTTATTATCCATTGTGGATGATTATATTCTTCTTCTAAGGATATAGATCTTGGGGATGATAAATTTAATTGATCGCGCAAATATTGTCGTAAAATACCATTGACCAACCCAGTTGCCCACGATTTACCAAGTTGTTTTGCAGCATTAACCGTTTCATTTAATACCACATGCTGAGGAACTGATAAAAATAATAATTGATATATGCCAACGATGAGTAATAATTCTAAATCAGCATCTTTATTTTTTAAAGGTTTTGACATTAGCTGTTTTAAAATAGCTTCTAATTGGTAATAATGTCGCAAAACACCATAACAAATGGCTTGTACTAATTGTGGATCACGCAATGATGGTTGCGTTGCTAATTGTTGCGGTAAAGCTTGTGACAAAGATGTCGATTGATATAACACGGCAGTTAATGTTTTGGCAGCAAGGGCGCGACTATTCATAGTAAACACTGACCAATGGTAAATAATGCGGCACGACCATTTAACATGTCAGCAGCAGATAAGGCTTTTTGACCTGGTAATTGCAATGTTAATAAACGAAGTGTGCCTTTTTCAGCAGCTATATCAATACCATGTTTATCAGCATGTACAATGGTACCAGGTTTTTCATCGTATGTTTGTGGTAAAGCTTTGGCTTGCCAAATGCGCAAAGGTTGATCTTGTAACAGACAATAAGCAATGGGCCACGGATTAAAGGCACGAACTTGACGAGCTAATATTTCCGCTGGTTGATGCCAATCAAGTTTAGCCTCTTCTTTTTCTAATTTATTGGCATAATTAGCTAAACTATCATCTTGTTTTTCAGCAATTAACTTTCCAGCTTGCAATTGCTGTAAAGCTTGTAATAATGCCTCAGCTCCTAAGGTAGCTAAACGATCGTGTAACATCCCGCTGGTATCATCAGCTAGAATAGGACACGTCAGTTTATGTAACATGGGCCCCGTATCTAAACCGGCCTCCATTTGCATAATGGTAATTCCGGTTTCAGTATCACCAGCTAAGAGCGCTCGTTGAATAGGCGCTGCGCCACGCCAACGTGGTAAAATGGAGCCGTGAACATTAATACAACCCAAACGCGGCATATCAAGTACTGCTTGCGGCAAAATCAAGCCATATGCGGCTACAATCATCAAATCAGCATTGATAGCTGCAAGCTCAGCTTGTGTTTCGGGATTACGTAAGGTTTTTGGCTGAAAAACTGGAATATGATGTGATAATGCGGTTTGTTTTACAGGGCCGGCCATTAATTTTTGACCGCGGCCAGCAGGTTTATCAGGTTGGGTATAAACTGCGACAACATTATAATTAGCAGCAATTAATGCTTGTAAGATTACATCAGCAAAAACCGGCGTTCCCGCAAAAATAATTTTTAAGTCTTGCTTTATATTCATGTGCGACAGGCCATTTTCTTTAGTTTCTTTTCAATCATTTGTTTTTTCAGCGGCGATAAATAGTCTATAAATAATTTACCGTTTAAGTGATCGATTTCATGTTGAAGACAGTTTGATAATAAACCAGTAGCATTTTCTATGGTGAAAACATTACCTTTAATGTCTTGTGCACGTACAGTAACTTCAGCTGCACGCTCGACCTCGACATAAATATCAGGCACAGACATACATCCCTCTTTGGATTTTTCTTTGCCTTTTTGTGCGATAATTTCGGGATTAACCAAAATATAAGGATGACTAGCATCCTCAGTTGCATCGAGCACCAGTAATCGTTGAGTAAAGCCAATTTGATTGGCGGCCAGACCAACTGCTTCATCATCATACATGGTTTCTAGCATATCATGTGCGAGCTTTTCCAACTGAACATCAAACACGGTAACAGGTGTGCATTGTTTACGTAATATCGGATGGGGATACGTTAAAATAGTTAATAGAGCCATAAGTCTTTAATACAAAAATTGTTATATGAACACATATTATACCGCGAAAGGTGATTTGATTCAAAATAATAAAAAATCTATACCTATCGTACCTTGAGGTATGATGGGTATAGATGTCAGCCAAATGGATTTTTGTTATCCAAAATGGCTAAACCCAAGCCACTTTAATGTTAATGTCATAAGGAAATAGCCAGCTATCATTGCGGCAAGTGAAATACTCAAGGCGGGATAAAATGGCCACTGTAGCTTGAGCAAGAAAATGGGTAGTAAAATAAAGAGTATCAATGATGGAATCACTAACCAGAAAATACTGCTAGCCAAATTAGCAATAAGAGGGATGTTTTGCGTGTCATGATAAAGCCATATGATAGCAATGACTGACACCAAAGGAACTGAAGCTAATGCGGCGCCAATAATAGTGCTACGTTTAGCAATTTCAGTGATTGTGACAATTAAAATTGCTGAAATTAATACTTTAACTGTATAACTTAACATTATAATCCGTTACCCCAAAATGTTTGTTCAATCCCTAGGCCTAATAATCCTAACCCAACTAACAAGCAAAGAATCAATAAGAAGCGATTATTCAATGGCTTAAATTTGGCGGTTAAATTTTTACGAGAAACACCACTTAAGATCATTAATGTGGGCAATACGACCAACAATACTACGCAACAAATACCAGCGTAGGTTAATGCACGAATAAACATGCCCGGGAAAAATAACACAATAACGAGCGGGGGTAAAAACGTTAAGGCTGCGATGATTGTACGTCCCCATCCTTGCTTAACAATTTTAAAACCATCGGATAAGAAATCCGTTAAGCACAGTGCCACACCAAGAAATGAAGTTAATACACAAATAGAGGTAAATAAGCGTGATAACTGCGTAATGGAGGTTTTATTGATAACTTGCTGCAACGCATTCATCAATTCACTCGTAACATGACCAGAGTTTAAAATACCGATTAATCCGTTATTACCATCCAATGGTAGCGTGCCTAAAATAGCCAAATCCCAGGCCAAATAACATATTAAAGGAATAAAGCTACCTAAAATAATCATGGCGCGTAATTTGCCCGTATGACTTTTGAAATAACTACGCAGACTAGGAATAATAGTAGCAAAACCAAAAGATGTGATCATGACCATAATTGCCGATGGCAAGTAGTGGGCTTGGCCAGCCGATAAATTAGGCTGCATGACATGGGGCGTAATTAAACCAGTTAAAATCACAAACGAAGATAGCTTAATCACCATTAAACCACGATTGACATAATCAGTAGCGGTAATCCCGCAGTAAACCACCGTACCTAAAATAACAGTAAATAATACCGTATCTAACCATTGTCTAGTATGTATACCAATTAAATCCAACAAGCTACTGAATACATCAGTACCCCCTGCGATATAAGCGCATAATAATGCATACAACAATAGCAGATAGGTAATCCAGGCAATGACTTCACCTGGTAAGCCGAGTGTGTGCTTGGCCATCGAAATCATATTGCTGTCTTCTGGAAACCATAGGTTAACTTCCAGAATCATTAATGCTGCTGTGGTCATCATTAACCAACAGAAAAACAGCATAATGGATGAATCAATAAAACCACTTTGTGCAGTAGCGACGGGTAGGGCTAAAATCCCGGCACCTATTGATGTGCCGACAATTAATAAGGTACCGCCAATAAATTTGAGCATGTTATATTCCTATTTTTAGTGATTATGAATCGGTCCTTGTCACGCATCAAAGAAGTTGGCATTGTAGCATTTTATATACGTAATGATAAGTTATAATCGATAAACTCTCTTTGCATTATCGTAAAAGAATTTACGTTGTTCTTCCGATGTATAAGTCGATAAAATAGTTTTATACGTGTTTATTAGTTCATCAAAACTAATAAACAAGCTATCGGCCGGAAAATTGCTGCCAAACATGCAGCGATCAATGCCAAATATTTTAATGGCGGTAGTAATATAATTCTTTATCGTCTCAATGTTGGCTTTTTTAAATACCCAACCAATGCCACTCACTTTCAAATAAACATTATTAAATCGTGCAATTTTAGCCATTCTTTCTTGCCATATTTTAAAGCCGTTTTCAGATAGATCTAATGGCCAGGCAAAGTGCTCTAATACGATAGTGGTCTGAGGAAATGCTTGGATAAGTTCAATTGCTTTGGTAATTTGATGATCATAAATTTGCATTTCAAATAGTAAATTATATTTTTCTAATAACGCAAACCCTTTTTGCCATTGCTTGTCTTGCATATAGTCTTCACGATCCGTCATGCGTAACAGGGGATTGTCATGATAATTTAATGCCATGCGGATGCCGCGCATATTAGGATATTGGCAATGTTGTTTGATGACAGTCTCAATATCGTGTTGATGTAAATCAGCGTGGGCAATAATAGCATTAGGGAAACCGAATTGATTTGCTTGTTCTTGTAACCATCTCGTTTCTGCTACAGGGTTACCTGCAAAACCAAAAGCCTCTAAATGAACAGATTTTTTTACATTGTGTTTATGAGTTAGCCCAATATAATCAGGCACTAAAAAGTTTTTTTTCAACTTATCATAGTTGCCGCCTAAGTATTCGAGTGTGGCATCATTCGATTCCAACCAAGGATAGTTATTTTTTAAATCCCATAAATGCATGTGGGTATCGATGATGTCATCAGTATACATTTGAGCCTACTCCTAAAATAAAGAAAAGTGTTAACAGACCTTGGTAAGAATTAAACAATCTTATTAAATTTTCAGGCTATTATCTCTTGAGATTTTAACCAATCCATAATTATTTGTGTGACTGGGGAGCACCGTTCTTTATCGCGATAGCTTAACCATATTACTTCTTCGATTTCGGCATTTGCTTTAATTTCTTCGGTAAAATCGGCAAAGTAACAAGCTATTTTTACTAATGTACCAGTAGGTTTATCGTGAGCTTGTGCTTTGAATGTTTCTGCATATTTAATTGTCGTTGGGATGAGGTTTACGGAAAGTTCTTCTTTAATTTCACGAATGAGAGCTGCTTGATCGCTTTCGCCAGGTTCTCTTTTTCCACCTGGGATGTAAAAAGTGGTTTTGCCTTTTGAGCGAGCTCCAAGTAGTTGCTTATCTTTAATATACAACCAAGCTAGTTTGTCGATTTCATTCATATAGGTAAATCCTTATATGCGGTTATATTTAGCTATATTGATGATGCAGCAAGATGGGCGTATGCAAATACGCCCCTACAATTATTACACCGTTTCCATGCCATCTACTTTTTGATATCCACGTGGTAATTTATTGCCACGTCGACCACGTTCACCCATATAATGTTGTAAATCGTTAAATTTCAACACCAAATTGCGGCGACCAGATAATAACTTTAATGATTGATTTTGGTTTAATACAGTAACAGCAACGACATATTCACTACCATCTTTTAATGAAGATGTTGGGATGTTGATAATCTTATTACCTTTACCTTTCGATAGTTGTGGTAATTGCTGAATTGGGAATAATAATAAATGCCCTTCATTGGTCACGGCGGCAATATAATCATTTTCTACGGATGGAATAAATTGCGGTGTTAATACTTGAGCATTATCTGCTGGTAAGGTTAAAAGAGCTTTACCAGCACGATTTTTTGAATTCAATTCTTCAAGTTTTACCAAGAAGCCGTAACCGTAACTGGATGCCATTAAGCACATTTGTTCTGGCGCACCAATTAACATCCCAATGAATGAAGCACCAGATGGTGGGTTTAATTTGCTGGTTAATGGTTCACCTTGACCACGTGCTGATGGCAAACTATGGGCCGGTAATGAATAACTACGTCCTGTCGTATCAATGAATACTACCGTATCATTGCTACGTCCTGGTGCGGCGCATAATAAGCTGTCGCCAGCTTTATAATTTAAATTTTCTGCTTGAATATCATGACCTTTAGCGGCACGAATCCATCCCATTTTTGACAATACTACCGTTACCGATTCAACCGGTAACATTTCTTCTTCTTTAATGGCTTGTGCTTCAGCACGTTTTACGATTGGTGAGCGGCGTGGGTCACCATATTTTTCAGCATCAGCCTGTAATTCAGATTTAACCAGTTTTCTTAATTTGCTGTCTGAGCCTAGAATAGCTTGCAAACCGTCACGTTCAGTAGCTAATTCTTTTTGCTCACCACGAATTTTCATTTCTTCAAGTTTTGCCAAATGACGTAATTTCAGTTCTAAAATGGCTTCAGCTTGCGTTTCTGTTAATCCAAAGCGCTTAATTAATTCTTGTTTGGGCTCATCTTCATGACGAATGATGGCAATGACTTCATCAATATTAAGAAAAGCAATCAATAAACCATCTAAGATATGTAAACGCTGTAATACTTTTTCCAAGCGGAATTCTAAGCGACGACGAACTGTTGCTAATCGATAGTCTAGCCATTCCAATAAAATATTGCGCAAACCTTTTACCTGGGGTTTGTTATCACAACCAATCATATTGAAGTTCATGCGATAGCTGCGTTCTAAATCCGTCGTTGCAAACAAGTGATTCATCAATGCGTCGACATCAATACGATTAGAGCGAGGTTCAATGACAATTCGAGTAGGATTTTCATGATCAGATTCATCGCGCAAATCTGCTACCATAGGCAACTTTTTGGCTTGCATTTGTGCTGCAATTTGCTCAATTACTTTGGCACCAGATACTTGATGAGGTATGGCAGTAATAACAATATCATTTTCTTCCATCGTATAGACGGCACGCATACGAATACTGCCGTTACCAGTGCGATAAGCCTCCATAATGTCTGCTTTAGAAGTAATGATTTCAGCATCGGTAGGAAAATCAGGGCCCAACACATGTTGGGTTAACTCATCTAAGGTTGTAGCGGGGTTTTCTAATAATTTGATACAAGCAGCAACCACTTCACGCAAGTTATGGGGTGGGATATCAGTTGCCATACCAACGGCAATTCCGGTGGTACCATTTAATAAAATATTAGGTACACGCGCAGGTAACGTGATTGGCTCATCGAGCGTGCCGTCAAAGTTTGGACCCCATTCAACCGTTCCTTGACCTAGTTCGCTTAATAAGACTTCAGCATAACGCGATAAACGTGATTCGGTATAACGCATCGCAGCAAATGACTTGGGATCATCGGGCGAGCCCCAGTTACCTTGACCATCAACTAAGGGGTAGCGATATGAGAACGGCTGAGCCATTAAAACCATTGCTTCATAACAAGCGGAATCACCATGTGGATGGAATTTACCTAACACATCACCGACGGTACGTGCAGATTTTTTATATTTTGCAGCGGCGTTTAATCCTAATTCAGACATAGCGTATACAATTCGGCGCTGCACGGGCTTTAAGCCATCACCAATATGGGGCAAGGCGCGGTCTAAGATAACGTACATCGAATAGTCCAAATACGCTTTTTCAGTAAATTCTTTTAATGCGCGTCGTTCGACAACATCGATATTCATGCGATCTCCTTAAGAAACTGAAGTAAACCCGCAGTATGACAATATTAAAGAAAAGGGGCAAGAGCTTAACGGGTGGGTAAAAAATAGCCAGCCATGGTGTGATTGAACTTTAGTACTAATAACATATATTTATGTTTAATCTGGGATGGTCGGTATTTGATTTTGTCTTGTAATTCAGGTCGTTATAGTACTATATTGATAAAGCTTTTAGACACATTTGGTCAAATTATTACAATATAATCTATGGATAATGCAATTAATTAGAGCCTGCTTAATTACAAAAGGAGAGAAAAATGAAAATTGATGTAATCGAATATTTCGATGGATCGCAAAAATTAATTGGAAAATTAGTAAGCGATGAAACAAAAAAAGGAAAACAACCTGCTGTAATTTTATTTCATGCCTTTGAGGGGTTGGGTGATTTTACACTTAATTACGCAAAAGAAATTGCTAAACACGGTTTTATTGTTTTTGCTGCAGATACGTATGGTAATGGCGAAACAGCCAGTGATTTAGACGGATGTTGCAAATTATATGCACCTTTTGCACAAGATAGAGAGCTAGTTCGTCGACGTGCAGTAGTCGCTTACAAAACCCTGTTAAAGAACCCAGATGTAGATGTTAATAAAATTGGTGCCATGGGATTTTGCTATGGTGGCATGTGCATGTTAGAACTCATGCGAAGTGGTGAAAATTTACGTGCTGGTGTTGGGGCTCATAGTGCATTAGCAAAATCAAATTTGCCTACCCATCCAATCAAGGCTAATATCTTGATGTTACAAGGTTATGATGACCCACAAGTGCCACCAAGTTTGCTGCAAAATTTTGGCGATGAGATGGATAATGCAGATGTGCGAGACTGGTCAGTGGTGTTCTTTGGACATACCAAGCATTCATTTACTGATCCGGCTACTGGGACCTATGACCCTGTAAAAGAAAAGGAAGTTGGGCGAGAGTATAACGAAATTTCTGCAAAGCGAGCATTTCGGTATGCAATGGACTTTTTTAAAGAGCAATTAACTTAATACATTAAAACTTATGGAGGAAATATTAATGACTAAACAGTTTAAAGAAATTACCCAAGATATTTCAGCTAATTTAGCTAAATTACGCAAAGAAATCCCTGATGTTATGACCGGCTTTAGTACTATGTCAGCAGCAGCGACTAAAGATGGTGCATTAAGTAAAAAAACTAAAGAGTTGATTGCATTAGCATTAGGTGTTGCTGCACATTGTGATGGTTGCATTGGTTTTCACGTGCAAGCGTTGGTGAAATATGGCGTGACGCGTGAAGAATTAATGGAAACATTAGGTATGGCAGTTTACATGGGTGGCGGCCCCTCGCTCATGTACGCAGCTGATGCGTTGAAAGCTTATGAAGAGTTTAATGCATAGCATCTAAATAAAACCACAAGGCGAATAACATTCGCCTTGTGGTTTTATTAGGGTCTGTTGACAATGCTACTATGCTGGGCATAAAGCCTAGCAAATTGTAAACAGACCTTAATAAAAAATGAAATACAATAAATTTTTTAAACGGTAATAAAAATATGGAAATTAGTTTTTTAGGTGCTGCGCAGACAGTGACGGGCTCTAAATATTTATTACAAGCAG
>JAGVJQ010000147.1 GCA_020051015.1 Gammaproteobacteria bacterium
GATAGATCTTTCGTAGGGGCGTATTGCATACGCCCATCTTTCCAATTTCATAAATTTTGCCTCATTAAGCAAAATTTTCCTACACTAATTAACCAACACTATTGCTCGAGCTTACTAAAAACGAGATGGGCGTATGCAATACGCCCCTACGTAAGATCTATACAATGTATAGAGAATATTAATACAATTCTACTGCCATTGCTGTGGCTTCGCCGCCGCCAATACATAATGATGCAACACCACGTTTGAGATTGTGTTTTTTCAAGGCATTCAATAAAGTCACTACAACGCGTGCACCCGATGCACCGATTGGATGTCCTAAGGCACAAGCGCCGCCATGAATATTTACTTTCTCATGCGGTAATCTTAATTCTTGCATCGCTGCCATGGTGACAACCGCAAAGGCTTCATTAATTTCATATAAATCGACATCATCTTTGTGCCAATTTATTTTCTCAAGCAATTTTTGCATTGCAAATACGGGCGCTGTCGTAAACCAGGCTGGTTCTTGTGCATGGGTAGCATGACCAACAATACGCGCTAATGGTTGTAAGCCAAGTTTATTGGCATGTGATTCGCGCATTAATACTAAGGCAGCTGCACCATCTGAAATCGAGCTTGAATTTGCAGCAGTAACCGTACCATCAGCAGCAAAAGCAGGTTTTAATTGTGGAATTTTATCTAAACGTGCTTTAAGTGGGCCTTCATCTTGAGCAATAACTTTATCGCCTTCTTTGCTACGTAATGTCATGGGGATAATTTCAGTGGCAAAGGTACCATTTTGTGTTGCTTGTTGCGCACGTTTTAACGAAGCAATAGCAAATTCATCTTGTGCTTCACGAGTAAAACCAAAATGTTTGGCAGTTGCATCTGCAAAATAACCCATTAATTTGCCGCGATCATAAGCATCTTCTAATCCATCAAGGAACATATGATCAATTAATTGATTGTGGCCTAAGCGATAACCACTACGAGCTTTACTTAATAAGTAGGGCGCATTCGTCATGCTTTCCATGCCACCAGCGATAATAATATCGTGCACGCCAGCCAGTAACATATCATGTGCAAACATGGCAGCTTTCATCCCTGAGCCACACATTTTATTGATGGTAGTAGCGCCAGTACTTTGTAATAATCCAGCTGCAAGTGCTGCTTGTCTCGCTGGTGCTTGTCCTTGGCCTGCCATCAATACACAACCCATAATAACTTCAGGAATTTGTTGCGGCTGTAACTGACTGCGTTCTAATGCGGCTTGAATAGCAGCAGCACCTAATTGTGCGGCAGTAAAATCTTTTAACTCACCAAGTAAACTACCCATTGGTGTGCGAACAGCACTGGTGATGACGATTGGATCTGATGACATAATTAAATCCTTAATAATTTAAAAATTCTGGCTGTTGCTCCCCTCGCCCCGCAGCTATACGCTCATAATTCCCGTCAAAGCTGTGAGGGGAGAGCGAAGCGAGGGGGCGAAGCCGGTTGGGAGAGAGGGGTGTCTTGCCGGTTAGCATGATTTACCCCAAGCACACCCCATCTTACTCGTTAAACAATTCTCGTCCTATCAACATGCGACGAATTTCGCTAGTACCGGCTCCAATTTCATATAATTTGGCATCACGTAATAAACGCCCAGTTGGATATTCATTAATATAACCATTGCCGCCTAAACATTGAATGGCATCTAATGCCATTAAGGTCGCGCGTTCTGAACAATACAAAATTACACCAGCTGCATCTTTGCGAGTTGTTTCACCACGGTCGCAAGCTTTTGCAACAGCATATAAGTAAGCACGACAGGCATTCAATGTAGTATACATATCAGCAATTTTGCCTTGCATGAATTGAAATTCGCCAATTGCTCTGCCAAATTGTTTACGTTCTTTAACGTAGGGTAAAACGACATCGAGACAAGATTGCATAATCCCAACGGAGCCGCCTGCTAAAATAACACGCTCATAATCCAAGCCGCGCATTAATACTTTTACACCTTCGTTCAGTTTGCCAAGAATATTCGCTGCTGGAACTTCACAATTTTCAAATACTAACTCGCAGGTATTGGAGCCACGCATACCCAATTTATCGAGTTTTTGCGCGGTAGAAAAACCTTTCATACCCTTTTCAATAATAAAAGCAGTTATTCCTTTAGAACCAGCGTCTGGATCGGTTTTTGCATAAACAACTAAAACTTCAGCATCAGGCCCATTGGTAATCCACATTTTAGTACCATTTAAAATATAATGGTCACCACGTGCTTCAGCTTTTAATCGCATACTGACAACATCAGAGCCGGAGCCAGCTTCGCTCATGGCTAATGCTCCAACATGTTCACCGGAAACAAGTTTAGGTAAGTAGCGTTGTTTTTGTTCATGTGTACCATTTAGTGAAATTTGATTGATGCATAAGTTAGAGTGTGCACCATAACTTAAGCCAACAGCGCCTGAACCACGGCTAATTTCTTCCATCGCAATGACATGCTCAAGATAACCCATACCAGCACCACCATATTCAGGGGCAACGGTAATGCCATGTAATCCTATTGCACCTAATTTAGGCCACAAATCACGCGGAAAGGTATTTGATGCATCAATTTCTGCAGCGCGCTCAGCGATTTCATCTCGCACAAACTGTCTGACCATTTCGCGTAATAAATTGGTTGTTTCGCCCAAATCAAAGTTTAAGCCGTAAGACATGCACGGTTCTCCATTAATGATAATACCCATTCTATTTGAAAATGCAGCAAGTGGGCGGAGCGCAAAATTAGCAGGAAAGCCAATTTTGACGGCCAAAGGCCGCCCCGCAGGGGTGAGGGCCATGGATGGCCCGAATCACCACGGCGGGATACTCGCAGCTCCGGGGCCCCACTTGCGTTGCTTCCAGTTTCGCACCTTCATTGATGATGGGTATAGTTATATTGCTAAAGGCTGCAAGGTTAACTCTGTTTTCGAAAAGCGTCAAATCCTGTTGGTTCTCGCAAATGGCTGTGGTAGAATAGGTAAGTTTTTGTTCAAATGGAGTGGTGTCGAAGTGGGTGTGAATCATTCTTTACTGGATTATTTTTTAAATGCCAGTCCAGTAGTCAAATTAGTGATGTTGATATTATTATTGGCATCAGTAGTCTCATGGGCTTTAATTTTTCATCGTGGCAGTTTCTTGAAACAAGCCCGCAAACAAATGCAAAATTTCCAAGAAAAATTTGAAGAAGCGAGTGATTTAACTCAAGTTTGGGGTTCACTTAGCAATCGCAAAGCTAACCGCCAGTTGACTGGCCCGGCCAGTATATTTCAGGCGGGATTCAAAGAATTTATACGTTATAAAAAACAAGGGGCATCCATCAATGCTACGTTAGATGGCGTTGAGCGAGCACTTGCAATTGCCGAAGCTAAAGAGCTAGATAAATTGGATCGTCATTTGTCATTACTAGCAACCATTGGTTCTACCAGTCCTTATGTGGGACTGTTTGGTACTGTATGGGGCATTATGATGTCTTTCCAAGCTTTAAGTAGCGTTCAACAAGCAACGATGCCAATGGTTGCGCCAGGTATTTCAGAAGCATTGATTGCCACAGCGATGGGCTTATTTGCTGCTATTCCTGCCGTTGTTGCTTATAACCGATTTAATAGCGCAGTCAATCGCATAGCAAATCAATATGCGACTTTTCGTGAAGAAGTAGTCGCTGCAATTGCGAGACAAATGCAAGGTGCAGTCGGGCAGAAGCCTGTTGTAGAAACCCGATATGCAGAACCAGACTTCGAGGATGAAGAACAATATGCCTAATCGGTTAACTTTACGCAAACGTGATAATCGTCCACTTGCTGAAATTAACGTTGTTCCTTATATTGACGTGATGTTGGTATTGTTGGTTATTTTTATGATTACAGCACCTTTATTAACACAAGGTGTTAATGTTAATATGCCACAAGCCAAAGCAAAAATACTGGAAAATCAAGATCAAGCGCCCATTATTGTGACGGTTGATAAACAAGGCAATATGTTTTTGAATATTTCAGCGACACCCAATATACCTATGACACCACAACAATTGGCTGTGCGTGTTGCAGCCGAATTACAATTGGCGCAACAACAAGGAAGCCAGCGTTCGGTGTTAGTAAAGGGTGATCAAGATGCTAATTATGGTAATGTAGTGACTGCCATGGCAATTTTGCAACAAGCGGGCGCCAGCAATATTGGCTTAATGACTCAACAACCGGATAATGCTGCTTAAGATGGAAAACGCTTTACCTTTACGTAAATCATTCAGTTTATCGTTAGTATTTCATGCGGTGATATTTATTGCCCTAATCGTTACGCTTGTGCTTTCACCACCGGCAAAACCACCTACCACATTGGATTTACAACAGTCCACTAAAATTGTGCAAGCAGTTTCTGTCAACCAAGCCCAAGTTGCACAAGAAATGGCTAAACTAAAAAATCAGCAAGCCCAAGCTCAAGCAGCAGAACAAGCAAGATTAGCCGCGTTAAAGCAACAAGCAGCACAGGCCGCTAAGTTAAAAACGCAGCAAGAGCAAGCATTAGCGCAATTAAAAGCACAGCAGCAAGCAGCATTAAAACAGCAGCAAGCGCAATTAGCCAAAATACAGCAACAACAACAAGCAGCGCAAAAACAATTGCAATCTATCCAGCAAAATACACAAAAAGCGCAGCAACAACAGCAACAAGTAAGTAAACAATTAGCGCAAACCAAACAGCAAAAAGCTAACGAACAAAAACAATTGCAACAAGCAGCGGAAAATAGTTTGCAACAACAATTAAATCAAGATGCAACGCAATTAAACCAAGCAAAACAACAGCAAATTAATAGTGAATTAGCAAAATATACGGAGTTAATTCGTCAAGCTATTAGTCAACAATGGATCGTTCCAGCCAATAGTAATCGGTCAGCATTTTGTATTTTAGAAATTGCACTTGCACCGGGTGGCGTTGTGACTAATGTGCAATTAAAACAAACGAGTGGTGATCCCGTATTAGATCGTTCAGCAATAACTGCTGTTTATAAAGCATCACCATTGCCGGTACCGACTGATCCAAGTTTATTTAAATTAATGCAAGATATTCAATTGAAAGTGCAACCCGATTCTGTTTCGTAAATAAAGAGGTTATAGATGCGTAAATTATTATTATCAATTGCAGCTTTAACATTAGCAGCATTTACGCCTAATGCGTATGCCGTTTTGAATATTGAATTAACTCAAGGGATTGCTGCAGCCATTCCTATCGCAGTGGTACCTTTTTCACAAGGAGCTAATGCATCATCAACGGATGTTGCTGCAGTGATTCATAATGATTTAGCTAATAGCGGCCAATTTAATGTGGCTGATAATGGTTCATTTAATCAATATCCACAATCAGCAGATCAAGTTAATACTAGTTATTGGCAAGGTAAGAATGTTGATGATATCGTGATTGGTAATGTGCAATCAATTGGCGGCGGCCAGTATAAAGTAACCTTCAGCTTAATTAGCTTATTTAACCAAGCACCCAATAATGTGTTATTAACACAACAATATACCGTAAGCCAGAATGAACTACGTCGTGTTGGACATCATATTAGTGATTTAGTTTATCAACAATTAACGGGCATTCCTGGTATTTTCTCAACCCGGTTAGCTTATATTTTAGTGCAACGTAATCCTGATCAAACGGCAAAATATATGTTAATGGTCGCTGATGAAGATGGCTATAATGCTAGACCCATTTTAATATCATCACAACCTATTATGTCACCATCATGGTCGCCAGATGGCAAGCAAATAGCTTATGTATCATTTGAAAGTTATTTGCCACAAATTTATGTTTCTAATGTGGCAACGGGCCAACGTCGTTTAATCACCAGTTTTAGTGGTATTAATGGTGCACCCGAATGGTCGCCTGATGGAAAGCAATTAGCTGTGGCATTATCGCGAGGTAGCGCTAATCCTAATATTTACACCTTAAATTTGGCATCAGGTAGTTTGCAACAAGTCACCAATGATTGGTCAATCAATACCGAGCCAACTTGGTCACCAGATGGACAAACAATATTATTTACCTCAGATCGAGGTGGTTCGCCACAAGTATATGAAATTAATATGGCAACAAAAGCAACACAGCGCGTTACATTCAATGGTAATTACAATGCCAGTGCATCATTTACACCAGACGCACAAAATATAGTCTTGCTAAGTCGTCAAAATAACGCGTATGATATTGCATTCTTGAATTTGCAATCAGGTAATTTGCAATTATTAACGCATGGTGGAAATAATCAATCACCAAGTATTGCACCAAATGGCAAAATGGTTGTTTATGCAACCAAAGCCAGCGGCAAAAATGTACTGGCAATGGTCTCAACTGATGGTAAAGTTAATATGCAATTACCTGATCAATTAGGCGATGTACAAGAGCCA
Organism: Gammaproteobacteria bacterium; assembly: GCA_020051015.1. Taxonomy (GTDB): domain Bacteria; phylum Pseudomonadota; class Gammaproteobacteria; order UBA1113; family UBA1113; genus JABEVJ01. The sequence goes on from JAGVJQ010000147.1 coordinate 6,405, forward strand.
GCCTGGTCACCGTTTATATCATAATGTATTGAAGGGGCGTCTTGCATGCGCCCATCTGGCGAGGTTAAATTTTTACAGAAAGGGGATAATAAATGAAAGTAAATAACTTATCACGTATGTTGGCAATTACCGCCATTAGCGTATTTTTAGCAGCATGTTCTTCAAGCAAGAATCAAGCAGGTGTACAAAATGGTTTTGCAGGAGCCCAATCAGCAGGCATCGGTACTAATGAGCCATTTGTTAATTCCGATTATATGGCAAAAGTATTAGGTGTTGATAAGAATACAATTTATTTTGATTTTGATAAAACCTATATCAAATCACAATATAACTATATTATCCAAGCAAATGCTAATTACCTGAAATCACATCCTTCTGCTAAAATCCGTTTAGAAGGTAACACCGATCCACAAGGTAGTCGTGAATACAATATTGGTTTAGGGCAACGTCGTGCGGATCAAGTTGCGCAACAGCTTGAATTGCAAGGTGTTTCTAGCCAACAAATCGTTACAGTGAGTTACGGTCAAGAACGTCCTGCTATGTTAGGTGACAGCCAACAAGCGTACCAATCAGACCGTCGTGTTGATATCGTTTATATGAGTCAATAATTATGCAAAATCGAAGCATTAAACAGCCCCTAATTACCGGTATATTGATGCTGCCAATGATGGCAGCATTGGCAGATGCACCGATTGTACAGGGACATCCTGCACAACCTGTGATAAACAATCCAGCACCTGTTACTGCTCCGGCAGCGATGGGGTCGGCGCCGCCAACAACGGTATCTGCACCATCGACATCTGCTGAGCCATTAAATGCTTCGACAAATACACAATCACCCGATCAGGCACTGGTAACTGGCGTTGATTCTGATACCAGTGCTAATCCGGGTAGCACACTTGATATAAGCAATCAAATAACGATGTTGCAACAGCAGGTTCAGGATTTGCGAGGGCAATTGGAAGTCCAAGGACATGTGATTGCTCAATTACAAGCACAAGTAGCACAATTATCCGGTGGTAAAATGACACAAGCCATTGCCACAACGCCAGCGCCGACATCGACTCCAGCGCCAACTCAATCCGTGACACAGCCGGCTACTACTCCGGCAGCTAGTACGCAAAGTTCATCAGCAAATACGGTACCCACGCCAGCTGCAAATACACCAGCTCAACCTGCGGCAAATAATGCACCTGCTGGGACTCCAGCAAGCAATAACCAAACAGAGTTGCAGCTTTATCAAAATGCGTATAATTTGATGGCGGCCAAGCAATACAGCCAAGCAACGGTTGCGTTACAAACTTATTTGCAACAATACCCTAATGGTCAATATGCGGCTAATTCACATTATTGGCTGGGTGAGTTAGCGTTAATTGGTGGTAATACTACCCAAGCGCAAAATCAGTTTAACATCGTGATTAATCAATTTAGTCAATCACCCAAAGCAGCGGATTCGATGCTGAAATTGGGCATGATTTTCTATGAACAACAACAATGGCAGCAGGCTAAAGCTCAATTTAATGCAGTCATTAAACAATACCCCAATACCACAACTGCACAATTAGCACAGCAACAATTGCAACAAATTCAGCAAAGTGGGAGTTAATATTACACTAATCTACCGTAGGGGCGTATTGCATACGCCCATCAGGTCGCTGCACTGATCTTGCTACAAGGATAGTGGTATTGAAGGGATTGTGCGGATATTAAATATTTTGCGATGTTTGGTAGATGGGCGTATGCAATACGCC
>JAGVJQ010000129.1 GCA_020051015.1 Gammaproteobacteria bacterium
CATTAAAGATGAAGACAAAGGCAAAAAAATAGTTACTGTTTTAACACATAGCATGCATACTTTAAGCACCACTGTTTCATTTATCCAAAAAAATAACTTAACTCAGCTCGAGTTATTGGCTAGCGAATTTTTCAATGCTTTATATGTTATTAGCGGCTGGAATATGGCTAGCAAAGGTGAAGATAGCCACCCCTTTCCATTATCGCAAGCAGAAGAGCAGATTAACCAAGATCTCTTTTTGCAGGAGAGTATCTGGGATACTTGTGCGAAATTTGCTTTAAATTCTGACATAAAACATGATCTTGCAAAAAGAGTTGCGGCGCTAGTCAGCATAAAAGGCTCTCATGAAATCCTAAGAATATTAATTGCTTTATGGGATAAATTTACTACTCACCAAAAGCTAGTCGCAAATTTAATGGTAATGGAAATACTTTTACAAGACATGTCAGATCGCTTAACTGATGATGCTTCATTTTTAGAAATGCTTAGTTCGTTTAAAACACTTAATTTAGACACCTTTCCAAGCAATGGCCAAACATTAAATGACATTTTTGATAATGTATTCGAGTTAAAAAGAAAGCTAACAAGTGGTGTCACGTATAATAACTATTACACATTGAAAAAATGGTTACCGCTATCTGAACTCAATGCTTATCAAACATCATTTGAAGAGTTAATTCAATCTGCTTTATCTGCCGCGCCAATACAACAAGCATCACAGATAGAACTAGTCGCAACCGAACTGCACATGATTACATTGTCCGCTTTTCAAGAAATAGCGATCGAAGAGTTTTATAATAAAGCCTGGTCATCAGATGGCAAGAAAGAGTGTGCACCAGCCATTGGTCGATTCATAGCGTTAACCAACCGTTTTTCAAGCTACATTATAAAATGTATTCTTGAAACGGGTTCTCCAGAAAGAATTACTGCCGCTATTCGATTATTTATTTTAATTGCACGCCAACTCTGTCAGCCGAAACTTAATACTGGTCCCAACCTAGCGGCCATTATGATTATTACCGGCGCTTTAAGCTCACACCCAATCGATAGACTAAATGATTGCTTCGATAAATTAGATCCCGAGACCCAAGAGGTATGGGAGCAATTGAAATTGCTTGTCGATACCAAATTCAATAGTAAGTGGCAAAGAGCTTGTTATGAAAACTATCCCGACCATGTTCCACATTTAGGGTTATTATTGGCCGATATTACATTCTGCTATGATGGAAACCGATATATCGAAGGGAATATTAGCGAATCACACAATAATCATAATAATTTACTGGAAACAATTGCTGCCCCACTTTATAGATTTTATCAACAACAATATGTATTAAAAAATATCCAACCATCTATAACTACCAATGTTTCGAACGTGATTAATCAAGAAATTACTGAGGATGATTTATATATTTTATCTTTAAAAATTAAACCTCCCGTTCTAAGATTGTCTAACGACGCTATACATGAATTTATTGTTTCTTTGAAAGAACATATAGGAAATGGAGTTATTCCCGTAATTGATCTGCCGGATACTTATCATAGCGAAAAAAAAGGCGTCTATGCTATTTATGATTTCTTACAAGAAAATTTATTTTTACAAAATAACACGTTAAATAAAGGACCCTCATCACAATCTGAATCAAGCTCCAGCCATACTGACACTAAACCTGCAACTGATGATGATAAGTTATCAACACCGAGCCAAACGCTTTCTGCTTCAACATCCACTAACGAAAACACCATCGCTAGCAGGAGAGAATTAAAACTATTAATGACTGACTTTTTAAATTTGACCAATAATAAACTTCACCATGACCGAACCACATTACCTCGCCAATATATTAACCCACTTTTTTTCTATAAAACTGTAATGCAAACTAATTTGAAAAGCGAAACCAATTCAATGGCAAGGAGCTTATCAAAGAATTGAAAGATGTGTTATTACCCAAATACATCACTTATTTCTGTGCTTACACAAGTATATGTCGTACATGATACGTTTCTTTTTTATGCCAATAACAAGCTGTCAAACACAACAAACCAATTAACCCACACCCATACCACACTATATAACCACCAAAATAATGATAAATAAATCCGCCCACTGTTGGGCCAATGACCGTACTTACTGCATAAACAGTCTTATAAATTCCTAAGCTATGACCTTTCTTCTTTGGTGCGCCACTCTCATAACAAACCAATTGTGCTGAAGAAAAAAATAGCATTTCACCGATGGTATAAACCACACAAGCTAAAATTGCTATGCTATAAATCATTGCAAAATTTAGCATGAGCATACCAAAACCCATTAAAAACGCGCCCGCACCAACTAGCATTATTTTGTTAACCCGACTAAACATTCCAACTAATGGCGTTTGAAATAATACAATAATTGCAGGATTCAATGCTAATAAAATGCTAACGGCTTTTATTCCCGTATTTGGAAATAAGGTATGCAAATAAATGGGATAAGTTGTTCGTCGCTGTGCAATGATCAACCCAACAGCAAATACACAGCTCAGTATAAGATAAATTATTTTGTAATTTGGTTTAGTTTGATTGTTTGATGCTTCAATGATTTTGCTTCTATCATCTTGATATGAATGAATTGACATATTAGATAATACATCATTTTTTACTCCACGCCATTGCTGAAAATACAATCCTAACAAATAAACTACCACCGTAATTAGTAACAAGCTTGCTAAGCTAAATATCAAATGAAATCCAGATTCATACATAAATGCGATTAATAATGCAGATAGACCAATACCAAAGTTGGATGCCATCGCCATAATATTAATGGCTTTCAATCTTAATGACTCTTCTCGCTTGCAAAGATTGAGCACCCATACACTCATTGAAGTAATAAAGCCATAATTACAAATTCCCATTATCAACAATAACAACATCAGTATATGGATAGCTACTATTTGTGTTAATACAAAAAAACAGATGCTTTGGATTAATGCGCAGCCAAGCGATACGATGTTTGGTGAATACCGATCACATAACCGACCACCAATAACACCGCCTAAAACATTCCCAACTCCATAGCAAGAGATGATCGTTCCCGCGACTCCAACATTTAATTTCAATACCGTTGTAAAATAAATAGAAATAAAAAAAATGAATCCAGCAACAATAGATGTCAACCCTTGGATAACAATCCCATTCCAACAAATGGTAGGTAATCCGGCATAGTGTTTAAAATAAGCTTTTATGCCCCGAGGGAGAAACGAAAACATCCATTAACTCCGATGGTTAACTATTTGTTATTCAATTAATGCACAAAGATTTAATTAATGCAAATTGTTTATTTATCATTAACAAAAATATATTAAGCATTTAGTCTGGTTTAAAATATTTACAGCAATGTGGTATAGAGTATATAATTACCATTAATAAATGTTTTAAATGGAGTGTAAAAATGGATGATTTAGCATTTTTGGAATATTTAGCTTCACATACTTTCCATAATAAGGCTTTATTTGACATTTTTTCACCTGTCTCTATACCAACAGAAACCTCAAGATCGGCACAAAAGAATATTTATTTCAAAAACGAAGTAAAAACCGATTATCTTGCACATGAACAAACCGTAGTTCAGATATCATCCTAACGTGGTTTTCACTACATATCAATTAGCATTTCCTTTTAATACTGATACAACCACGTAAAAATTTTGCATCTTTTGCAAAGCTTAATTTTGTATTCTCACTCTCGCTACTTACATAACTAAATCTATCATCCACTGAAAGAATTTTTTCTGCTGGAGCAATAATATTGTGGATATCTACTTCATTATGAAAATAACGAAATTCAATATTGTTTGCAACTTGATTAAGTATCGTATCCGAGCAAATTATACTATCTTTTGCCAATTCTTTTAAAAAAATATTAGATATATGCTCCAACTCTCTCATTTCCACTAATGTACTGGATAATTTTCGTGATTTTGGTGAGAAATTCAACAAAGTTGGATTTTGCATCGAAAAATAAATAGGTAACACCGAATTCTCAAAAAGATAGTCTGTAGGTTGAATAATTGTTGGGATGTATTTCATGGAGTAAGAATTAATATAAGCACTTTGCAAAACTGAAATCGGTAAAGAGTCATTATTGACTGCTGGGGTAAACCCAGGAATGCCGCCTATTGCTATATTGAGTAAATGTCTTGCTACATCTGTTAAATAAGGATTAGGTTTCAAATTTCGTTTTTGTTGAATTAAAGAAAAAGCTAAATCATAGTATATTTGATTTCGACTGAACTCATAGTTCTGCCATGCTAGTTCATGTAAATAAAGTTTGAGGTCTTTCCAACTAGAACTTGAATGCAGCATCTCTTGCCAGGAATGCGAGAAATACAAAACACAAGCAAACCAGTCTGATTTTGATATATCACTATTAACAACTTCCTTAAAAACACTCCATTGCTCATATAAAGATTTTGGGGCCGGCAGCTTTATATTATAATCACGTTGCAAATTAACATGCTGAGTTACACATCCTATTTTTGGCAGCATAAAGACTGTTCTAGCACCCGCAGAAGCCTTTAATATGCCATTAGGCATATATTTGCGCTTACTATCTAAACCCAAAATACGAGTAAACGGAAAAACTGAACCTGGTTTATAAATTACCCATGGAATAGTTATTCCTCGTTCTTCTAAATCAATAAATAACTCCATAGTTTTATTTAATAACATACCAATAGGAGCATTATTTTTACTATACCCCAAATTATCTATTAAATCTGACGGA